>JBKJIL010000179.1:0-19646 GCA_046598435.1 Acidimicrobiales bacterium
CCGCCTTCGACCACGTCGAGGGGATCATCGCCGACGAGCACATCGCCTGCGACTACGTGCGGTGCGGGCAGCTCTACCTCACCCACGGCGCCCGCGGCGCGGCCCACCTCGAGGACCTCGCCGCCGAGCTGGCGTCGGTGGGCCAGACGGCCACCGTCGTGCGAGACACCGACCTGGCCGACGAGATCGGCTCGACGGCCTTCCCCGCGGGGCTCGTGGTGGAGCGCAGCGGCGGGCTGCACCCGGCGCGCTTCCACGCCGGGCTGGTGGCGATTGCGTCGGACGCAGGTGTGTCGCTGCACCCCCACACCCCGGCGGTGCACATCACCGGCAGGCCAGGGGCCTGGGCGATCACCACGGCGGCCGGCGGCCGCATCACCGCGAGCGAGGTGCTCGTGGCCACCAACGCGCATGCCGACGGGCTGGTGCCGGCCCTACGGCGTCGCGTGCTCCCGATGGGGTCGTTCATCATCGCCACCGAGCCGCTGACCCCCGAGCTGGCCGACGCCGTGCTGCCCACCCGCCGCATGGTGTTCAACGACCGCAACCTGCTCTGGTACTGGCGGCTCGATCCCGACGGCCGGATGCTCTTCGGCGGCCGCAGGCGGCTCGGCGCCGTCACCCTCGACGAGGCCCGCGACCACCTCTACCGCTGCCTGCTCGGGGTCCATCCGCAGCTCGAGGGAGTGGCGGTGGAGCGGGCGTGGGGCGGTCAGGTGGCGCTCACCCTCGACCGGTTGCCGCACTGTGGACGCCTCGACGGCCTCTGGTACGCCACCGGCTGCAACGGCTCTGGGGTGGCCATGAACACCTGGCTCGGCCATCGCATGGCGGCGGCGATCTGCGGTGAGCCGCTCCCACCCTTCGCGGAGCTCCGGCACCGCCCCATCCCCCTGCACGCGCTGCGGGCCGCGTGGCTCCCTGCCGTGTCGGCCTGGTTCCGCTTCCAGGACCACCGCGCATGAGCCCGCCAGCGCCAACCGGCGAGCTGGCCCGGAAGACGACCGACATGGAGGACGCGACATGAAGATCCTGGTGGTGGGCAGCGGCGGGGTGGGATCGGCGTTCGCGATGATCGCCCGCCGACGATCGTTCTTCGAGGCGGTGGTGCTGGCCGACCTCGACCCGGCTCGCGCCGCACGGGCCGCCGCCGCCACGGGGGACGCTCGCTTCTCCAGCGCCGTCGTCGACGCATCCGACCGAGCCGCAGTGGCCGACTGCCTCCGTACCCACGGCTGCACCCATGTGCTCAACGCGGCCGATCCCCGCTTCGTGATGCCCATCTTCGGGGGAGCCTTCGACGCCGGGGCGACCTACCTCGACATGGCGATGTCGCTGTCGAACCCGCACCCCGAGCGGCCCCACGAGGAACCCGGCGTGAAGCTGGGCGACGACCAGCTGGCCCAGCACGCAGCATGGGAGGAGCGGGGCCTGCTCGCCCTCGTAGGGATGGGGGTGGAGCCCGGGCTCTCCGACGTGTTCGCGCGCCACGCAGCCGACGAGCTGTTCACCACCATCGACGAGATCGGTGTGCGAGACGGCGCCGACCTCGTGGTCGACGGCTTCGCCTTCGCGCCCACCTTCTCGATCTGGACGACCATCGAGGAGTGCCTCAACCCGCCCGTGATCTGGGAGCGCGAGCGGGGCTGGTTCACGACGGCGCCGTTCTCCGAGCCGGAGACCTTCGTGTTCCCGGAGGGCATCGGCCCCGTCGAGTGCGTGAACGTCGAGCACGAGGAGGTGCTCCTCATCCCTCGGTGGGTGGACTGCAACCGGGTGACGTTCAAGTACGGCCTGGGCGACGAGTTCATCGAGGTGCTGCAGGTGCTGCACAAGGTGGGCCTCGATCGCACCGACAGGGTTCGCGTCCGCGGCGCTGAGGTGTCGCCGCGCGATGTCGTCGCCGCCTGCCTCCCCGACCCGGCCACCCTCGGCGACCGGATGCGGGGCCGCACCTGTGCCGGCACGTGGGTGACCGGAACGGGGCCCGGTGGTCAGGCGCGGGAGGTGTACCTCTACCACCTGGCCGACAACGAGGAGACGATGGGACGCGACGGCTCGCAGGCCGTCGTGTGGCAGACGGCCATCAACCCGGTGATCGCCCTCGAGCTGCTGGCCAGCGGGGTGTGGGCGGGGGCTGGGGTGCTGGGTCCGGAGGCCTTCAGGGCCCGGCCCTTCCTCGACCTGCTCGTCGACCACGGCTCGCCGTGGGCCATGGAGGAGCGCTTGGCCTGATCAGCCGGTCTCAGGGGGGTCGGCCGCGGCCGGCCCGGACGCGGCCGCCGACGCCGGGACCAGCGGCGGAACGGGCACCACCACCACGAGTCGGCGCCCGACCCGCTTGGCCAGGCCCACCAGCCCGAAGGGCGCCACGAACATCAGCAGGATCAGCAGGCTGGCGAACACGAGGGTGGCCAGGTTCGGTCGGCCCTGGAGGAAGTCGTGGAGGGAGGTGGGCAGCCACGACTTCTCGGGGAGGGCGCGCGTGAACTGATCGACCCGGTAGTACACGAAGGCACCGACGATGGGGCCCATCAGGCTCCCCGCCCCGCCGACCACCATGATCACCAGGAAGAGGATGGCCCCGAGGATCGTGAAGTTGAGGTTCTCGGGGGTGGTCTGGGTCTGCCGGAGGGCGAAGGTGCAGCCGGCCAGTCCGGCCAGCGCCGCCGAGAGCCCGAACACGATCGTCTTGGTGGCGGCGACGTGCACGCCCATGGCGGCGGCGGCCGTGCTGTTGTCGCGCACCGCCACCATCGACCGGCCGACCCTGCTCTTCACGAGGTTCCGCACGATCACGTAGCCGACGGCGAGGGTGCCGAGGGCCAGCCAGTACATCCACTCGGCCCGCCCCTGCCGTCCCGACTCGAGACCCGTCCAGCCCGGCGCGTCGTACTGCAGGCCCCCGATGCCCTGCGAGCCCCCGGTGAACTCGTCGAACTTGCGCACCAGGGCCGGGAAGATCTGCGCGAGGGCCAGGGTGACCAGCGCCAGGTAGAGGCCGCGCAGCCGCAGGGCGGGCACGCCCACGAGCACGCCCACCGCGAAGCACACGAGCGCGGCGACCGGGTAGGTCCATCCCGGCGACCACCCGTGGTCGGCCACGAGGATGGCCAGCGTGTAGGCGCCGATCCCGAAGAAGGCGGAGTGCCCGATCGAGATCTGCCCGGTGAACCCGATCAGGAGGTTCAGCGACACCGCCGCCAGCGCGAACACGGCGATGTCCGTGAGCTCGCCGTACTCGCTGGGCGTGAGGTCGCGCACGGCCGGCGACAGGGCCACGTAGGCCACGACCAGCGCCCCCGAGACGCGCAGCGCCCAGTGGCCCGCGCTCCCCTGGACGAGGCGGACGGGCATCAGACGCGCTCCACCCGTTGCGAGCCGAACAGCCCTGACGGCTTGATCAGCAGCACCACGAGGATCACCACGAGGCTCACCACGCCCTTCAGCTCCTGCCCCACCACGTCAGGCTGGTAGCCGACCACCATGTTCTCGAACACACCCAGGACGATGCCGCCGAAGACGGCCCCGAACAGGCTGTCGTAGCCCCCGAGGGTGGCGGCTGCAGTGGCGGCGAAGAAGATCGTGAACATCATCGACGAGTCGACGTTGCCGCGCAGCGAGGCCACCATGGCGCCGCCGATGGCCCCCACCGCCGCGGCCAGGCCCCAGGACACCGCGAGCACCTGCCCGGTGGGGATCCCCACGAGGGGCGACGACTCGGGGTTGCTGGCCACGGCCCGCATGGCCAGACCGAACCGCGTGCGCTGGAAGATGAGGTAGAGGACGGCCACGGTGACGGCGAGCACCACGAGCACCCCGATGCTCTGCTCACGCCACTCCGCCCCGCCGATGCGCACGAAGTCCGCGGCGTCGTTCGGGAACAGCGGCTCGAAGGCCTGGGGGATGGTCACCTTCCACGCGAAGGGAGCCAGGGCGTTGAGCCCCAGGAAGAGACCGATGGCGGCGACGACCACCGCGAACTGGCTGTGGTTGCCGATCGGCCGGATGATGAAGCGCTCGATGCCCATGGCGACCACGAAGGCGGTGACCGCGGCCACGGCCACGGCGAGCCAGGGCGAGAGACCGATGTCGGCGTACCACCAGGCGAGGAAGGCGCTGATCATGGCCATCTCGCCCTGCGCGAAGTTCAGGTGTCCCGACCCCCGGTAGATGATCACCAGGCCGAGGGCGAGGAGCGCGTAGATGGAGCCCTGCGAGAGCCCGTTGAAGAAGTACTGGAGGAACCGTTCCACGCTGGTGTCGAGCTCCCTAGTAGCCGAGGTACGCCTTGCGGATGGCGTCGTCGTTGCGGATGGTGTCGGCGTCGCCGGAGGCGACGATGGTGCCGGTCTCGAGCAGGTAGGCGCGGTGGGCGATCTCCATCGCCAGGTTGGCGTTCTGCTCCACGAGGAGCACCGAGATGCCCTCGTCGCTGTTGAGCCGGCCGAGGATGCCGAAGAGCTCTTGCACGATGATCGGGGCCAGCCCGAGGCTGGGCCCGTCGCACAGGAGCAGCTTCGGCCGGCTCATCAGCGCCCGGGCGACGGCCAGCATCTGCTGCTCGCCGCCCGACAACGTGCCCGCCCGCTGCGTGCGCCGCTGCGCGAGCCGGGGGAACACGTCGTACCAGCGGTCGATGTCGGCCTGCACCTCGGTGTCCTTGCGCGTGTAGGCGCCGACCCGGAGGTTGTCCTCGACGCTCAGCTCGGTGAACGTGCCCCGACCCTGGGGCACCTGCGCCACCCCCGCGCGCACCACGGCATCGGGGCTGGTGCGCGAGATGTCCGTCGTGCCGAGACGCACCGTGCCGCGGCGGGCGATGGTGCCGGAGATGGCGCGCATCATCGTCGTCTTGCCAGCACCGTTGGCCCCGAGCACCACCACGACCTCGCCCTCGGCCACGGTGACGTCGATGCCGTGCAGCACCTCCACCGGGCCGTATCCGGCGTGCAGGCCGGCGACCTCCAACAGGGGCGGGTGAGCGGTCATCCGGTCCCCAGGTAGGCCTGGATCACAGCCGGGTCGCTCTGCACCTGCTTGGGGCTCCCCTCGGCGATCTTGCGACCGAAGTCCATGGCCACCACATGGTCGGAGATGCCCATCACCAGGGCCATGTGGTGCTCGACGAGCAGCACGGTCAGGCCGAACTCGTCCCGCACCCGCCTGATCGTCTCGCCCAGCTCGTCGACCTCGCCGTGGGTGAGACCCGACGCCGGCTCGTCGAGCAGGAGGAACCGGGGCTGCGCAGCCAGCGCCCGCGCCAGCTCGAGGCGCTTGAGCGTGCCGAAGGGCAGCCCGGCGGCCGGCCGGAAGGCGTGCTCGGCCAGCCCCAGCTGCTCGAGCAAGCCGTAGGCGCGCTGACGGGTGACGCGCTCCTCGCCGCGCGGGGGGAGCCGCAGCGCGCCCCGCACGAACCCGATCGTCCCCCGGCAGTGCGCCCCCACCATCACGTTCTCGAGCAGCGTCATCGACGGGAACAGGGCCAGGTTCTGGAACGTGCGGGCGATCCCCAGCTCGGCGATGGCGTGGGCCGGCAGCTTGAGCAGGTCACGGCCGTCGAACAGGATCGAGCCGCCGGTGGGCTGGTAGATGCGGCTCACGACGTTGAAGCAGGTCGTCTTCCCGGCGCCGTTGGGACCGATCAGGCCACAGATCTGCCCCCGCTCGATCCCGAACGACAGCGAGTCGAGGGCGACGACCCCGCCGAAGCGCACCGAGACCTCGCCCACGGCCAGGAGCGGGGCCGCGCCCTCGGGCGCCACCTCCATCGTCAATCCCTCGTCCTGCGGCACCGGCGGGCTCCCTGCCTCCGAGTGGTTCGGGCTGTGGTGGGCTCGCTCAGGGGAGCTTGGTCGTGCCCTCGAAGCTGGTGACCAGCTCACCCACGTCGGTGTAGGTCTTGGTGTCGGCGTCGTACTGCACGACCTGCATCGACTCCAGGCCATAGGCGTCGTCGGCCCCGTTGGTCCTGAAGTTGACGCCGTCACGAGCGAGCTGGAAGTGGTAGTCGAGCGAGCGAGCCGCGTCGAGGATCGACGCTCGGGTGAGGCCACCCTCCGACTCAGCAGCCAGGCGGATCGCTTCCACGGTGAGCTCGCCAGCCGTCCAGCCGGCGCCCGCTGTGGCGAAGTCGCCATCGGCCTTGAAGCCGAGGTCAGTCATGGCGGCGCGGTAGGCGGCCACCTCGGGGTCCTGCGCGTTGGCCGGGTCGTTGGCGTCCTTGGCCGTGACGATCGTGTAGATGCCGTCGGCCGCCGCCCCGGAGAGGGCGAGCAGGAGCGTGCTGGCACAGGTGGAGGTGATGTAGATCCTCGGCTCCCAGCCCGGGTTGGCGGCCCGGGCGTTGGCCACCTCCTTGAGGAAGGCGATGCACTGGGCCCCCAGCGGCACGGCGAGGAGCACGTCGGGGGCCTTGCTGGCGATGGCGTTCACCTGCGAGGTGGGCGGGTTCGAGTCCTCGTTCTCGATCGTCTGCTCGTCGACGATGTCGATCTTGGCCCCATCGGCCAACCCCGTGAAGGCCTTCTGGTAGGCGTCGCCGAACTCGCTGTTCACGTGGAACACGGCGGCCGTGGCGCCCTCGGGGAACTCGCGCTGGATGTCCTCCACGTAGATCGCGGTCTCGGTGTTGTAGGGCGGCAGCCCGCCGAGCGTCCACGGGTAGCTCGCCACATCGCCCCAGATGGGGGCACCGGTGCTGGCGAACAGCTGCGGATAGCACTCCTCGTTCAGCAGGTCGCGCACCGCCTGGTTGTTGGCGGTGCCGATCATCCCAGCGAAGATGTTGACCCCGGTGGCGTCGATCAGCTTCTCCACGGCCGGGGTCGTGAGGTTGGAGTTGAACTGGTCGTCCTCGATGGTGAGCTCGAGGGTCAGGCCCGGCACCAGCTCCTGCTCGTTGGCGTAGGCGATGTAGTTCTTGATGCCCTCGGCGACTGGCGCGAAGGCCGCCGCCGCGGCACCGCCGGAGAGGGGCATCGTCGTGCCGATCTTCAGCGTGCCCTCGATCGGCGCCGTGGCGTCATCCGGGCAGTCGCCGGTGTCGACGGCGAAGGCCCCGCCGTCACCGCCGCCGTCACCGCCGCCATCACCGCCACTGTCGGCCGTCGTGGTGGTGTCGGATGAGGAGTCGCTCCCGCCGCACGCCTGTGCGAACAGCGCTCCGACGACGAGGAGGGCGACGAGCCCTGACCGGTGTGCTCGGATCACGTGGTCTCCCTGGGGTGAGGCTGGTTCGGCAGCGGCCGGTCGATCGGCGAGCGGCTGAGATGAGCGCTCGGCTCCACGGCGTCCGTGACGAAGGTCACCCTAGGACCTCGGGTCGGGCCGTGCTCAGGATCTGCGACCAGAGCGCCCCGTTCAGCGAGGCATCGGGTTCCCGAAGGCGCCGCTGTTGACGACCGCCTTGCTCAGCGGGCGCACGAGGCCGCGCAGCTCGTCGCACCCGTCGGCCCCCAGCCGCAACCACGGCGCCACGGCGAGGACATCGGTGCGGTCCTCGACGTGCTGTCGCCGCGCCGCGCCCGCCGCCGTGAAGGCGCCATCGGTTGTGACGAGGCCCCGGCCCGCGAGCTTGGCCACCGAGGCGTCCCATGCCGCGTCGTCCCATCGGCGCGATGCCTGGAGCACGTCGCGGGGGACCTCGCCGGAGGCGGCGTGCAGCACCAAGGCGTCGATCCCGTCGAGGTCGGCCTCGACCAGGCACGCGATGTGCCCGTCACCTCGGAACTCGCGCAGGAGCGAGATGGCGTGCCACAGCACGAGGTGCGGCGCGTCGGGCCACGGGAGGCTGGCATGGCCGGCGTAGAGGGGCCGCCCCGCCACGGTGCAGCCGTCGCTCGCCGTGCGGGCCAGCTCGGCGGCGCGGGCCACGCCGGGGTCCTCGACCAGATGGCCCAGCGCTCGCCGCAGCGCGGCGTCGACGGCCGACAGCCGGGCGTCGAGCAGCTGCTGCGGAGTCGCCGACGCCCAGGCCCGCGGGATCGCCTGGTGGACGACGGCGGGGTTGAAGTTGAAGAAGCTGGCGACGACGACCTCGGCCGGCACCGTTCCCATGGGCGCGGCACGCGACGCGAAGTACCCGTCGAAGCCCATGACGCCCAGCGCCTCGTAGGCTGCCGTCGCCTCGGGGGCGAAGTAGATCATCCCGTGGTACGGCTCGAGGGTCCGCCACATCTTGCGGGCCATCAGCGGTTCGATCGCAGCGTCCATGGCGCCGCAACCTAGAGCGGCTTCGACCACCGATGGTGGAGATCACGCCGCCCACGGGTACAGTTGTCGGGCGCCAGCAGCCGCTGGCGGGCCGTGTCGAGCTGTGGCTTGAGACTGCCACCCCGAGCAGCGCACGAGATCGCTGCGCTCGACACGAACCGGCTCTAGCCGGAACCCTCGTCCGAGCGTGCGCGCGTGCTCGCTCCCACGATGCAGGAGACCCCCCGAATGCCCCCCACCTTTGCTGATCTCGGCGTGCCCGAGCGCCTGTGCGCCCGCCTGGACGAGCTCGGCATCGCCGCGCCGTTCCCGGTGCAGGCCGCCACCCTCCCCGACGCCCTTGCCGGCCGTGACATCTGCGGCAAGGCCCCCACGGGCTCCGGCAAGACGATCGCCTTCGGGCTCCCCCTCGTCGCCCGCATCGAGAAGGCCGCCCCCCGCCGCCCCAAGGGCCTCGTGCTCGTTCCCACCCGGGAGCTGGCCTCCCAGGTGCAGGACCAGCTCGAAGCGCTGTGCTGGGGCACCAAGACCGAGGTGCTCGCCATCTACGGCGGTGCCGGCATGGGCTCGCAGATGAAGGCGCTGAGCCGGGGCGTCGAGATCATCGTCGCCACCCCCGGTCGCCTCAAGGACCTCCTCGAGCGCGGTTCGCTCCGCCTCGACGACGTCAACATCGTCGTTATCGACGAGGCCGATCGCATGGCCGACATGGGCTTCCTGCCCGAGGTGCGCCGTCTGCTGAACATGACCAACGCCACCCGCCAGACG
Organism: Acidimicrobiales bacterium; assembly: GCA_046598435.1. GTDB lineage: Bacteria > Actinomycetota > Acidimicrobiia > Acidimicrobiales > VFJN01 > VFJN01. Next base: position 8,983 of record JBKJIL010000179.1, read on the forward strand.
ATGCTCTTCTCGGCCACCCTCGACGGCGACGTCGACGTGCTCATCCGCAACTACCAGACGAACCCGGCCCATCACGAGGCCGTGTCGATCGAGAAGCAGGGCGAGGTCACGCACCGCTTCTGGTCGGTGCCCCACGGCGATCGCATCGCGGTGGCCACGGCCATCGTCGAGCGCTCATGGCCGGCCATCGTCTTCAGCCGCACCCGCCACGGCGCCGAGCGGCTGTCGAAGCAGCTGAACAAGGCCGGCGTTCGCGCCGAGGCCATCCACGGCGACCGCAGCCAGAGCCAGCGCGAGCGGGCCCTCGGTGCGTTCGGTCGGGGCGACGTGCACGTGCTCGTGGCCACCGATGTGGCCGCCCGCGGCATCCACGTCGACGGCGTGGCCTGCGTGCTGCAGTTCGATCCCCCGGCCACCGACAAGGACTACGTCCACCGCGCCGGGCGCACGGGTCGGGCCGGCGAGCCGGGCACGGTCATCACGCTCGTGTCGCCGGAGAAGGAGAAGGACGTGCGCAAGATGCAGCGCGAGCTGCGTCGGCGCGAGCCCATCGAGATGGCCACGGTCGCCACGGCAGCCACCATCTTGGCCTCCACCCCGCCCAAGCCGATCGACCGCGGCGACGGCCTCGACGGCGTGTCGCGTCGTGAGCGGGCCCGGGCCGAGGACCGCCCCCGCACGACCGGCAACCGCCCCGAGCGGCCCGGTCGGCGCAGCGGATCCTCCAGTGGCGCCCCCAAGACCGAGGGCCAGCGCCGCTTCGAGAGCCAAGGACGTGACGGTCGTCCCGCCGCTCGCACCGCTGACGGCGAGTGGACCCCCCGGGGTCGCGCGCCGCGCAGCGGTGCCCAGGGTCAGCCCTCCGGCAGCGGGTCCTCCGCTGCCAACGGTCAGGATCGAGCCGGTGCACCGGCCCGATCCGGTCGCCCCGGCGCCACGCCCGGCCGACGACCCGCTGGTGCAGGAGCCGCCCGTCCGGGTCGCCCCGCCAGCGGCAACGCACGCCGACGCACGCGCTAGGGCAACCAGCATCACGGACTTGTGTTGCTCGGCGGAGCACGCCGCTGAGCAATGCAGGTCCTCGTGCCGCGTCAGGTGACCTGAGTCATGAGCAGGGCCCGCACGGCGTCGATCACATCGGCGTCCTGCGGGTCCTTGTCGTCGCGGTAGCCCTTCACGCGGGCAAACCGCAGCGCCACGCCACCGGGGTACCGGGTGCTGGTCTGCACCCCGTCGACGGCGATCTCCACCACGAGCTCCGGACGCACGTGCACCACGATCCCGTCACGGCGAACCTCGCGAGCGAGGAGCGCCTCGGTCTGCCAGGTGAGCAGCGCATCGGTGAGCCCCTTGAACGTCTTGCCCACCATCACGAACCCGCGCTCGGGATCGCGGGCGCCGAGGTGCAGGTTCGACAACCATCCTTGGCGACGGCCGTGGCCCCACTCGGCGGCCAGCACGACGAGGTCGAGCGTGCGCACGGGCTTCACCTTGCGCCACGAGCCGCCCCGGCGGCCGGCGTCGTAGGTGGCATCGAGCGCCTTGACCATCACGCCCTCGTGGCCCTCGGCCAGCGCCGTCGCCAGCATCGCGCTGGCCTCCGTGGCGTCGGCGGTGTGCACCCGCGGCACGGCCAGATCGCCGACGAGCGCATCGAGCACCCGTTGACGGTGGCGCAGCGGCTCGTCGATGAGGTCGGCGCCGTGGGCGTGGAGCACGTCGAAGAAGCGCACCAGGAGACCGTCCCCGGCGCCGACGGCGTCGTCGCGCCCGAAGGCGCTCATCGTGTCCTGGAAGGCGCAGGGCTTGGCGTCCTCGTCGACGCCGAGCACCTCACCGTCGAGCACGACCGAGGAGGTGGGGAGGGCGAGGGCCAGCGCCACCACGCCGGGCAGTCGGTGGGTGATGTCGTTGAGGTTCCGCGTGAAGATGCGGACCTCGTCGCCCAGTCGGTGCACCTGCACCCGGGCCCCATCCAGCTTCCACTCCACCGATGCCAGCCCCGTCTTGTCGAGGGCGTCGCCCACGTCGATGGCGCTGGCCGCCAGCATCGGCCCGATGGGGTGGAGGACGGTCAGGCGCACGGCCACCAGCGCGTCGAGGCCGTCGGTCAGGGCCAGCGCAGCGGTGCCACCGAGGTCGCCAGAGAGCATGGCGGCCCGGCGCACGACGTCGAGCGGCACAGCGGCGGCCTTGGCGACGGCATCGGTCATCACGCCGACGAGCGCTCCCTGGCGCAGCTCACCGGTGAGGAGGTGGCGGATGAACGTCGCTTCGGCCACCGTCGCCCGGGCGAACAACGCGCGCAGCTGGACCCCGCGCGCGGCTACGGACCCGGGGCCCGAGGTGGCGGCCAGCAGCGTCAGCGCGGCGTCGAGCTCCGCGACCGTGATCGAGGGCGCATCGGTAGGCCGCTCCGCCACGGCGGCCCGCTCCGCCACGGCGGTGACGGTCCGCCACCCCACGCCGATCCGGCCCTGGCGAGGCAGCCCGACGAGGAACCCCACGCTCGGTGCCACCTCGTCGGGCTCGAGGGAGCGCAGCAGGCCGGCCAGTGCGGCGACCTTGGCCGTTCGGGAGCGGGTGGCGCTGACGGTCGCTGAGGTGTCGACGACGTGGGTGAGCAGCATGCGGGTCAATGCTGGCACTGTCGTCCCGGGGACAACGTCGGCGGCGCTCAGGTGCCCGTGAAGGTCGGCGCGCGCTTCTCCAGGAAGGCGCGCGGGCCCTCCTTGGCATCGGCGCTGGCCATGACCTCCAGGCCCAGCTCGAGCTCGCGCTGGAAGGCGTCCTCCTCACGCAGCTCGAGCGCTGCCATGACCGAGGCCTTGATGTTGCGCACAGCGAGGGGACCGTTGGCGGCCACCTTGTCGGCCAGCTCGCGGGCCTTGGCCAGCGCCATGCCATCGGCGGCCAGGTGCCCGACGAGGCCCACCTCGTAGGCCCGCCGACCGCTGATGGGGTCGCCGACCAGCAGCAGGTCCATGGCCACGGTGTAGGGGATCTGGCGGGGCAGGCGGATCGTCGACGCCGACATGGGGAACAGGCCCCGCTGCACCTCGGAGATGGCCAGCTGGGCGTTCTCCCCCGCCACCCGGATGTCGAAGGCTTGGAGGATCTCCATCCCACCGGCGTAGCAGTAGCCCTCCACCGCGGCGACGATCGGCTTGGCGACGTAGTGGTCCTTCAGGAACCCCTTGTAGATGAGCGAGACGTCCTGACGGATGCGCTCCTCGTACTCGTCCTGGGCCGGCTTGCCCGAGGTCAGCGCGCCCACCAGTCGGTCGAGGTCGGCGCCAGCCGAGAAGTTGCCATCGGCTCCCGTGAGGATGCCGACCCGCAGCTCGTCGTCTTGGTCGAGGAGGTCCCAGGCGTCGCAGAGCCGGCACAGCACCTCGGCGTTGAAGGCGTTGCGCTTGGCGGGTCGGTTCAGCGTGATCGTGAGGATGTGACCGTCGCGCTCGAGGAGGACTGCGGGATCTGACATGGCGTCAGATCCTAGGTCGGACAGGGATCGGCACCCGCTCCGTAGAACCCAATGCGATCCGGAGCCCCCGCCCGGTGTGCCCTCCCGACCAAGGAACCCACCCATGCATCGCACCCGCGTCACGGCCACCGCGCTGGCCGCTCTCCTCGCCTTGGGCGCCAGCCACGCCCTCGCCACACCCAGCAACGGCTCGGGCGTCCCGACTGCCGCGACGGCCACTGCCGCCGCCGCGGGCGCTGGCGCTGTCGCTGTCTCCCCCTCCTCGGGTGTCACTGCGCTCGACGACGAGGCGCCTGGCGCGTCCACCTCCACGACGTCGCCCGCTGAGGGCGGCGACGCTCCTGTCGCCTCGTCGGCCGCCTTCCCCGGGCTCGATCGCCTGGCCGACCTCGACGGCATCGTCACCGGCATCGCCACCCTCGAGGGCGTGCCGACGGCCGACGATGCCAGCGCGCTGCGGGCCCTCGGTCTCACGGTGCAGCCGATGCGCCGCCTCCCGCTGGCCATCGTGCGCGGCCCGGTGTCGTCGCTGCGGGCTGCTGTCTCGGCCGGGGCAGCGCAGGACGTGTACCCCAACGAGGGGATCGAGCTGCTCGACACGGCGTCGAGCAACGCCATGGGCGGGGCCACCACCCGCCAGGCCGGCGTCACCGGCAAGGGCGTCACCGTCGCCGTGGTCGACTCTGGCTGCGACGCCACCCACCCCGACCTCGCTGATCACGTGACCCACAACGTGAAGGTGGTGTCCGGCGAGTACGTCAACCTCCCGCCCGACTCGTCCAACACGATCGTGCTCCCCATCGACCAGGGACCGCTCTCCAACACCGACCTCGGCTCGGGTCACGGCACCCACGTGGCCGGCATCATCGCCGCTGACGGCACGACCGGCCCAGAGCACCTCGGGGTGGCGCCTGATGCTGAGCTCGTCTGCATCTCGATCGGCGAGGTGCTGTTCACCACCGCCGTCGTGACGGCCTACGACTACCTCCTCGACCAGCCCGACATGTGGAGCGTCGACGTCATCAACAACTCCTGGGGCAACTCCTACGCCCAGTACGACCCGCGCAACCCGGTTGCCGTGGCCACCAAGGCCGTCGCCGATCAGGGCGTGAGCGTCGTGTTCGCAGCCGGCAACTCGGGTGACGGCAACGGCGAGGGCACGCTCAACCCGTTCAGCCAGGCGCCCTGGGTGCTCTCCGTGGCCGCTGAGACGGTGGACCACGTCCGCGGCTCCTTCTCCTCCAACGGCTTCCGCTTCGACAACAGCACCGACTCCCCCGTCGGCGCCGGCGGTCGCACGACCTTCCTCGGTGATCGCATCGGGGTCGTCCATCCCGACGTCGCCGCGCCCGGCGTGGACATCTCCTGGTCGTGCGACACCACCGGCACCGTCGTCGGGCCCTGCCCTCCCGGTGAGAACACCACCGCCTCGGGCACGTCGATGGCCTCGCCCCACGTGGCCGGCGCGGTGGCCGTGCTCCGCCAGGCCAACCCTGCCCTCACGCCCACCCAGATCCGCCGGATCCTGCAGACGACGGCCGCGCCGGTGCGCTCCGTCGACGGTGACGGCGAAGCGACCAACGTGGCGGCCCCGTTCTGGCAGGTCGGCTACGGCCGAGTGGACCTGGCCGCGGCCGTGCAGACCGCCCGCAGTGCCTCCGCGCTGCAGGCGCTCGAGGCCCGTCAGCGCCAGCTCAACGAGACCGTGCTGGCTCGCTCCGGGTACCGAGTGCTCCGCAACGACATGGCCACCTGGGACGCCCCGCGGATCACGCTCGGCACCGACGTGCGCCAGTTCCGGGTCAACCGGGAGACGGCGGCCACGCACCTGAAGGTCACCGTGGTGTACCCGTCCGAGGCCACCGTCGGTGCCGACCTCGGGCTCACGCTGTACTCCGTGACGATCAAGGACGCCACGGGCAAGGTGCTCGTGGCGGAGACGACCCACGTCGGCATCGGCGCCGCCGGCGCCCTCGTGACGCTTCCCGCCGGAGCGATCGGGCCCTACACGGTGACCGTCACCGGCGATCGAGCCGTGTCCGACCCCGACACCCTCGACAGCGACTCGGTGCTGAACGACACGGTCACCGTGCAGGTGGCCCAGCTCCAGCGGCGCTGACACCCCCACCCCACCCCACTCGTTCTGTGCACACGGACGTACGCCATGCGAACGTGCGTGTGCACAGATCGGGTGGGGCTCGGGTGGCTGGGTCAGGCGACCGGGCCGTGGACCACTGAGGTGATGGCCACGAAGTGGCAGGCCACGGCGGCCACGACCAGCACGTGCCACACCTCGTGGTAGCCGAACACCCGGGGGAACGGATCGGGCCAGCGGGTGGCCAGGAAGATGGCGCCCACGGTGAACAGGAGCCCACCGGCGGCCACCAGCGCCAGCTCGGCGGGGCTGAGCCGCTGCACGAGCTGTGGCGCGGCGAGGATCGACGACCAGCCGAGCACGATGTAGAGGGCCCCGCGCATGACCCGGCTGACCCGCCCCCCCGTGAAGCTGAGCACGAACCCGAGGACGGCGCCTGCCCAGGCCGTGACGAGCAGTGCCACCGCCACCCACCCTCGCAGCGCCAGCAGGCACAGCGGCGTGTAGCTCCCCGCGATCATCACGAAGATGGTGCCGTGGTCGAGGCGCTGCATCAGACGGCGCTTGGCGTCGGTCCATCGGCCCCGGTGATAGGCGCCGCTCACCCCGAACAGCGCCACCAGCCCGATGGCATAGACGACGGCGCCGACGCGAGCCCGACCGGACGTGGCCATGGCCACGACGACGATGGCGGCCGGGATGGCAAGGAAGAAGCAGACGAGGTGCAGCCAGCCTCGCAGCATCGGCTTGGTCAGCGCCGCCTCGACGGCGCCGACGACACCGGTGTGCGTGCTCGACGACATCTGCCCAGGCTACGCCCGCCGGCCCGGAAGTCGCCCGTGCCGGGGACCGCCGGCACGGCATGATGCAGCGATGTCCCCGCCCTCCGCTCGAGCCGAGCTGCTCGCCGGGGCCCGGGCCGTGGCGCCCATGCTCGTCGGGGTGATCCCCTTCGGCCTGGTGGCCGGGGCCACCCCGGCCACGACCGGCCTCGGAGGTGGGGCTTCCATCGGGCTGTCCACGATCGTGTTCGCCGGCGCCTCGCAGCTGGCGGCCGCTGACGCGCTCGCCGATGGCAGCAGCGCGCTGGTGGCGGTGATCGCGGCCTGCACGATCAACCTGCGCCTGCTGCTGTACTCGGCCTCCCTGGCCCCGCACCTGGCATCGGTGCCCCTGCGACGACGGCTCGTCATGGGGTACCTGCTCACGGACCAGGCCTATGCCGTGTCGATCACGCGATGGACGGCCGCCGACGACGTCGAAGCAGCCGGCGGTCCCCCCGCACCCGGCATCGACCGCAAGGTGCCGTACTTCCTCGGTGCCGCGCTCCTCCTCTGGGTGAACTGGCAGATCTGCACCATCGTCGGCATCCTCATCGGCGGGGCCGTCCCCGAGTCGCTGCCCCTCGACTTCGCAGTGCCCCTGGTGTTCCTCGTGCTGCTCGTGCCGGCCATCACCTCGCGACCGGCGGCCGTGGCCGCCGTCGTCGGGGGCCTCGCCGCGCTGACGGCCGACCAGGCCGGTGCCGGGCACCTCGGCGTGCTCGTGGGCGCGCTGGCCGGCATCGCCGCCGGTGCCGTGGCCGAGGCCCGCCTCGAGCGGCGTGGCGCTCGCGACGACACGCCCCTGCCCCCCGATCCGGGGCCCACGCCATGAGTCGGATCTGGTGGGCCATCCTCCTGACGGGCATCGGCACCTACGCCATGCGGGCCTCGTTCCTCGTGTTCGCGGAGCACCTGGCCGACGTGCCCCCCGGGGTGCAGCGGTTGCTGCGCCAGATCCCACCCGCCGCGCTGGCCGCCATCGTGGTGCCCGCCCTCCTGCGCCCCGAGGGCCACCTGGATCCCTGGCAGTCCCGCTTCGCAGCCGGAGTGCTGGCGGCCCTGGTGGCGTGGCGCACGCGCAGCGTGGCGGCCACCCTGGTCGTCGGCATGGCCGTCGTGATGCTCCTCGACGCGCTCTGACGGCGGGCCACCGGCTCGTCGATCTGCCGTCCCGTGTCCTGGTAGACCGCTGGGATGCTGAGCTACGAGGAAGCGTCTGCCGCCGTCACGGCCCCCGGTGAGCGCTACGAGCTGGAGACCATCGAGGTCGGTGGCGTCTCGGTGCGGGCCTTCCGCAACGCGCCGGCCAGCCTGCGGGACATCTTCGCCACTGCCCGCGCCAGGGGCGAGGAGACGTTCCTCGTGTACGAGGATGAGCGCTGGAGCTTCGCCGAGGTGATGGAGCACGTCGACGCCATGGCCGCCCTGCTCGTCGACCACTACGGGGTGCGCCGCGGCGACCGCGTGGCCATCGGCATGCGCAACTACCCAGAGTGGGTCATCGCGTTCGCGGCCATCACCTCCGTCGGCGCGGTGTCGGTGTCGCTCAACGCGTGGTGGACGTCGGATGAGCTCGACTACGCCCTCGAGGACTGCGGCGCCTCCTTGCTGGTGGCCGACGGCGAGCGGGTGGAGCGCGGCGCCGAGGCGTGTCACCGACTCGGCTGCCGGATCCTGGCCGTGCGGGCCACGGGCCCACTGCCCGACGGCGTCGACCCGTGGGAGGAGCTGCGCCCGCTCGGCGCGCCCATGCCCGACCTCGACGTCCGGCCCGACGACGATGCCACCATCCTCTACACGTCGGGCACCACCGGCCACCCCAAGGGGGCCGTGTCCACCAACCGGGCGGTGGTGCAGGCGCTCCTCGGGTTCGGCTGCAAGACGGCCCTCGACCGCCTGCGCCGGCCGCCGGCGCCCGACGCCCCTGCCGCCGCGCCGCCCGTGTTCATCCTCATCGTGCCGCTCTTCCACGTGACCGGGTGCGTGCCGGTGATGCTGTCCTGCTTCGCCAGCGGACTGAAGCTCGTGATGATGTACAGGTGGGATCCTGAGCGGGCGCTCGAGCTCATCGAGCGCGAGCGGGTCACGAACTTCGTGGGCGTCCCCACCCAGAGCTGGGATCTGCTCGAGTCTCCCGGGTTTGCAGCGGCCGACACCTCCAGCCTCGTGAGCGTGGGGGGCGGCGGCGCTCCGGCCCCGCCGGAGCTCGTCAAGCGCGTGGCGTCCAGCTTCCAGGGCGGCAAGCCCAACATCGGCTACGGCATGACCGAGACCAACGCCTACGGTCCGGGCAACAGCGGCCAGGACTACGTGGAGCACCCCACCAGCACCGGTCGGGCCACCCCGATCCTCGAGCTGGCCGTCCGCGACCCCGACGGCAACGACCTCCCGATCGGCGGGCGGGGAGAGATCTGGTTCAAGGGCCCGCACCTGATCCGCGGGTACTGGAACAAGCCCGAGGCGACCGCAGAGACGATCGTGGACGGCTGGCTGCGCAGCGGCGACATCGGCCGGATCGACGACGAGGGCTTCGTCTACGTCGAGGACCGGGCCAAGGACATGGTGCTGCGGGCGGGCGAGAACGTGTACTGCGCCGAGGTGGAGGCGGCCATCTACGAGCACCCCGCGGTGTACGAGGCTGCCGTGTTCGGCGTGCCCCACGAGCGCCTCGGCGAGGAGGTGGCCACCGTCGTCTACGTGCGCCCCGGCCACGACCTCACCGTCGATGGGCTGCGAACGCACGTGGGCGCGCGCCTCGCCGGGTTCAAGGTGCCGTCGATCGTGCGGATCGTGCACGAGCCCCTCCCCCGCAACCCGGCCGGCAAGATCCTGAAGCGCGAGCTCCGCGACACGATCACCACCTGAGCCACCCGACAGCGAGGTTCGGGACACCAACGCGCGCACCACGCGCCCTCATGCCCCCAACCCCCGGGATGCCGGTACCGTCGTCCTGATGGGCAACACGGCACCTCGGGTCGGGCTGGTGCTGGGAGCGGGTGGCGTGGCCGGTGGCGCCTTCCACGCCGGCGTGCTGGCGGCTCTCGCGGAAACCACCGGCTGGGACCCGCGTCGGGCCACGGTGGTGGTGGGCACGTCGGCCGGCTCGGTCGCCGGCGCGGCGCTGCGGGCCGGCCTGTCCGCGTCCGACATGTTGGCCCGGGCCGAGGATCGGGCGCCGTCGCCCGAGGGTGCCCGGCTGCTGCGAGAGGTCGCCACGGCGCGCCCCTTGCCGCCGCTGCGTCCCCCCGGCGGACCCTCGCTCCCCACACAGGTCCTCGGCACGCTGGCCCGGGCCGCCACGCAGCCCTTCGCCGCCCGACCCCTGGCCCTGCTGGCCGGTCTGCTCCCCAACGGGTCAGTGAGCACCGAGATGATCTCCGACGGGATCAGTGCTCTGTTCGAGGACGACTGGCCCGCGGATCCTCTGTGGATCTGCGCCGTGCGGCAGGCCGACGGACGACGTGTGGTGTTCGGGCGCGACGCGAGCCGGCCGCCGCTGCCGCAGGTGGTGGCCGCGTCGTGCGCCATCCCGGCCTTCTTCCAGCCCGTCACCATCGAGGGTGCCGCCTACATCGACGGGGGTGTGCACTCGCCCACGAACGCAGACGTGCTGCGCAGCCCCGAGCTCCGGCTCGACCTGGTGCTGGTCAGCTCGCCGATGTCCGTCTCCGGTCGCGGCATTCGGGTGGCCGGCGACCAGCCGTCACGGCGCTGGTCGGGCGCGCTGCTCGACGGCGAGGCCCGCCGCCTCCGTCGCTCTGGGGTGCCGGTGGTGGCGTTCCAGCCCACCGGGGACGACGCCGACGTCATGGGCGTCAACGCCATGGACCCGAGCCGACGCACCGCCATCGCTCGCCAGGCCTACGAGTCCACCCTGCGTCGCCTCGACCGCGCCGACACCCGCCAGCGCCTCACCGCCCTCTTCGCCTGACCGCGGAGGTTGGGGGCGCCAGCGCGCGCACAGCGCGCGCTGGTGCCCCGAACCTCCTGGGCGTGAGCTTGGTCAGGCCTGCTGGAGGACGTTGAGGCCGTCGACGGCGTCGAGGTACTCCTCCACGAGCCGCTGGATGACGGCGGCCGTCTTCTCGATCGAGTTGAGCTGGCCCACCACCTGACCGACGGGGTTGAACTGCACGGCCTGAGCCTTGTCGGCATAGCGGTGGCCGCGGGCCACACAGTTGCCCGACACCATGTACTGCATGGGCATCGGCAGCGGATCGGGGGAGTCGGCCCGCTCCCAGGCCTCCGTCCAGTCGCT
>JBKJIL010000192.1:0-19817 GCA_046598435.1 Acidimicrobiales bacterium
AGCTCGGCGTGGCCGATCTTGCCGTCGGGGCTGCGCATGACGTCACCCCGCGGCGACGCACCGAGGATGTCCCGGTAGAAGTCGATCGCGGGGCCGGCGCCGTCGATGGCGAGGTAGGGCGATACCCGCGGGTAGTTGGCCGGGATTGGGCTGACCTTGGGCATGTGAACCTCCAGCTCGTGTCCCGGTCGAACCTAGGGCCGGCCCAGTGCCGTGGCAACGATTCGAGGGGTGGCGCGGTCGCGGCGTGGTACGCATGCAGCCGATGACCAGCGACGTGCCCGACGCGCTCATACGCGCCGCTGAGCGGCTGTTCGCCGAGCGTGGCTCCGACTCGGTGAGCCTGCGCGAGATCAACGCCGCCGCCGGGGCCACCAACGCCAGCGCCATCCAATACCACTTCGGTGATCGCCGGGGGTTGGTGCAGGCCGTCCTCGCCAAGCACCACGTGGATGTGGAGCGGCGTCGGCACGCGCTCCTCGACGGCTACGAGGCGCGGCCCGACCCCGACGTCCGAGCGCTGGCGGCGGCGCTGGTGCGGCCACTGGCCGCCGAGCTGGACAACGAGGACGGGGGCCTCGGGTACCTGCAGCTGGTGGCCGACCTCTACAACCGACCCAACCCCACGTTCGACCTGAGCTCCTTCGACGACCGCGCCGACAGCTTCCAGCGCTGGCGGGGGCTGGTCATGCCGTTGATCAGCCCCGAGGCGGCGCGGTTGCACCGACGCTTCGACGCCCTTCGGTTCACCGTCTCCGAGCTGGCTCGCCGAGGCCGGACGGGCCGGCGCGACCACCGTCTGTTCATCAGCCAGCTCACCGATCTGGTGGAAGCGCTCGTGCGCGCGCCGGTGTCGGAGGAGACGCGGCGGCTGTTCCGCAGTTGACAGAAATGCATGTGCATTGATCTACTGGGGTGATGGCATGGGATTTCTCGACCGATCCGGAGTTCCAAGAGAAGCTCGACTGGGTCGCCCAGTTCTGCAAGGAGGAGGTCGAGCCGCTCGAGTACGTCTTCCCGTACGCCGTTCGCTCGCCTGATCCCAAGGTCAAGGAGTACGTCCGCGGCCTGCAGCAGCAGGTGAAGGACCAAGGGCTGTGGGCCCTGTTCCTCGACGAGGAGCTCGGTGGCCCGGGCTACGGCCAGCTCAAGCTCGGCCTGCTGAACGAGATCATCGGCCGCTACTCGTCGGCGCCGCAGATGTTCGGCGCCGCGGCGCCCGACACCGGCAACATGGAGATGCTGGCGGCCTACGGCACCGAGGAGCAGAAGAAGCGCTGGCTCGAGCCGCTCATCAACCAGGAGATCTTCTCCGCCTATTCGATGACCGAGCCCCAGGGTGGGTCTGATCCCAACCTGTTCCGCACCTCCGCCATGCGCGACGGCGACGAGTGGGTCATCAACGGCGAGAAGTGGTTCACCAGCGCCGGCCGTGTCGCCGACATCCTCTTCGTGATGACGATCAACGGCATGTTCGTGGTGCCGCGGGAGACCCCCGGCGTGCAGATCATGCCGGAGCCTCGGAACCACAACCACATCATCTACACCGATGTGCGGGTGCCCCTCGATCACCTCCTCGGACCCGAGGATGGCGCCAAGGTGCTGGCCCAGCGCCGGCTCGGCGGCGGGCGGATCCACCACGCCATGCGCACCATCGCCCAGTGCAAGCTGGCCTTCGACATGATGTGCGAGCGCGCCCTCAGCCGTCAGTCGCACGGCAAGGTGATCGCCGACCACCAGATGGTGCAGGAGAAGATCGCCGAGTCCTACGCCCAGATCCGCATGCTGCGGCTCCTCGTGCTCGAGGCTGCCTGGAAGATCGACAACACCAGCACCCAGGAAGCCCGCACCGACATCGCCCTCGTGAAGTTCACGATGGCCAAGGTGCTGCGCGACGTGTCCTTCAACGCACTGCACATCCACGGAGCGCTCGGCACCACCGATCTCACGCCCCTCCAGGCCATGTACGCCAGCGCCCCGACGATGGGCCTCGCCGACGGTGCCGACGAGGTCCACATCGCCACCGTCGCCCGCAACGTCCTCAAGGGCTACCGGCCCCACGAGGGCTACTGGCCCCGCGAGTACTACCCCGCCAAGCGCGAGGAGGCGTGGGCGAAGATGCAGCCCAAGCTCGATGCCGACCCTGCCCTCGCCGCCTCCGCCGAGAGCTACAAGAAGTACTTCGCCAACCGCCGCGGCTAGTCGCGCGCCACTGGCCCGCTCGACCGGGCAAGTCGATACCTCAGTGGGCGTGCCCGGCCCGGCCGCGTCTCGCGTGCCGTCTGCTCGCCGAGCACTACGGTCATCGCCGGCGGGGTTCTTCACCGGACCGGCGGTCGCCCGTCGCCCGGTCGTTGCCCGCCCGCAACGGCCCGTTCACCCAGACCCGCGACCGTCGACCGACACGCTCGTGCCGACCCCAGGAGAGACCATCGTGCTGGACCGTCGTCGGTTCCTCGCAGCCGGTGCTGCGACATCAGCTGCAGCGCTGGCGGGGCCTGCGTTCTGGCGCGCCGCCTATGCGGCGCCGAGCCAGCCCGGCCCGAGCCCGTACGGGCCGCTGGCCTCGACCCCGGACGCCAACAACCTGCTGCTTCCCGCTGGGTTCACCAGCCGGATCGTCGCCCGCAGCGGCCAGCCGGTGGAGCACACCACCTACGTGTGGCCGCCGTTCCCCGACGGGGCCGCCACCTTCGCCACCCCCGACGGGGGCTGGATCCACGCCGTCAACAGCGAGGTGCTGGTCGGCGGCGGGGGCGCCTCGGCGGTGCGCTTCGCCGCTGACGGCAGCGTGGTCGACGCCTACCGGATCCTGGTGGGGACCTCCGGCAACTGTGCCGGGGGCAAGACGCCGTGGGGCACCTGGCTGTCATGTGAGGAAGCCCAGGCCCCCAGCAACCTGGGCGAGGGCCAGGTGTGGGAGTGCGACCCCACGAAGCTGGGCCAAGGCGTCGCCCGGCCGGCCATGGGGAGGTTCAACCACGAGGCTGTGGCCGTCGATCCGGCCGGCCGGCGGCTGTACCTCACCGAGGACCGTCCCGACGGCCGGTTCTATCGGTTCACGCCGACCACGTACCCCGACCTGTCGGCGGGTCTGCTCGAGGTCGCGGTCCTCGCTGAGGACGGTGCCGCCACCTGGCTCGAGGTGCCCGATCCGTCCGCCGCCAGCACGGTCACACGTGCCCAGGTGCCGGCGAGCACCGCCTTCGCTGGAGGCGAGGGCTGCTGGTACGACACCGGACACGTGTACTTCACCACCAAGGGCGACAACCGCGTCTGGGTGCACGACCTCACCGCCGGCACGATCAGCGTGCTCTACGACGCGGCCGACCACGGTGCCGAGGCACCCCTGACCGGGGTCGACAACATCGTCGTGTCGAGTGCCGGTGATCTCTACGTCGCCGAGGACGGCGGCAACCTCGAGATCAACATCATCACCCCCGACCGGGTGGTGGCGCCGATCCTGCGCTACGTCGGCAACGACGACTCAGAGATCACCGGCCCCGTGTTCGACCCGTCGGAGACTCGGCTGTACTTCAGCAGCCAGCGGGGTCCCGCGCCGAACGGCCCGGGGGTCACGTTCGAGGTGTCGGGGCCGTTTCGCCGAGCATCGTCCCCCGGGCTTCCGCCCGGGCCGGGACCCGAGACGGCCGGCGCCACGACCACGACCCTCGGCTCGCTCGGCGGAGCCCCGTCGGTCGGCGGGTCCGAGCTGGCCGACACCGGTGCGCCCGGGATCGGGGCGGCCGGCCTCGTCGTGGCGGCCCTCGGTGCGGCCGGCCTGGCGCTGCGCCACCGCACTGGTCGCGGCCCCACGCCGCCGCCACGGAGGTGACAGGCGCGGTGCCTGCCATGACTGGCACCGGCGGCCTCGACCTCGATCTCAGCCGACGCCTGGCGGCTGAGGCCCTGGGCACGGGGCTGCTGATCGTGGCGGTGGTCGGTTCCGGCATCGCGGCCAGCCGGCTGTCGGCCGACGACCTCGGGCTCCAGCTGCTCGAGAACGCGGTCGCCACCGCGGCGGCCCTGGTGGGGCTGATCCTCATGTTCGGGGCGGTCTCCGGGGCCCACTTCAACCCGGCGGTGACGCTGCTCGATCGCCTGTTGGGCACCACCTCAACGCGCGACACCGTCCTCTACATCGTCGCCCAGGTCGTGGGCGGATGCCTGGGGACCGTCCTCGCCAACCTCATGTTCGAGCTGCCCGCCATCGATCTCTCGACCAGGGACCGCTCCTCGGGGGCGTTCTGGCTCTCGGAAGTGGTCGCCACCGCGACCCTGCTCCTGCTGATCCAGGGCTGTGTGCGCAGCGGCCGGGCGTCGGTGGTGCCCTTCGCCGTCGGCTCGTGGATCGGCGGCGCCTACTGGTTCACCTCGTCAACGAGCTTCGCGAACCCGGCCGTCACCGTCGCCCGGACGCTGTCGGACACCTTCGCCGGCATCGCCCCGTCGTCGGCGCCGATGTTCATCGTCATGCAGCTGGTCGGCACCGGGATCGCTCTGGGGCTCGTCCGGCTCTTCTATCCCGATGGTCGGTCGAGGCCAGGCTGATGTCCGACGATCGCACCGAGGTGCTCTTCGTCTGCGTGCACAACGCAGGGCGCTCCCAGATGGCAGCCGCCTTCTTGGCAGAGCTGGCCGGCGATCGCGTCGCCGTGCGCTCCGCAGGATCTGCCCCCGCCGCCGACGTCAACCCGGCTGTGGTCGCCGCGATGGCCGAGGTCGGGATCGACCTGCGAGCGGCCGGAGCACGGCCCAAGAAGCTGGAGGATGCTGCCGTGAAGGCGTCCGACGTGGTGATCACGATGGGATGCGGCGACGCATGCCCCTTCTATCCAGGGAAGCGGTACGAGGACTGGACGCTCGACGATCCCGCCGGCCGGGGCGTCGAGGCCGTGCGACCGATCCGCGACGAGATCCGCCAGCGGGTCCTCGGGCTCATCGCCTCCCTGGGCCTCGAGCCCAACGCCTGACTCCTCGGCACCCGACCAACGCGGAGCATCGGGCCACGTACCCGACCTCAGACCTGGCGGCCGGTGAAGGCGACGAGCTGGACGAGCGGGGAGGCGTCGGCCGGGGCGGTGGTGGCCGCTGCGAACGTGTCGCCATCGCGCATGTCATCGGAGATGGCCTGCCGGCCGAAGGCGTCCACCGCCGCCACGACCTCGGCCGGCGGGTCGTAGGAGTGGCCGGTGGCCGTGGCGATGTCCCAGCCGTGCACGAGCCCGTCCAGGGCCACGAACCGCGCGAACGTGTCGCCGGGCACCTGGCCGAAGGGAGCATCGATGGTGCGCTCCATGGCGCCCGGCGCGTGCACCGCGGCCCGCAGCTCGCCCATGGCCGTGTGGAACGCCTCGGCCAGGTCATCGGAGGCAACGGGGGCAGCGGCGGAGCCATCGGGCGACTCGCCACGGAAGGCCGCCGAGAACATGGTGGCACCGCCGACCATGTGCTCGAGCACGTTGCGCACGGTGAAGGTGGCGCACGGCGTGGCCGCGTCCATCTGCGCCGGTTCGATCTGGGTGACGAGCTTGCTCAGCAAGGGGACGATCTCGTCGAGCTGGGTGCGGGGGTCCATGGAGGCTCCTTGAGGTGACGGGGTGAGTCGGGTAGATGCCAGCTCAGCGGCCTCGCGGTCCCGGCCGTGGGCGATGAGCCGGGCCAGCTCCTCATCCCACGTCGGTCCGGATCGAGCGCGCTTCGCCATGGCCCCATGGTCGCCCATCGCCGCGTCGCCTGCATCGGGCACCTGCCTCACCAGCGCGCCCGGCGTGGGTGATTTGCCCCATCGCGCCGGTTCGTCGTTGGTCCGACCGCCCGATGCCAGCAAACCGGACAACGCAGAGGATGGCCGCAGGTCCACCAACGAGAGGAACACCATGCACACCACCGTCACCGAGATGCCCATCGAGATGCAGGTCGGAGAGATCGAGACCCGTTCGTCGGAGTGCGACGGCATCCTGGCCCGCCACATCACCCTGCCGGCCGGCGTCGACTTCACCCCGCTGTTCCAGGGGCTCCCCGGCAACCTCTGCCAGTGCCCGCACTGGGGCTACGTCATCGCCGGTTCGATCCGACTTCGCTACTCGGACGGCACCGAGGAGCTGAACTCGGCGGGCGACGTCTACTACTGGCGGGGCGGGCACACGGGCTGGACCGACGAGGGCGTCACGTTCCTCGAGTTCAGCCCCACGGCTGAGATCGAGCCTGTCCTGCAGCACCTCGCCACCCAGATGGCCGCGGCTGGCTGAGCGGCGACAGCCGATCGGTGCAGACTGTCCGCTGTGGATGTGCTCACCTCGGCGAGAGAAGCGATCGCTCGCCACGATTGGCAAGGGGCCTTCGACCTCCTCACCGCGGCGGGCCAGCGGGACGACGAGCCCCAGGTCGATGCGGAGCGGCTCGACCTGTTGGCCGAGTCGACCTGGTGGCTCGGCCGTCTCGATGAGTGCATCGATGCTCGCGAGGCGGCCTACCGTCGCTATGACGAGCTGGGCGACGATCGCCGGGCCGGGCAGTGCGCCGTGTGGCTCTACGAGCACCATTGCTTCCGAGCCAGTCCGTCGATCGCCGGCGGCTGGCTCCGGCGGGCCCGGCGGAAGCTCGACGGTGACGAGGAGTGCCCGGCCTATGGGGCGCTCCTCCTGCGGGAGGCGGAGCTGGTGCACGGCGCCGGCGACCTCGAGGCGGCGGCCGCACTGGACGAGCGGGCCGCCCACCTCGGTCGCCGGTTGCGCTCGGCCGACCTCGAGGCGGAGGCGCTGCAGGCCCTGGGTCGGGTGTGCATCGACCGCGGCCAGCCCGCCGAGGGGCTCGCCCTGCTCGACGAGGCGATGCTCTTCGCGCTCGACGGACGGCTCTCGCCGTACTCGACGGGGAAGGTGTACTGCAGCCTCATCAGCGCCTGTGAGCAGCTGAGCGACCATGCCCGCGCCGCCGAGTGGGCCATCGCCACCGCCCGATGGGCCGAGCGACACCCGTTCGCGGTCTTCCCCGGTCTCTGCCGTGTCCACCACGCCACGGCCCTGCAGTGGCGTGGACGATGGGTCGAGGCCGAGCAAGAGGCGTCGCGTGCCTGCGAGGAGCTGGCGGGCATCAACCTCCCGAACGCGGCGGCGGCCTGGGCCGAGATCGGTGACATCCGCCGCCGGCTGGGTGACCTCGACGCCGCCGCCGAAGCGTTCGCGCGGGCCGATGGGCTCTGCCCGCAGCCCCGGGCCGGCGTGGCCCTGATGCACCTGGCGGCAGGAAACGTGGAGCTGGCCACCTCGGTCATCGGGGAGGCGCTCGAGGCGGCCGGCTGGAACCGGCTGGCCCGGGCCCGCGTGCTGCCCGCCCGCGCTCAGATCGCGATGGCTGCCGGCGACCTCGACGCGGCATCAGCGGCGGTGGAGGAGCTCGACGGCACGGCGCGAGAGTTCGCCAGCGACGGGCTGACGGCGGCGGCCATCTCGGCGCGCGGCCGGCTGCAGCTCGCCCAGGGTGACCCGGCGGCCTGCGCCACCCTGCGCAGCGCGGTGGCGCGATGGTCCGCGCTCGGCGTGCCCTACGAGGTGGCGACCGCTCGCACCCTGCTGGGTCAGGCATGCCACCAGGGCGGGGACCCGACCGGTGCCTCGACGGCGTTCGACGCCGCCCGGCAGCTCTTCGACGAGCTCGGCGTGCGGCTGGACGCGCGCCAGGCCCAGGGCGTCGCCGGCCCTCCGGGGTTGCCTGCTGGCCTCACCGCGCGCGAGGCGGAGGTGCTGCGCCTCGTCGCCGCTGGGCACACCAACAAGGAGGTGGCCAGCCGGCTGTTCCTCAGCGACAAGACAGTGGCCCGTCACCTCTCGAACATCTTCACCAAGCTCGGCGTGTCCACCCGGGCAGCGGCCACCGCCTACGCGTTCGAGCACGATCTGATGTCGCGCTCCCGCTGATGACCTCCCACGTCGACTCCGAGGTGGGAGTGCTGCGACAGGTCCTCGTGCACCGGCCCGGGCTCGAGCTGAAGCGCCTCACGCCGTCCAACAAGGACGACTACCTCTTCGACGAGATCCTCTGGGTGCGGCGGGCACGCGAGGAGCACGACGCCTTCGTCACCGTGCTCCTCGCCGAGGGGGTGGAGGTCCACTACGTCGACGACCTGCTCCGTGCAACGGTGGCCGTCCCGGCCGCCAAGGAGCACATCCTCACCAGCATGCTCGACGAGCGGCTGGTCGGTCCCATGGCGGTCGATCCGCTGCGGGGCATGTTCGAGGCCATGGACGACGACGAGCTCACCACCTCCCTCATCGGAGGGATCTCGAAGCGCGAGGCACTCGAGCGGATCGCAGCACCGAAGTCCGTGTGGTTCCAGGCCCTGGACCTGGAGGCCCTGCTCCTCCCGCCGCTCCCCAACACGATGTTCACGCGCGACACCTCGGCGTGGATCTACGGCGGGGTGGCCATCAACTCGATGCGCAAGAAGGCGCGCATGCGCGAGACGATCCACTACGAGGCGATCTACCGCCACCACCCGAGGTTCGCGGCGGAGGACGTCACGCTCTGGTCGCCGGGCTCGGCCAACGCGATGGCCACCACCGAAGGCGGCGACATCCTGGTGCTGGGTGGGGGGGCGGTGCTGATCGGCATGAGCGAACGCACGCGGCCACAAGGTGTGGAGCGGCTTGCGGCTCGCCTGTTCGCGGCGGGTGCCGCGGATCGGATCATCGCCGTCGAGATGCCGCAGACCCGCACGTTCATGCACCTCGACACCGTCATGACGATGGTGAACGAGGACACGTTCACGAAGTACGGCGGTCTGGGCATGCTCCCGACCTACACGATCCAACCAGGCGACTCCGACAAGGAGCTGGTCGTCACGGCCCACGCCGCGGAGCAGATGCACGAGGTCATGGCGGCGGCACTGGGACTGGCGCAGGTCAACCTCCTCACGCCGGTGCAGGACATCCGGTCGGCCGAGCGCGAGCAGTGGGACGACGGCTGCAACGTGCTGGCCCTGCGCCCAGGGGTGGTGGTGGCCTATGAGCGCAACGTCACCACCAACTCCCACCTGCGGGCCCACGGGGTCGAGGTCATCGAGATCGTGGGCAACGAGCTCGGTCGGGGCCGGGGCGGCCCGCGCTGCATGACCTGTCCCATCGAACGAGACGCCGCCTGACGTGCGCCTCGTCGTCGCCCTCGGCGGCAACGCCCTCCTTCGGCGCGGGGAGATCCCGGACGCCGCCGTGCAGGAGGCCAACGTGGTGCGGGCGGTGGCCGCGCTGGCGCCGCTCGCGCTCGGCAACGAGCTCGTCGTCACGCACGGCAACGGCCCCCAGGTGGGGGTGCTGGCCGTGCAGAGCGCGTCGGACCCGCATCTCACCACGCCCTACCCCTTCGATGTGCTGGGCGCCCAGACCCAGGGGATGATCGGCTACTGGCTGCTCCAGGCGCTGCAGAACCGCCTGCCCGGGCGCCAGATCGCCAGCATCATCAACCAGACCCTCGTGGCCCTCGACGACCCGGCCTTCGCGGACCCGACCAAGTTCATCGGCGAGGTCTACGAGGAGGACGAAGCCCGTCGGTTGGCCGAGGAGCGGGGTTGGCTCGTGAAGCCCGACGGTGCATGGTGGCGCCGCGTGGTCGGGTCTCCACAGCCGCAACGGGTCGTCGAGACCGAGCTCATCGAGGTGATCCTAGGGACCGGTGCGGTGGTGGTGTGCGCCGGCGGCGGCGGGGTGCCGGTCATCCGCACCGACGCGGGGCTCCTCGAGGGCATCGAGGCGGTGGTGGACAAGGACCTCACCGCAGCCGTGCTGGCCGAGGCCCTCGACGCCGACGTGCTGCTGATCCTCACCGACGTCGCCAACGTCTTCCGGGGATTCGGCACCGCGGCCCAGGTCGCCATCGGGCGATCCACGCCGGTCGAGCTGCGAGCGGCGTCGTTCCCCGCTGGCTCGATGGGCCCGAAGGTCGAGGCGGCCTGCCGCTTCGTCGAGGCCACTGGGGCCGTGGCGGGCATCGGCCGACTGGAGGATGCCGTGGCCATCGTCGCCGGCACGGCCGGCACCAGGGTCACGCCGACATGAGCCTCAGCTGGGGGAGATGGCGAGCTCGGCCCACACGGCCTTGCCGACCGCTGAGGCCTCGACGCCGAAGCGCTCGGTGAGGTGGCCCACGATCGCGATCCCGCGCCCACCTTCGGTGGTGCTGTGCGGAGACTGTGCTTCGGGGAGGCTCGGGCTCGTGTCGTGCACGGTGATGCGCACCGTGGAGGGCAGCCGTTCGAGCTCGACCCGGTAGGCGCTCTCGGCATGCCGGATGGCGTTCGTGGCCAGCTCGGACACGACGATCGTGGCGTCGGCGACCTGCTCACCGAGCTCCCAGCCCTCCAGCGTCTCGGAGGTGAAGACCCGAGCCGCTCGCACGGTGTCGGCGGTGGGGACGAACACGCGGCTGTGGCGACGTCGAGCGTCAGCGCCAGGCACCGACCATTGGGCCACGCGAGGCGCGAGGAGCCGGGAGTGCTGCGCGCAGATCCGCTGGGTCGCTTCGAGGTCGCCGGTGGCGTCGATCGTGTCCATGGGGTAGCCGCAGTACAGCGAGAAGGCCCATCGCACGGCGAGCTCGTTCCACAGCCCCTCGAGCTCGATGGCGCCGGTGACGTTGCCCGAGGTCCAGAGCAGGGCCACCATCTCCCCGAAGGCGCGCACATGGCGACCTCCGGTGGCGGCGCGGGCGACGGCCCCGCCGATCACGGCGTCGAAGCGCGCCGGGTCAGGGTGTCCGTCGACCATGAAGGCCGACAGGGTGGCGGCGGCGTCGAGGCAGATCAGCCGGGCAGGATCGAGTGCGCCGACGGCATCCCCGACGCCATCGACGATGGCCGCCAGGTGATCTCGCTCGGCCACCAAGATGACGGCCTCGTCCGCGCGCACGCCGCCGGCGGCGAACTCGATGACCGCATGGACCAGATCAGCGTCGCTGGCGTAGAAGTTCGCGACGTGATCGTGCGGCTCGTGCTCCAGGGAGGCGTGACCAGCGCTCACGTGGCCGACACTACCGCTGGAGGCCTCCGAGGTGACAGCGCTTCGGGGGTTCCGTGCAGGAGGGGGCACACCCGCGGGCCGAAAGGTGACCTGATCGACCCAGCTCTCGACCGGTCCGGCGGCGGCTCGAGCCCTACGCTGCCTCGGTGCCAGAGCCATGGGTCCGCTTCGAGGACGAGCACCTGCTCGTGGTGGCCAAGCCGTCGGGGGTCAACACGCACCGCGCCGATGTCCACGCCCAGGACGGCATGTACGAGTGGGTGCAGCGCCAGCGGAAGCCCGACGCGCTGTCGGTCCTGCACCGCCTCGACAAGGCCACGTCGGGGTTGCTGGTGTTCGGCAAGACGCCGTTGGCCAACCGGTCGCTCACGGCACAGCTCGAGGGCCGTACGGTCGACAAGCGCTACGAGCTGCTCGTGGCCCGCGACCCCGAACGGCCCTCGCAGCAGCACTGCGAGCTTCCCATCGACCGAGCGGTCCACGGCCGCACCCTGGCGCAGGCGGCATGGACCGACTTCGAGCAGCAGGCCGTCGGGCCGGCCGTCGAACGCCACGCCGCCCACCCTCGCAGTGGCCGCATGCACCAGGTGCGGGTGCACGCCGAGGCCCTCGGGATGCCGATCCTTGGCGACGAGGAGCACGGAGGCGCGGCGGCGGCGCGGCTGTTCCTCCATGCCGCCCACCTGCGCTTCGAGCACCCGTCACCCGACGTTGGCGTCATGGAGCTCGACGAGCCGCGGCCTCCGAGCTTCGACCGCCTGCTGACCGGCCC
Source organism: Acidimicrobiales bacterium (assembly GCA_046598435.1). Classification (GTDB taxonomy): domain Bacteria; phylum Actinomycetota; class Acidimicrobiia; order Acidimicrobiales; family VFJN01; genus VFJN01. The sequence continues at coordinate 11,785 of JBKJIL010000192.1, forward strand.
GGGCTCAGCCGTCGATCCGGTCCTCGCCGCCGCGGTGGCCCATGAGGCCCGGGCCGCGCTGCTCGACCCGGTCGACACGGATGCCTACCTCTGGATCGACCGGCACCATGACGGGTTCCCCAACGTGCGCGTGGAGCGGCTCGGCCAGGTGGCCCTCGTGCTGAGCTATGCCGACGAGATCGCGGCGATGCCGGCTCGGTGGATCGACGCGTGGAACGACACGCTGGGGCTGGCCGCCATCTATGAGCAGCCCCGTCGGCGCGATGGTGGCGGTGCGGCTCGACTGGTGTCTGGTCAGCCCCACGAGCGCTTCGAGGTGCGTGAGCTGGGGTGTCGGTACCTGATCGACCTGACGGCCAGCGCGACCTCGAGCGGCCTCTTCCTCGACCAGCGCGAGACGCGTCGGGAGCTGCTGGCCTCGGATCTGCGCGACCGCACCGTGCTGAACGTCTTCGCCCACACGGGCTCGCTGTCGGTGGCCGCCGCGGTGGCCGGTGCCGAGACGCTCAGCCTCGACCTCAGCAAGCGCTACCTCGACTGGGCGGCGGAGAACCTGCGCCTCAACGGTCTCGATCCTGACGACCACGACGCCATCTTCGGCGACGCCCTCGAGTGGATGGAGCGCTTGGCCAAGCGCGGCCGCACCTTCGACCTCGTGCTCGTGGACCCGCCCAGCACGAGCACCACGCGCCGGCGAGGGGGCGCGCGCTGGGCGGTGGACCGCGACCTGCACTCCTTGGTGGAGCGAGGGGCGCGCCTGGTCGCTCCGGGCGGCCAGCTGTTCGTCTCCACCAACCTGCGGCGCATGCCGTGGCCCCGGTTCGTGGACCACCTCCGACGCGGCATGGCGGCGGCGGAGCGCCCAGGGACCGTCGACACCCGCACGTTGCCGCTCGACCATCGCTCGGGGCCGGGGGATCCGCCGTACCTCAAGGCCGCCTGGATCACCCTCGATGGGGCACCAGACTGACCGCAAGGCTGCACAACTCGGACATACCTGGCACCGGGCCTCGCGGCACGGTGGAGTCCTGAGCCGGCATCGCCTGGCTCCGGTAGCGTCCGGCTGATCGCCGCCACCGTGGGCGGCGATCGCGCCAGCACACCTCCGGGGGGAACCGTGTCTCGATCGCTCAGGCGAGCTCTCGCCGTTGTTGTCGTCTCGAGCCTGGCGGTCGTCGCCTGTGGCAACTCTGGGAGCGACGACGACGCCGCCTCGACCACCACCGCCGGTGGACCGAGCACGACCGGCGCCGGCGCGAGCGGTGATCGGGACACCTTCCACCCCATCGCCGGGGTGCCGGGCGTGACCGACGACGAGATCGCCTTCGCTGCCATCGGGACGAGGGCCAACAACCCGCTGGGGACGTGCATCCTCGACTGCTACCTCGACGGCATCAAGGCGTACTTCGCCTTCCGGAACTCCGAGGGCGGCATCTTCGGCCGTGACCTCGTGCTCAGCAAGGAGCTCGACGACGAGCTCGGCCAGAACCAGGTGCGGGCGCTGGAGGTCACCTCCGGCGACGATGCCTTCGGGGCCTTCGAGGCGACGCTGCTGCCGAGCGGCTGGGGCGACCTCGACGACGCCGGCGTCCCCACCTACGCGTGGGGCATCCATGCCACCGAGGCGGCTGATCGTCCGAACATCTTCCCCAGCCTCGCCGTGCGCTGCGGCGACTGCACCGGCCGTGCCGTGCCGTATGCCGTCAAGACGGCCGAGGCCAAGAAGGTGGCCTCGATCGGCTACGGCGTGAGCGAGAACTCGAAGGTCTGCACGAACACGGTCGCCGATTCGGTCGAGATGTACGCCGGCGACATCGGCGCCGAGGTCGTCTACGTGAACGACAGCCTCGACTTCGGCCTCTCGAACGGCATCGGGCCCGAGGTCACGGCCATGAAGCAGGCCGGTGTCGACTTCGTCGCCACCTGCATCGATCTCAACGGGATGAAGACGCTCGCCCAGGAGCTCCAGCGCCAGGGCATGCAAGACGTCGTGCTCTACCACCCCAACTCCTACAACCAGGCCTTCGTGACCGAGGGCGGGGACATCTTCGAAGGCGACTTCGTCAGCGTGCAGTTCCTGCCCTTCGAGGCCGACGCGTCCGGAACCGCCCTGGCCGACTTCCTGCGCTGGATGGACGACCAGGGCAGCGAGGTCTCCGAGCTGGCCATGGTGGGCTGGATCAACGCCTCCCTTGCCTTCGACGGGCTGCTGGCCGCCGGACCGGACTTCGATCGCGCCAAGGTGGCGGCGGCCACCAACGCCCTGACCGAGTTCACCGCCGGCGGGCTGATCGAGCCCATCGACTGGACGGTCGCCCACACGCCCTACACGCAGGCCACCCGCAGCGTCGACGAGGGCAGCGAGTGCACCGCCATGGTGCGCGTGCAGGGCGGCAAGTTCGTGACGGTGGGTCCCAAGGACAAGCCGTGGCTCTGCTGGGAGCAGGCCGACACCACGTGGGCCGAGCCCGTGGCCACCGCCTTCCGCTGACGGATCGCCCAACCCGCCTCGATGGTCGTCGCCGCCTCCGTCGCTGACGATCTGCTCCGGGCCATCCTCCAGGGGACGCCCCCGGGCACGGTCTACGCGCTGATCGCGCTCGGCTTCGTCCTCACCTACAAGACCTCCGGGGTGTTCAACCTTGCCTTCGGGGCGCAGGCGTACATCTCCGCCGCCATGTACTTCCAGGCCCGGACGATCTGGGGGTGGGCCATCCTGCCGGCGTTGGGGCTGTCGGTGGTCGTGCTGGCGCCGATCACCGGGCTGGTCCTCGAGCGCCTGATCTTCCGCCACCTCGGCACGGGATCGTCGGTGCCCAAGCTCGTGGTGGCCATCGGGCTGTCGGTGGCCCTGCCCAACCTCTTCGATGTGATCGTGGGGTTCGAGGCCGTGGCCGGGCGCACCCCGCAAGGGATCGTGGCCGACGGCGCCTCGGTGTTCTACGACCCGTTCGGCGTGTACGCCTTCAGCAGGGACGAGCTGATGGCCATGGCCGTCGCGGTGATGGCCATGGTCGCCCTGGCGGCGCTGTTCCGGTTCACCGCCATCGGCCTGCGGATGCGGGCGGTTGTGGAGAGCCCCCGCATGGCCGAGCTCAACGGCATCCGCGCCGACCGCGTGTCGGCGTTCAGCTGGGCGCTCTCCAGCCTGTTCGCCGGCCTGGCGGGCGTGCTGATCGCTCCCCGGTTCAACACCCTGGCCGCCCCGGACTTCTTCGACCTGGTGGTGGTGGCCGTCGCGGCCGCCGCCATCGGGCGCTTGGTCAGCCTCCCCCGCGCCCTGTTGGGCGGACTCGGGCTCGGGATCCTCATCGCGCTGATCAACACGTTCCTGCCCCGATGGTCCGACGACCACAGCTGGCTGCGGCCCCTGCAGGAGAACGTGACGCCGGCGATGCCCTTCGTCGTGCTGTTCGGCGTGCTCGTGCTCTGGCCCGCCATCCGTCGTTCGGGCCAGGTCGCCGACCCGCTTGCCGGCGTCGACCCCCCACCCCCGTCGCTGGCGGCGGCCTCCCGCAGCCCCGTCCTCACCTCGGCCACCCGCGTCTTCGCGCTCGTGTTCTTCGCCGTCGCCGGGATCGTGGTGTTCACCCGAGCGGACGCGTCATGGCTGTTCCTCGTGACCCAAGCCGTGATCCTCGCCACGATCTACCTGTCCATCACGGTCATCACCGGGTTCGCGGGACAGATCTCGCTGTGCCAGGGCACGTTTGCCGCGATCGGAGGGTTCACGGTCTTCCAGCTCGCTGATCGCCATGGCACCTCCGTGCTGCTGGCGGCGATTGTCGGTGCGGCCGTCGCCGCCCTGGTCGGGGCGCTGCTCTCCCTGCCGGTGCTGCGCCTGGGTGGGGTGTGGGTGGCCATCGCCACGCTGGCCTTCGCCTTCTTCTTCGACGCCGTGCTGGTGAAGCTCCCGTGGGTCGGGGGCGGCGATACCTCCCTGCTCCAGGGCACCCGGGTGCCGCGCCCCACGCTCGGGCCGTGGGATCTCGCCGACGACCGCAGCTTCCTGGTGCTCGTGCTCGTCGTGTTCGTGGTCGTGGCGGTGGCCGTGATCCAGATCCGGGAGGGGACGGTGGGGCGCACGCTGCGAGCGCTTCGGGGGAGCGAGGTGGCCGCCGAGGCCATCGGCATCTCCCCAGCCCGAGCGCGGGTCACCGCCTTCGCCGTGTCGGCGTTCATCGCCGGCCTCGGGGGCGGGTTGCTCAGCATCCATCAGCAGAACGTGAACTACGGCAGCAACTTTGCGCCCTTTGCGGCACTGTTCTGGCTCGTGCTGGTGGTGTCGCTCGGCTCCCGCACGGTCGAGGGCGCCGCCCAGGCGGGGGCCGCCTACGCCCTGTTCGATGTGGTGCTCCTGCGGGGGGCCGCCTTCGGCTGGATCCTGCGGAGCGCCGAGCGGATCCCGGGCGTCTTCCCCGTGTCGCCCAAGTGGCGCTTCATCCTGTTCGGTCTCGGGACCATCCAGTTCGCTCGCCACCCTGAGGGCCTGGTGGAGCACGGCAAGCGGCGCGCCGGCCAGCGCGTCGAGCGGCTCCTCGCCCGTCGTGCTCGGCGATCTGTGGCCGACGACGCACCCGCTGTCGTGGAGGAGTCGTCGTGACACCCGTGCTCGACGCCTCCGACATCCGCAAGAGCTTCTCCGGGATCGTGGCCTTGCGCGACCTCGACCTGGTCGTGCACGACGGCGAGCGGGTGGGCCTCATCGGCCCGAACGGCGCCGGCAAGACCACCTTCTTCAACTGCGTGCTCGGCGTGCTGCGGCCCGACTACGGCACGGTGCGCCTGTGCGGCGAGGACATCAGCGGCCTGCCGGTGCACGCCCGGGCCCGCCGGGGGATCGGCCGCACCTTCCAACGCGTCGAGCTCTTTGCCGAATCGACCGTGCGCGAGCACCTGCTGATCGCCGAGCGCACGCGGCGTGGCGACGGTCGGCTGTGGAAGGACCTGATCGGTCGTGGTCGACCGAAGGCCGACGAGATCGACCGGTGCGACGAGGTGCTCAGCCTCCTCGGCCTCGCCGATGTCGCCGACGAACCGATCGAGCACCTCAGCCTGGGCAAGGGCCGCCTCGTGGAGGTGGGCCGGGCCTTGATGACCCAGCCGCGCGTCCTCCTGCTCGATGAGCCGTCATCCGGGCTCGACCGCCAGGAGACGGCGAGCCTGGCCCAGACGCTGCGGGCGGTGCAGGCGGAGCAGGGGTTCGCCATCCTGCTCGTGGAGCACGACGTCGAGCTCGTCGCGGAGTTCACGCAGCGCGCCTACGTGCTCGACTTCGGCAGCATGATCGCGTCGGGGCCGACCGCGGAGGTGCTGGCGAGCAAGGTCGTGCGCGAGGCCTACCTGGGCCACGTGGGGGCGGCCCCGTGACCGCCGTCCTGGAGCTGCGGGGCGTGAACGCTGGCTACGGCCCGTTCGAGGCGCTGTTCGGCATCGATCTGGTGGTGGCCTCAGGTGAGGCGGTGGCGCTGCTGGGTGCCAACGGCGCGGGCAAGACCACCGTGGCTCGCGTGGCGACAGGGCTGATCTCGCCCACCGCGGGCGCGGTGCTCGTCGACGGCACGGACATGTCCGGTGCGGCGGCCCACCGGTTCGCTCGGGCAGGGGTGGTGCACGCGCCGGAGGGGCGTTCGGTGTTCGCGACGCTCACAGTCGAGGAGAACCTGGTGCTGTCCTTCCGCCAATCGCGGGGCCGGGCCGGAGTGCACGCCGCCCTCGACGAGGCGTTCGGGCTCTTCCCCGCCCTGGCAGGGCGTCGTCGCCAGATCGCGGGAACGCTGTCAGGTGGGGAGCAGCGCATGCTCTCCATGGCCCGCGTGCTGGTCGAGGCTCCCAAGCTGCTCGTTGCCGACGAGCTCTCGTTGGGGCTGGCGCCGATCGTGATCGACGAGGTCTACGCCAGCTTGGGCCGACTGCGCGCCGCGGGGACCGCACTGCTCATCGTCGAGCAGCACGTGGGCCACGCGCTGGCGCTGTGTGACCGGGTCGTGGTGCTCGACCATGGCGCCCCGTCCTGGGAGGGTTCGACCGTCGATGCGGTCTCACAGGTGGTGACGAAGGTGTTCGAGCACCCCACTGGGGCGGGCCGATCAGACACCTGAGCACCCGTCAGTGAGCAGGCGGTGAGGTCGGATCAGGCGGTGGGGAACAGCGGTACGGCGAGCTGACCGAACTCGAAGGGCTCGGCGGCGCGATGGGGCAGGCACTGGAAGCAGGTGCCGGTGAGCCCCGACTGCAGCGCGGTGACGACGCCGTCCGCGATCTGGCTGGGTGGGATCACCGGCACGCCGGCGCCCTCCAGCACGGCCTTCATCTCGCTGCCCAGCATGGCGGTGTCGACGATGCCAGGGCAGACCGCGTTGACGCTGATGTCGAGGGCCGCCAGCTGCGGGTCGAGCGCTCGCACGAGCCCGACGACGGCGTGCTTCGACAGCGTGTAGATCGGATCGGCCGACCAGCCGATGAGGCCGGCCACCGACGCGGTGGCCACGATGCCGCCGCCGTGGGTCATGGCCCGGGCGGCTGCGCGCGCCCCGTACACCACGCCGCGCACGTTGACGCCCAGGATGCGGTCGAGCTGCTCGTCGGTCAGGGCTCGCACGTCGCCCTCGCCGGTCATCACGCCGGCGTTGAGGTGGGCGATGTCGAGGCGTCCCTCGGTGGCGAGGATGTCGTCGATGGCGGCCTGCCAGGCGGCGGAGTCGGTGACGTCGAGGGCCACGAAGCGACCACCCACGTCGGCGGCCACCTTCTCGCCGGCGTCGGTCTGCACGTCGGCCACGACGACGACCGCTCCCTCCTGGGCCAGGCGGGCCGCGGTGGCGGCGCCGATGCCGGAGGCGGCGCCAGTGACGAGCGCCACGGTGCCGTCGAGCGAGGTGAACGTGGGCCGGCTCATTGGTTCAGCTGAAACGCCGAGGTGGCGTCGCCGGTGGCGGAGGACTCGGCCAGCTTGTCGAGCCACGCCTTGCCTTCCTTGCTGCCGGCCGCGTCGACCATCTTCCGGGGCATGGCCGGGAAGTGGTACCCCTCGGGCAGCTCGGGGACCGTGCGGCCCTCGTGGTCCTTGCGGGCGAAGGCGGCGTCGATGACGGGCTCCATGCGCTTGGCCTTGGCAGCCACGTGGGTGGCGTCGCGCTCCTTGAACTCCGGGAGCACCTCCTTGCCGAAGAGCTCGATGGCCTCGCAGATGTCCTCGTGGCGGTTCTTGCCGGCCTGCATCACGAAGATGAGCTGGTCGACACCGGCCTCCTCGAAGCGGGCCACGTACTCGCGGATCTGATCGGGCGTTCCCGTGGCCCCGCGCAGGCCGGTGGTGTCGCCGCTGGCCACCTTGGCGCCGAGGCGCTCCTCCTTGAGGGCGGCCTCGATGTCAGGGGAGTAGCCCTGCTCGGCGCGCTTCTCGATGAACTCCCTCCACACGTCGGTGGTGCCCGGCACGTGGTCGCCGAAGATGTAGTAGTGCCCGAGGGAGTAGCCAAAGAAGTTGCCGCCCTCGAGGCCGCGCTCCATGGCTGCTTCCTCAGTGGGAGCGCACATCATCGGCGTGACGCAGGCGACGTTGGTGTTGACGTGCTGACCGACGGGCACGCACTTCTCCGCGAGGGTCGCCTCGTAGTCGGACACCCAGTGGACGGCCTCCTCCGGGTCGATGAACGCGAAGGTGAGCGAGCCGATGCCCTTTTCGGCGGCCAGCAGGATCGTCTCCCGGCGGGAGCACGCCACCCACAGCGGGGGGTGCGGCTTCTGCACCGGCTTGGGCACGACGTTGCGGGGTGGCATCGTCACGAACTTGCCCTCGACGCCCGTGAAGGGCGTCTCGGTCATGCAGCGCAACGTGACCTCGAGGCCCTCGAGCCAGGCGTCGCGCTTGACGAAGGGGTCGATCCCGAACCCGGCCAGCTCGGCCTCGGAGGACGACTCGCCGGAGCCGAACTCGACGCGCCCGCCCGACACGAGGTCGAGCATGGCCAGGCGCTCGGCGGTGCGGGCGGGGTGGTTGTACTGCGGGGCCGTCTGGATGATGCCGTGGC
>JBKJIL010000268.1:0-14200 GCA_046598435.1 Acidimicrobiales bacterium
ATCGAGTGGGGCGCACCCAAGACGCGCGCCGGTCGGCGCACCGTCCCGATCCCCACTCGGGTGACCCAGGCACTCGCGCTCCACCTCGCCGAGTTCGTCGACGACGATCCAGCAGCACTCGTCTTCGGCGGCCCCGACGGAGGGGTCCTGCGCGCCGGGTCATGGCGGAGCCGCTTCTGGCGGCCAGCGATTCGCGCGACCGGCCTCGACGGGACCCGCATCCATGATCTACGGCACACCGCTGTGTCGCTGTGGATCGCCGCCGGAGCCAGCCCGAAGCAGATCGCCACCTGGGCCGGCCATACCAGCGTCTCGGTCGTCCTCGACCGCTACGGCCACCTCTACGAGGGCAACGACGGCGACGTGCTCGCCCGTCTCGATTCGTTCGCCTCCATCACGCCCGGTGACGCCTCGTTCCGCTGGATCCCGCGGGTTTTCCGCGGGGCGCGTGACGACCTGACCCCAGACACGGAAGAATCCCAGGCCGCTGACCTGCGAGTATCTGGTGGGCGCGAAGGGACTCGAACCCCTGACCCCTGCCGTGTGAAGGCAGTGCTCTAACCAACTGAGCTACGCGCCCTTGCGGGAGCGGACACGGTACCAGACGGCGCGGCGGCTCCCGCCAGCCGGCGGGTCAGATCGCCCGCGATCAGATCGGTGCGATGGGATCGAGGGCGAGGGTGTCCTCGAGGAGGGCCAGCGCTCGCAAGACGGCGACGTCCGCGTGCTGGGGCCCCACGACCTGCAGGCCCACCGGCATGCCGTCAGCCGTGAAGCCGGCGCACACCGTGCCCGCCGGTGAGCGCGTCATGTTGAACGGGTAGGTGAAGGCCACCCACAAAGGCGTCTCCTGGCCGTCGACGGTGCCGTCGCGACCGGCGAGCCCAGGCTGGCCTGCCACCGTGGGCGTGAGCAGGAGCGGCACGCGGTGGAACAGCTCCACCAGGCGCAGGTTGGCGACGTGGCAGGCGTCGGTGGCCGCCAGCACGTCGGTACCGCTGGCCCGGCCGAAGTGGTCGAGGGCGGCCACATGTCCGGGGTCGACCTTGTCCCACTCCGGGGTGCCTCGGAGGTGGCCGAGCGCTCGCTCGTCGCCCACCATGGCCAAGGTGACCCACGACATGGCGGGATCCTCGGGGAAGACGGGGTCCACCTCCACCACCTCGGTGCCCAGCGCGGCCAGGCGCGCCACGGCCGCCGCGCAGATGGCCGCCACCTCGCGGTCCACCTGGGCGTAGCCGAGGGTGGGCGCCCAGCCCACCTTGCGGGGCGCGTGCAGCTCGTTCAGCGAGCGGGTCCAGCTGGCATCGGGCATGGGGAGCGAACGGAGATCGGTGGCCTCCGGACCGACCACGGCGTCGAGGGCCAAGGTGATGTCGCGGATCGTGCGCGCCATCGGCCCCTTGGTGGAGAGATCGGCCCAGCCGGGCGGCTTGGCCCCGCCCGCCGGCACCCGGCCCAGCGACGCCTTCATCCCCGAGATGCCGCACACCGACGACGGGATCCGGATCGAGCCGCCGCCGTCGGAGCCGGTGCACAGCGGCACCATCCCGGCTGCGATGGCAGCCGCCGATCCGCCCGAGGAGCCACCAGCCGAGCGGTCGAGGTTCCAGGGGTTGTAGGTCGAGCCGAACAACGGGTTGGTGGTGTCGGCCTTGTGGCCGAGCTCCGGCGTGTTCGTCTTGCCCACCACCACGCACCCAGCCGCCCGCAGCCGCTCGACCAGCGGGGAGTCGAGGGTGGCCGGCGGGACGTCGGCGTACAGCGCCGAGCCCTGGGTGGTGACGAACCCCGCCGCATCCTCGAGGTCCTTCACCCCGATGGGGATGCCCGCCAGGGGGCCCACGGCCTCACCGGCGGCGATGCGCTCGTCGATGGCCAGCGCGTCGGCCAGGGCAGCGTCGGCGTCCACCGACACGAAGGCGTTCACCTGGGGATCGACGGCCTCGATCCGAGCCAGGGCCACGGCCACCAGCTCCCGGGCTGAGATGCGCCGAGCGGCGACATCGGCGGCCAGCGCGGCAACGGTCGTGCGTCGGAAGTCCATGGGCCGACGCTACGACGCGTAGCGACCGCCCGCTCAGTAGCCCGCCGCCGGGTCCACCGGGCCGAGCAGCGCCTCTCCCGCGATGCGGCGCCGCACGTTCTCCCGCACCCGCTCGCTCAGCAACGGCACGGCCATGGCCTGGGTGTTGGCGGTGTGTGGTGTGATCAAGCAGCGCGGCTCCGCCCACAGAGGATGCCCGTCGGGCAGCGGTTCGGGATCCGTCACATCGAGGGCGGCCCCGCCGATGCGCTGCGCCGCCAGCACGGCCACGAGGTCGTCAGTGACGATGTGGGCGCCGCGGGCCACGTTCACCACCCAGCCGTGGGGGGCGAGGAGCTCCAGTCGGCGACGGTCGAGCAGTCCCGTGGTCTCGGCCGTGAGGGCGAGGGCGACGATCACCGCCTCGGCGCCGGTCAGCGCGTCGTCGAGACCTTCCATCCCGACGACCTGAGCGGCGCCGACCATCGGCTGCGGCTGGCGGCGCACCACCGTCGTGGTGCAGCCGAAGGGGCCGAGCAGGCGCAGGAGCGACTCGGTGATGCCGCCCCCGCCGAGGAGCGTCACCCGCGCACCGAGCAGGTTGGTACCCGTCTGGGGCGTCCACCGATCGGCCCGCGCGTAGGCGGCGAGGTGACGCAGCCCGGCCAGCAGCAGGGCCAGCGCGTGCTCGGCCACCGGCTCCGCGTACACCCCCTTCCCACAGGTCCAGAGGCGATCGGCGTGAGCCCGCACGGTGTCGAGGTACGGCTCGATCCCGGCCCACGGGAGCTGCACCCACTCCAGGTCGGGGTGCCGCTGCAACAGATCGGCCAGGCCGTGCGGATCGTCGGGATCGGTCCACACGAGGCCGCTCGCCTCCTGCGGCCCCACGAGGGTGCCGCCACCGGCCACGACGGCGTCGTCGAGCCATCGGCGCGCCGATCGAGGCCCGACGGCGATGGCGGAGAGGGGGCAAGCGGACATCGGGCGGATCCTAGGAACATCGCGACAGCCGCCGGGTTGGAAGCTCGACCCGCCGCTGCTAGATTTAGTGAGCACTTGGGCCTGCTGTGCTGTCTCTGTCGCCGGCGCCCTCACTCCCTGGCCTTGCCAGCCATCGAACCCCTGGACACGCGCGCCATGCCTCAGATCACGCTCGACCTCACCCTGTTCGCCACCGCCTTCGTCACCGTGCTGGTGATCATGGACCCGATCGGCAACATCCCGATCTTCCTCGCCCTCACCAAGGGCCACGACGTGCCGCAGCGGCGCCGAGCGGCCGCGCTGTCGTCCTCCGTCGCGGGGGCAGTGATCCTCGCCTTCGCCATCGGGGGCCAGCAGGTGCTGCACCTCCTCGGCATCTCGCTCGAGGCACTCCAGGTCGCGGGCGGCCTGTTGCTCCTCGTCATCGCGCTCGAGCTGCTCCACCCGTCGGGCGATGGCGGCACCAGCACGCTGGCCTCAGGCGACACCAACATCGCGCTGGTACCCCTCGGCACACCGCTCCTGGCCGGCCCGGGCGCCATCGCCGCCACCATGCTCTACACCCGCCAGGCCGACGGCCTCGGTGGCAGCCTCTCGGTGGTGCTGGCCCTGGTGGCCGTGCTCGCCGTGGTCTACCTCTCGATGCGCTACGCCTCGCTGTTCGCCCGGCTGCTCCACGACAACGGCATCGAGCTCCTCAGCCGCGTGATGGGACTGCTCGTGGCGGCCATCGCAGTGCAGCTCGTCGCCCGCGCCATCGAGGCGTGGATCACCCACGGCGTCGCCTGAGCGGTGGTGACGTCAGTCGCAGCAGGAGTCGCGCCACCCGCAGGCACAGCGGTAGTGGGCATGCTCCGGGCGGAGCTCCCCGCCGCAGAGCGGGCAGCACGGGAACGTCCCCATCGGATCGCGGTTGATCACGCACGACGGCGGAGCATCCTGCACATCCTCGAAGGGGAGCTGCGGCTCCTCGAAGTCGACCGGCACGGCGACAGATCGTACGGGCTCGCTCGTCGTCGGCCGTGGATGCGATGCTGCCCGCTGCATGGCGTCCCCCCCTCCCCCCGCCGACGACCCGTACACCGTCGACCCATCCGTCGAGGACGCCATCGACGCCCTCGAGGAGGGCGACCGCACCATCCGCCCCGGTTCGGCCCGGGCTGCGCTGCGCCACGAGACCTTCCGCCGGGTGTTCATCGGCGCCTTCCTGTCGAACATCGGCAGCTGGATGCAGAACGTCGTCCTCGGCGCCCTGGCCTACGACCTCGGCGGCCCGACCTTCGTCGGCGTCCTGCTCTTCGCGCAGCTGGGTCCGCTCATGCTGTTCTCGCTGGTCGGCGGCTTGCTGGCTGATGCCGTCGATCGGCGTCGCCTGCTGGTCACCGTCTCCGTCCTCCAGGGCGTGCTGTCGCTCGTCGTGGCATGGGTGGCCCGGGTAGACGATCCGTCGCGCACCGCGCTCGTCGCCATCGTGTTCCTGATCGGCGTGGGGCAGGCGGTGTTCGGGCCGACCTACAGCGCGCTCCTCCCCGCCCTCGTCGGCCGGCAGGACCTGCCCGGAGCCATCTCGCTGAACTCGGCCCAGATGAACGGCTCCCGCGTCATCGGCCCGGTGATCGGCGCCGCGCTGTACGTGCGCTTCGGCGCCCCGTGGGTGTTCATCGGCAATGCGGCCTCGTACCTGCTGGTGATCTGGTCGCTGCTCAGCGTGCAGCTGCCCGACCCGACGCCTGACACGAGCGGCGTCCGCGGGATCCGTCGTCTCGGGGCCGGCTTCCAGGCAGCCCGGGCCGACCGAGTCGTGGGCCGCTGCCTCGTCCTCATCTTCACCTTCTCGCTCCTGTCGCTGCCCTTCATCGGCCAGATGCCCACGCTGGCCGACCGCAACCTCGGCATCGCGGCCAAGAGCACGCAGTACGGCATCCTCTACGGCTGCTTCGGCGTGGGCGCGCTGCTCGGTGCACTTTCCATCGGCACCGTGCTCAGCGACCGCAGCCTCGAGAAGGTCGTGCGGGCCGGCCTGCTGGCCTTCGCCGCCTTCCTGGCCGGCTTCTCGCTGCTGCGCAGCCCTGGCCCGGCCTACCTCGCCGTGCTGCTCGTGGGCCTCGCCTACTTCGCGGTGATCACCTCGCTGTCCACCGTGCTGCAGCAGCGCCTCGACGACGGCAACCGCGGCCGCGTGATGGCGCTGTGGATCATGGGCTTCGGCGGCACCGTGCCGATCGGCAACCTGCTTGCGGGCCCCCTCATCGAGGCCACGTCGATCACCGCCGTCGTGCTGGGCGGGGCCGCCATCGCCGTGGCCCTCGCCGCCTACGCCGACCTCCGCGACCCAACCCCATCCCCAACGCAAGGTCGGGAGTGATCGGTCAGGTCTCGAGGAAGAGGGCGGCGGCTCGTTCCAGCTCGGCTACTCGACTGCCCTTGACGAGCACCGCGTCGCCGGCGCCGAGCGGCCCGAGCAGGTCGACCGCCTCCTCCACCGACGCCACGTCCTCGCTGCCGTAGGCGGACGCCGCCACCGCCACCACCCGGATGCCGAGGCGGGCGGCCAGCGCGCCGATTGCAGCGTGGGCCTCGTCAGCGCCGGCGCCCAGCTCGGCCATCACCCCGAGCACGGCGATGCGCCGGGTGGCGGGCAGCGCGGCCAGCGACTCCAGGGCCGCCGCCACCGACGTGGGGTTGGCGTTGTAGGCGTCGTTCAGGATCAGGGCACCGCTGGGCGCGGTGCTGAGGTCCATGCGCCACGGCGACAGCTCAGCGTGGGCCAGACCCGCCACCACATCCTCGAGCGACACGCCGCACACGAGCCCCGCGGCAGCCGCCGCCAGCGCGTTGTCGACCTGGTGGGTCCCGCGCACGGCCAGCTGCACCTCGGCTGAGCCCCAGGGGGTGCGCAGCTCGAATCGGCCCCGCAACGACGCGTCGAGCGTCACCGCAGCGGCATGGACATCGCCACCGGCACCGAAGGTCACGACCGCGGCGTCAGTCGCCGTGGCCATGGCGGCCACCCGCGCGTCGGCCGCGTTCAGCACGGCGGTGCCTGACGCGGGCAGGGCCTGCACCAGCTCCGCCTTGGCCCTGGCGACGTCGTCGATCGTGCCGAACACCTCTGTGTGGACGGCAGCCACGCGCGTGACGATCCCGATGGTGGGCGTGGCGATGGCGCACAGGGCGGCGATGTGGCCGACGTTGCGGGCCCCCATCTCGACGACCACGGCCTCGGTGCCGTCGGGCGCGTTGAGCAGGGTGAGCGGCACCCCCATCTCGTTGTTGAACGACCGCACGCTCGCGGCGGTGCGACGACGCTGGCGGAGCACACCGGCCAGCAGGTCCTTCACCGAGGTCTTCCCGACGGAGCCGGTCACCCCCACCACCGCGGCGGTCGGCGCCAGCGAGGCGCGAGCCAGTCGTCCGGCCGCCTGCAGAGCCGCCACCGTGTCGTCGACCACGATGGCCGAGCCACCGACGGCGGGGGCGCTCGTGACGTAGGCCGCCGCACCCGCGGCCAGCGCGGCGGCGATGAAGTCGTGCCCGTCGCGCTCGGCCACCACGGGCACGAACAGCTGACCCGGGCTGATCGACCGCGAGTCGATCGATGCGCCGTCGACGATGGCGTCGGGCCCCTCGAGGCGGCCCCCGGCGATCCGGGCGATGTCCGTGCAGTGCAGCTCCATGCGGGTCCGAGTCTCGCAGCCGGCGCGCGCCTGGCTCGTACACTTCGCCGATGGCCTCCCCCGACCGCATCCGCCTCGTCGTCCTCTTCGGCGGCCAGTCGGCCGAGCACGAGGTGTCCTGCGTGTCCGCCTACCACGTGCTGCGCGCCATCGACCCCGACCGCTACGACGTGGTGCCGGTGGGCATCACCCGGGACGGCACCTGGGTCCACCACGACGCCCTCCCGGGCGCCCGGGCGCTGTCGGCGCCGTCGGGAGCCGATCACCTGGAGGCCGTCGGGCCCGTCGTGGACCCCCTCCCCACCGTGCGGCCCACGAGCGCTGGTGACCAGGCCGTCGTCGTGCTGCCCCTCCTGCACGGCACGCGCGGCGAGGACGGCACCGTGCAGGGCCTCCTCGAGCTGGCCAACGTGCCCTACGTCGGCTCGGGGGTGCTCGGCTCTGCGCTGTGCATGGACAAGCTGAAGGCCAAGGACGTCCTCGCCGCGCACGGGCTGCCCCAGGTGCCGTGGGTGGGGCTGCGCGACATCGAGCTCGACGAGGCCGTGACCCGGACCGCCGGCGCCGGCCTGCGCTACCCGATGTTCGTGAAGCCGGCCAACCTCGGCTCCTCGGTGGGCGTGTCGCGCGCCACGACCGACGCCGAGCTGGTGACAGCGTGCGCGACGGCGGCGAGCTACGACGAGTGGATCGTCATCGAGCAGGGCGTCGCGGCCCGCGAGATCGAGGTGGCCGTGCTCGGCAACGCCACCCCCCGCGCGTCGGTGCCCGGCGAGATCCAGCCCACCCGGGAGTTCTACGACTACGAGGACAAGTACCTCGACGGCGCCGCAGAGTGCCTCATCCCGGCCGACCTGCCCGCGGCCGTGGCCGACCGGATCCGCGCCCTCGCCATCGAGGCCTTCACGGCGCTGCGCTGCGACGGCATGGCACGCGTCGACTTCTTCTACGACCCGACCGCCGACGCCGTGCTCGTCAACGAGGTGAACACGATCCCCGGCTTCACGCCCATCTCGATGTACCCGAAGATGTGGGAGGCCAGCGGGCTCAGCTACCCGGCCCTGATCGACGAGCTGGTGCGGCTGGCCCTCGAGCGCCACGACCGACGCAGCCGCTTCTCCACGAAGCGCTGATCAGCGCAGGCGACCGACCTCGGCCTGGTTGATGGCCCGGACGATCCGGTCCCGGTCGCGCTCGGAGATGTTGGTCCACCGAGCCCGCAGCAGCGGACCGCCGGTCACGACCTCTGCCTCCCCTTCGATCAGGGTGCCGTCGGGCAGGGCCAAGCGCACCGTGAGGCCGTCGCCCGTGACGATGCCCACCGGGGGCAGCTGGGCCGAGAAGCCATCGGCCGAGACGTCCACGGTCTCGCCGACCACCCAGTGGGGGGCCTCCTCGTCGGACTCTGCCACGTCCACCGGCAGCGTCAGCATGATCCGATGGGACGACCGGCGCTGCGAGATGTGGAGCTCGGGCGCAGTGGTGACGAGGCCATGCGTGCCTCGCTGGGCGACGACGCGGACCTCCGCGGTCACCCACCCGTCGGGGTCGGGGCACCCGATCGACACCAGCTCACCGATCTCCGCCAGCGCAGCCCGGTCGCCGTCCTCGAGGTCAAGGACGAGACGGTCACGCGACGCCAGGGTCGTGTGGTACCTGCCGCTTCCCCGCTGAGCGCACACGGTGACCGGTGCTCGGTACAGCGCTGACAGCTCAACCAGTTGCCCACTCATGTCGCCCCCGATCGGCCGGACTCCCCCCGACCTGAGCCTTCAGTCCATCACGACACGACGAGCGATGCACGCAAGAGGGCCAGGAGCTCGTCACGCCTACGGACGAGGGAGGCCAGGGTGGGCTCCTCGCCGAAGGCCCGGAGCACCTCCACCTCGGTCGCCAGCCCCGTCACCATCGAGTAGCAGGCGAGCAGCAAGAGGCGTGGATCGTGGCGACGCATCCGGCTGGCGTCCATCTCGTCCTCCAGGTAGCCGGCCGCCCGATCCACTAGCGGCTGGAGACGAGCGAGCAGGCGCGTCGACGCGGGCGGCCCCAGCCGGGTGACCTCGCGCAGGAACCCGAGCATCGTGGGATGGCGGGCGGCCAGGCGGAACATCACCCGCACCATCGCCTCCACCCGCTCGAAGCCCTCGCCCGCATCGGCCAGGCCGCGCTCGAGTCGTCGGGTCACCTCGTCGGCACAGCGGTCGACCACGGCCGACAGCAGCGCTTCCTTGGAGGGGAACCAGTAGAGGATCGTCTGCTTGCGGATCCCGAGCCGACGGGCCAGGTCGTCGAGCGACGTGGCCTCGTAGCCACGCGTGCCGAACTCGGCCATGGCCGCGACGAGGATGCGGTCCGCTGTGCCCCGCCCCCGCTCCCCCGTGCTCATCTACCAGATGGTAGACAGAGCGGGTGATCCCCGAGGGCCTCGACGGCAAGCGCATCGCGATCACCGGGGGCACCGGCTTCCTCGGCACCGCGCTCATCGAACGCCTGCTGCGCTGCGTGCCCGGCTGTCAGCTCGTGCTGCTCATCCGGCCCGGCAAGCGCTCCACGGTGCAGCAGCGGGCCAAGCGCGAGATCTTCTCGAACAACGCCTTCGAGCGGCTGCGCGAGGCGCTCGGCAAGGAGGGCTTTGCCGCCATGCTGGCCGAGCGGGTCACCCCGATCGCCGGCGACGTCGGCACCGACGGCCTGGCCCTCGACGACAGCGGACGGGCCGCCCTCGCCGCCTGTGACGTCGTGATCCACTCGGCCGCCACCGTGTCGTTCGATTCGCCGCTCGACAGCGCCGTGGAGGTCAACCTCCTCGGTCCGAGCCGGATCGTCGCCACCCTGCACGACCTCGTCGCGACGCCCCACCTCGTCTCGGTGTCGACCTGCTACGTGGCCGGCAATCGCCGCGGGGCGGCCCCCGAGATCCCCGTCCACGACAGCCCCTTCTTCATCGACGTCGACTGGCGCAGCGAGGTGGCCGGTGCCCGACGGGCCCGCACCGACGCCGAGGCCGACAGCCGACGCCCCAACGCCCTGGCCCGCTTCCGCAAGGAGGCCCGCACCGAGATCGGCGCCGCCGGCGTGCCCGCCCTGGCCGCCAAGACCGAGCAGCGGCGCGGCGCCTGGGTGAAGGAGCAGATGGTGGAGGCCGGCCGGGCCCGCGCCGCCTCCCTCGGCTGGCCCGATGCCTACGCGTACACCAAGGCCCTCGGCGAGCGGGCCCTGCTGCAGAACCGTGGG
Source organism: Acidimicrobiales bacterium (assembly GCA_046598435.1). GTDB lineage: Bacteria > Actinomycetota > Acidimicrobiia > Acidimicrobiales > VFJN01 > VFJN01. Next base: position 9,922 of record JBKJIL010000268.1, read on the forward strand.
AACGTGCCGGTCTCCATCGTGCGCCCGTCGATCATCGAGTCGTCGGTGCAGGAGCCCTTCCCGGGCTGGATCCGCGGCTTCCGCATGGCCGAGCCAGTCATCATCTCCTACGCCCGCGGGCTGCTGAAGGAGTTCCCCGGCGTGCCCGAGGGCACGATCGACGTCATCCCGGTCGACCTCGTCGTCGCCGCCATCATCGACGCCGCCGCGGGCCCGATCCCCGATGAGCCGGCCATCACCCAGGTGGCGTCGGGGTCGGTGAACCCGCTGCGCTATCGCCACCTCGTCGACATGGTGCGGGCCTTCTTCACCGAGCACCCCGTGTACGACGCCGAGGGGCAGCCCATCATCGTCCCGGAGTGGTCGTTCCCGGGCCGCGGCCGCGTGCAGCGCCAGCTCGAGCGGGCCAAGTCGGCCATCGAGAAGAGCGAGAGCCTGCTGCAATCGCTCCCCCTGCGCGGCCGACAGGCCCTGTGGGCGGCCACCCTCGAGGAGAAGCGCGAGGAGGTCGAGCGGGCACTGGCCTACGTCGAGCTCTACGGCGCCTACGCGGAGTGCGAGGCCATCTACGGCGTCGACAACCTGCTGGCCCGCTGGGACCGCCTCGATCCCGAGGACCAGGCCACCTTCTGCTTCGACCCGCGCGTCGTCGACTGGAGCCACTACGCCCCCCACGTGCACCTGCCCTCGGTGGTGGAGCACGCCCGTGTGCGCACCACGCCCGGCGGGCGGATCAGCGAGAAGCGAGAGGACCGTCTGCGCCGCCAGGTGCTCGACCCGGCCCGCCACTTCGCGGCCTTCGATCTCGAGAACACGCTGATCGCCTCGAACGTGGTGGCGTCGTACTCGTGGCTGGCCACCCGCCGCCTCCCCCAGGAGGACCGGGCCCGCTTCGTGCTGCAGACCCTCCGCGAGGCACCGGCCCTCCTGGCCCTCGACCGCCGCGACCGCAGCGACTTCCTCCGCCACTTCTACCGGCGCTACGAGGGCGCCGACATCGCGCAGCTCGAGGCTGACTCGCTGGAGATGTTCAGCGACCTGATCCTCACCAAGTCGTTCCCGGCCGCCATCCGCCGGGTGCGCGAGCACCGCCGACTCGGCCATCGCACCGTGCTCATCACCGGCGCCCTCGACCTCGCCATCGAGCCCCTGCGGCCGCTCTTCGACGACATCGTGGCGCCGTCGCTGTCGCGCCGCGACGACGGCACCTACCGCGGCGAGCTCACCGACGTGCCGCCCACCGGCGAGGCCCGGGCGTCGGCCCTCTTCGACTATGCCGCGACCCACGGCTTCGACCTCGCCGAGGGCATCGCCTACGCCGACTCCACGTCGGACCTGCCGATGCTCGAGGCGGTCGGGTTCCCCGTGGCCGTCAACCCCGAGACCCGGCTGGCGGCACTGGCCCGCAAGCGGGGCTGGCTGGTGGAGCACTTCGACAAGGCCCCCGGCAGCTCCCACCCGCTGCTGCCCATCGGCCCCGAGTGGGGTCGCCCCCGTCGCCGCCGCGTCGGCAGGGTCACCACGACGAAGGCGCCCCGATGAAGGCACTCGTGTTCTCGCGCAAGCCCGTGAAGTTCGCGGCCGCCATGGTGGCCGGACGGCTGACGCCCGGGTCCGGGGCCAAGGTGGGACCGCTGGCCCTGCGCGACATCGACCCACCCGAGCTGCCGGCCGACGGCTGGGTGCGGGTTCGGCCCCGACTGTCGGGCATCTGCGGCTCCGACCTCGCCACCATCGACGGCACCAGCTCGCGCTGGTTCGAGCCCGTCGTGTCGTTCCCATTCACGCCTGGCCACGAGGTGGTGGGCGACCTCGACGACGGCCGCCGCGTGGTGATCGTGCCGGTGCTCGGCTGTCAGGCTCGCGGCATCTCACCGCAGTGCGCGGCCTGCACGGATGGCCGCATCAACCACTGCGAGCGGATCGGCTACGGCCACCTGGAGCCCGGCCTGCAGTGCGGGTTCTGCGAGTCGACGGGCGGCGGCTGGTCCACCTTGATGGTGGCCCACGAGAGCCAGCTGGTCACCCTGCCCGACGACCTGAGCGACGAAGCGGCCGTGCTCGTGGAGCCCACAGCCTGCGCCGTCCACGCCGCCGCCCAGGTGACGGCGAGCCGCGTGGCGGTGATCGGCGCCGGCACGCTCGGCCTCCTCACCATCGCCGCCCTGCGCAGCGCGCACCCCGACCTCGACCTCACCGCCACCGCCAAGCACCCCCACCAGAAGGCGCTGGCCCGCGAGCTCGGCGCCGACCGGGTCGTCGCCCCCAGCGAGCTCGACCGCGCCGTGCGGGCGGCCACCGGCACGATGCGCCTCGACAACGGGCAGCTCGGGGGCGGCATCGCGGCCGTCGTGGACTGCGTCGGGTCCGCCGAGAGCATCGCCCAGGCGCTGCGCATCACCGCCCCCGGCGGGACGATCCACGCCGTCGGCATGCCCGGCGTGACCACCGTCGACCTCACGCCGCTGTGGCAGCGCGAGGTGGCCCTGCGGGGCGCCTACGCCTACCAGCGGGCCGACTTCGCCACCGCCATCGACCTCGTGCGCACGCTCGGACTGGAGCGACTCGTGACCGCCACCTACCCGCTGCGTCGCTACGAGGACGCCATCGCCCACGCCGCTGCCGCGGGATCCCGCGGCGCCGTGAAGATCGCCTTCGACCTCCGCTCGGAGAAGGAAAGGGAGAGCATCTGATGCCCCGCCCCGGGTTCGTCCTCGACGTCGATCGGTCGACGCCGCCGATCCTGTTCCACCACGGCGAGTCGTTCCGGCTGGAGAAGCTCCCCGCCGGCCGCAGCCGCGTGCTCTACCCGGCCGAGCCGTTGGAGGCCCTCGACGACGTCGACGGTGCCATCCGCCACGCCCTCGACAACCCGCTGGGCGAGAGCCAACCGCTTCGGGCCCTCCTGCGGCCCGGCATGAAGCTGACCATCGCCTTCGACGACATCAGCCTCCCGCTGCCGCCGATGCGCCGTCCGGACGTGCGCCAGCGCGTCATCGAGGCGGTGCTCGACGTGGCTGCCGCCGCCGGAGTCGACGACGTGCACCTCATCGCCGCCCTGGCCCTGCACCGCCGCATGACCGAGGCCGAGCTCCGCCACGCCGTCGGCGACCGCGTGTACGACGCCTTCGCCCCTCACGGTCTGCTCTACAACCACGACGCCGAGGACCCCGACAACCTCGAGTTCCTCGGCACCACCGCCCACGGCGAGGAGGTGGAGATCAACAAGCGGGCCGCCACGTCGGACCTCATCGTCTACGTCAACATCAACCTCGTGTCGATGGACGGCGGCTGGAAGTCCACCGCCACCGGGCTGTCGTCGTACCGCTCGCTGCGCCACCACCACAACGTGGCCACGATGCAGCAGTCGCGCAGCTTCATGGACCGCCACAAGAGCGAGCTGCACTCGAGCAACTGGCGCATGGGCAAGGTGCTCCGCGACGCCGGCGTGCAGGTCTTCCAGATCGAGACGACGCTCAACAACGACACCTTCGGCACCACCGGACCCATGTCGGTGCTGCAGAAGCGCGAGTGGGAGTGGTCGGCCCGCGACCGCGCCACCTTCATCGGGATGAAGGCGGGGATCGACCGCATGCCGATGAAGGCCCGCCGCAAGATCTTCGGCTCCTGGCTGGCCCCCTACGGCGTCACGTCGGTGCAGGCCGGCGAGGTGGAGGCCGTGCACGAGGTGACCACCGCCAACGTGTTCAAGCAGCAGCTGGTGACCATCGAGGGCCAGACCGACATCCTCACGATGGGGCTGCCCTACATCTGCCCGTACAACGTCAACTCGGTGATGAACCCGATCCTCGTGATGTGCCTGGGCCTCGGGTACTTCTTCAACATGTACCGCGGGCAGCCGCTCGTGCGCGAGGGCGGCGTGCTCATCATGAGCCACCCCACCCGGTGGGAGTTCAACCCCGTGCACCACCCCAGCTACATCGACTTCTTCGAGCAGGTGCTGGCCGACACCACCGACCCGCTCGAGATCGAAGCCCGCTACGAGAAGCAGTACGCCGAGGACGAGTGGTACCGGCACCTGTACCGCACGAGCTACGCCTACCACGGCGTCCACCCGTTCTACATGTGGTACTGGGCCTGCCACGGCCTGAGCCACGTCGGCAAGGTGATCATCGTCGGGGGCGAGCCACGAGCCGTGCGCCGACTGGGGTTCACGCCGGCGTCCACCCTCAACGACGCGCTCGAGATGGCCTCCGACGTCGTCGGACGCCACGGGACCATCACCCACCTCCACAACCCGCCGATCGTGATGGCCGAC
>JBKJIL010000325.1:0-7071 GCA_046598435.1 Acidimicrobiales bacterium
CCGTCATCGGAGCGTCCGGCAGCGTCGCCGCGGCCAGCTCGCCGGGCACCTCCCGGGCGCCATCCACGTGGAGCTCGGCGAGCTGGCCGCGGCGACGCTGCCGGACGCTCCGATGACGGTCATGTGCGGGCACGGCGAGCGAGCCATGACCGGGGCCAGCCTCCTCGAGGCGGCCGGCCATCGGCACCTGTCGGTCCTTGCCGGCGGCCCCGACGACTGGAGCGCGGCAACCGGCACCGCACTCGCGACCGGATGACCACGTCCGACACGTCCACCGCACCGGTCGTCCGGCTGGGGCTGCAGCAGAACCTCGCCCAGTTCTCGCTGCTCGTCGGAGTGAACGCGCTCGTCGGGGGGATGATCGGCCAGGAGCGCACCGTCCTGCCGCTGCTCGCCGAGCGCGAGTTCGGGCTCACCGCCTACACCGCTGCGCTGACGTTCATCGCCGCCTTCGGCGCGGTGAAGGCGGCTACCAACTTCTTCGCCGGCACCCTCTCGGATCGCTACGGCCGCAGGCCCGTGCTCGTCACCGGCTGGATCATCGGCCTGCCCGTGCCGCTGCTCTTGATCTGGGCGCCGTCGTGGGGGTGGGTGATCGTCGCCAACGTGCTGCTGGGCCTGAACCAGGGCCTCACCTGGTCGACCACGGTGATCATGAAGATCGACCTCGTCGGCCCAGAGCGCCGGGGGTTCGCGATGGGCATCAACGAGGCGGCCGGCTACGGGGCCGTCGCCCTCACGGCCCTCGCCACCGGGTACATCGCGCAGCACGCGGGCCTGCGCCCCGAGCCCTTCTACCTCGGCCTCGTCTTCGCCGGCCTCGGCCTGGGCCTGTCCACGCTGTTCGTGCGCGAGACCCGCGGCCACGCCCACCACGAGGCGGCGAGCCACGTCGCCCGCCACGAGCACGACCACGACGCCCTCACCACCCGGCAGGTGTTCCTGCGCACCAGCTTCCGGGAGAAGGCCCTCTCGTCGTGCAGCCAGGCCGGGCTCGTCAACAACCTCAACGACGGCCTGGCCTGGGGCCTCTTCCCCATCGCCTTCGCCGACGCCGGGCTCAGCGTCGCCCGCATCGGCATCCTCGCCGCCCTCTACCCGGCGGTGTGGGGCCTCGGACAGCTGATCACGGGTGGTCTCTCGGACCGGATCGGGCGCAAGTCCCTCATCGCCGGCGGCATGCTGACCCAGGCCGCGGCCATCGGCTGGATCGCCGCCGTCAACGGCTTCTGGGCCTGGGCGCTCGGGGCCGTCGTCCTCGGCGCGGGTACCGCGATGGTCTACCCGACGTTGCTGGCGGCGATCGGCGACGTCGCCCACCCCAGCTGGCGGGCCCGCTCAGTCGGCGTCTACCGCCTCTGGCGCGACGGCGGCTTCGCCGTGGGTGCGCTCCTGGCCGGGGTCCTCGCCGACGCCGTCTCGATCGATGCCGCCATCTGGTCGGTCGCCGCCCTCACCGCCGCGTCCGGCGTGGTGGTGATGGTGCGCATGTACGAGACGCACCCGACGTCGGCGCTCGTTCTGCCCGACGCCGTCAGCGAGCCCTGACCGGCACCCCGACCAGACGGGACAGACGCGCCGCGAAGGCCGGGCCGGCCACCAGCCACGGGTGACCGGTGCGCTCGTCCGCCTCACCAGCGGCCACCCAACCGGCCACCTCCACGAGCGCTCGCAGGCAGATCACCCCTTCGCACCAGGCAAGCGCGGCCGGGTCGATGGGCCCACCGGTCTCCCGGGCGTAGGTGCGACGGAACCGGCGGGCGAGGGCCCGTCCCGCGGCCCGCACGAGCGGGCGCACTGGAGCCGGCACCGACACCGGCGGCTCGGCGAGGACGAGGCCGGTGAAGGCCAGGTCGTAGGCCGCCGGTGCGAGCAACGCCGCCGACCAGTCGAGGACGGTCACCGTGCCGTCGGCGTCCACGAGGACGTTGAAGGGGTGCAGGTCGCCGTGGCACACGACCTCAGGCGGTGCCGCTGGTGGGTGCTCGGCCAGCCAGCGACCGGCCGCCTCCAGATCGGCGCGCCCGGCGAGCGCGGCGCCGGCCGTCACGTGGTCGACGAACGCGGCGACGGAGGGGGTGGCGATCCCGGCGGACGCCAGGCGTTGGCGGACGGGTCCGACATCGACCTGGTGGAGCCGGGCCATCGTGGTGGCGAGCGTGTCGGGAAGCCGACGGGCCATCCGCGGGAGGGCGGCGATGGCCCCAAGTCCCCCGAGGCCATTGAGCATTGAACCGCCCGACGCGAGGTCCATCACCAGGAAGGCCTGGCCCAGCCCGTCGTCAGGCCCACCGGCCAGGTGCACCGTAGGGGTCGGGAACCCTTGCTCGGCCACCACGGACTGGACGGCGGTCTCCTTCGCGGCGGTCGCGGGGTCGGGCATGATCCGGGCGACGAGCGGCCCCCGCCAGCCCTTGGGCGCCTCCCGCAACCGGAACGAGACCAGCTCCGCCCAGAACCCTCCTGTCAACCGACTCGGCGCGCCGTCGTAGGCGAGTGCCGGCGTGGCGATCGCCGTGCGCATGACCTCCAGGAGGGCGGTGTCCAGTGCGGTGTCGGTCCCTGTATCATTCACAGTATCTACCGTAACGGTTGTTGATGGTACTGTCTACCCATGGTCGCAGCAGCACCCACCACGCCGGTCAGTCCCGACGAGGAGCTGACCGTGGACGAGCTCGCCGCCCGCACCCGCCTCCCGGTGCGCACGATCCGTGAGTACCAGACTCTCGGCGTCCTTCCTCCGCCGGAGCGGCGCGGACGGGTCGGGATCTACGGAGCCACCCACGTGGCCCGCCTCGAGCTCATCGGCCGCCTCCAGCACCGCGGGTACTCCCTCGCCGGGATCAAGGACCTCCTCAGATCCTGGCGAGACGGCAGCGACCTGGCCGGGGTCCTGGGCCTCGAACCCGACCAGCTCGTCCACCTCGACGAACCGGGCGCGCCCGCCACCCGCGACCAGCTGGCGACGCTACTTCCCACCCTGGTGCCCGAACGGCTCGCCGACGTGCTCGCCGTCGGCCTGGTCGAGGCCAACGGCGGCGACCGGTACTGCGTGCCCAGCCCCTCGATGCTGCAGCTGGCCGTCGACGTCGCCGCCACCGGCTACCCGCCCGACGCGATCCTCGGGCTGCTGCGCACGGTGCACGACGCAACGGCGGCCATCGCCGACGCTGCCGTGCGGCTCCTGGCCGATCCTCCCACCGGGGCGACGAGCGACGGGATCGCCGCCCTGGCCGCCCGAGGACGTGGCCTGCTCGCCCATGGCACGGGCCGGCTCACCGTGTACGCCATCGGCCAACGCTGGATCGGCGACCCGGACAGCTGACGCCCTGGCGTCCTTGGTGGAGCCATGGACGTCGTGTGGGTCAGCCCGGTGGGCCTCGCCGGCCTGGGTGGTGACCTTGGCGGGTTCGAACTCGAAGGATCGGGCCGTGACCTCGATCCGGCGGGCACCGTCGGCGACGGGCGAGCTGCCGCCGTGGCCCATTCCGTCAGAGTCCGTCGAGCCGGCATCCATGGGACCGGTGCCCATGCCGTCGCTCATGTGGCCGGCACCGGTCGGGTGCGGAGCGGCGTCAGCGATCTCGCTCGTCGGCGTCGGCCATCGCTGAGCGCAGCATCGCTACGGCGGACCAGCGCATGAGCTTCCTCGCCTCACGGCGGGAGAGGCCGGCGACATCGGTCAGCCAGGCCAGCGCCTCGATGCCGGTCGCGCTGCGGATCGCCAGCGCCAGGCGATGGACCTCAGCGGACGGCATCGTTGTGCTGAGCGGCTCGAGTGCCTCCTCGATCCACTTGATGGCCCGACCCTGTCGCAGTGGCAGGTGGGAGCGCTCGACGTCGTCGGCTTCGAGCGAGAGCCGCAGCATGGCGCGCTGCTGCACCTCGTTCTCCACGTTGGAGCGGGTGAACCGGTCGATGACCAGGTCGAGTCGAGCCGTCACGTCGTCGGGAGCGTTGTCGGGCAGCAGCGACTCGGCCCCCGTCTCAGGGTGGGCGGCGACCAGGAGGGAGCGCTGGTTGGGGAAGTACCGATAGGCCGTGGTGCGCGAGATCGAAGCCGCTTCCGCCGCCCGTTCGACCGTGGGCGCCTCACCGAGTGCGACGAGGTCACGGGCAGCGGCGATGAGCGCGTCGCGGGTACGGCGCTTCTGGTCGACGCGCCCGTTCAGCTCGTACGGCATTGACATGCCCAAGATGGTACCGTACGTTCGTCATGGGACATGAGTCCCACGAACAGAAGGCAGGCAGCCCGCCATGACCGCATCCGTTCCGATCATCCGAGCCAACGGCGAAGGGGACAAGCAGGCCTTCCGAGGCGGCGGCCTCCACACCTGGAAGCTCATGACCGAAGACACCGAGGGCGCCTTCTTCATGTTCGAAGACGTGATGGCCCGGGGGAAGTGCACCCCGCTGCACTGCCACCCTCAAGCGGCCGAGACCCTCTACATCCTCGAGGGCGAGGTGCTCCTCAACATCGACGGCACGGAGACGCGCATCGGGGCCGGCGGCGTGACGTTCACCCCCAAGGGCACGCCCCACGCCCTCCTCGTGATCTCCGAGACGGCGCGGGTGCTCACCGTGCAGACGCCGGGGATCGGCCAGGCCTTCTACCGCAGCGCCAGCGAGCCGACCAGCGACGACTCGTCCGACACCGTCGACATCGCCAGGCTCCATGCATCGGCCAAGGACAACCCTCGGAGCATCGAGCTGCTCGGACCCCCGCCCTTCGCAGCCCTCGCGCTCTGAGGTCGCCGGCTCGAGCCAGCGAGCCCGCGGATGCTGCCGGGTCCTCCGGGTACGTCAGCAGCCCCGGACGACGGCGGGCACGACGCGCCGTGCGTAGTCCCGGAGCGTGTCCGGATCCTGGAGATCGAGGTCAGCCTGCGGCACGACGAGGGTCGAGCCCACGAGGCGGGTGAGCGTCTCGGCGATGACGGTCGCAGTCGCCGGCTCCACCCCGCCGAGCTCGACCAGATAGCCGGCGCAGGTCCGCACCGCTACCGACACGAGCGCAACGGCCTGGGCTCGCAGGTCGGCGGAGCCGAGCCGCACGTCACGGTCGACCATGCTGGCGACGATCCGGTGATCGCGCAGGTACTCGACGCAATAGACGAAGGCGTCCGTCAGCGCCTCGACGACGTCGGTTCCGCGGGCCGCTCGGACGGCGAGCCCGTCGATGAACCGGCGAAGCTCCCGCGCCATCACGGCGGCGACGACCGCATCCCGGTTGGGGAAGTGGCGATACAGCCACTCCCGGGACAGGTGGGCCTCCGCCGCGATCGACGACATCGACATCCGGTCGACGCCGACCTCGGCGATGCGGCGCGCGGCGGCGTCGAGGATCCGATCCACGGTCGACATCGGCCCCTCGGCGACGACGTCCACGCTGGGGAAGAGGGTGGCGCTCAAGCGCTCGGCCAAGGTCATCTGGGCCATTGGCGCTCAGCCCACCTCTCGCCGAGAGCGCTGCTCGACGATCGAGCCAGGTCCGAAGGCCTCGGCCCGCCATCGCTCGAGCAGCTCGGTGTCGTCACGCTGGTCGGGATGGAACCCCGGCTGGCTCCACGCACGGATGTCGGCCCCGAAGGAGCGGTCGGCGAGCGACGAGTTCTCCCGCATCCAGCGAAGGCTGCGGGCGACGTTGGCGGGGTTCCACGCGGCCGGGTCCTTGGCCAGGGACACGAGCAGACCCAGGGCCAGCCCCGGGCCGACCAGCGCGAGCAGCAGGCGCATGGCGGCGATCCGCTGCTGCTCGGTGGTGCCGGACGCCTGCATGACGTCGAAGGCGACGGACTTGTGCTCGATCTCCTCGATGAGGTGCCAGTTGAGGAAGGCCCGCACCTCCTCGTCGACCCGCGTCATGCCCGGGCGATCGCCACCGAGGGCGTGCTCGGCGATGACCGCCGTCCAGTGCTCGATGGCGGCGGTGACGGCCAGCTGCGTGCGTCGGGGAAGCAGACCGCCGATCCTGTGGAGGAGCACGCCGGTGTGGTGCACGAACCGAGTCGGGTAGCCCATGGCGCTCAGCACCTGGTTGAGGCGCTCGTGCTCGCGCTGGTGGATCATCTCCTGGCCGACGAAGGCGTTGGCCTGCTTGCGCAGCTGTGGGTCGTCGATCTCGGCCCGGTACTGCTTCACCGCGTCGACGACGAAGCGCTCCCCTTCCGGGATGATGGCCGACAGCAGCGCGATGAAGTGGCTCGTGAGCAGATCGCCTTGGGCGAAGTGCCGGCGGCCCAGGCGCTCACCGAACTCGAACTGCGGGCGGCGCGTCGTGATCGATCGAGCAGCCTTTGCGCTCTCGGGATGGAGCTGCACAGCGTTGCCTCCAGGGGCAGGGGGTAGACAGATCAGGGACTGACTGTCCACTCAGAGTGGACACTCGGCCCCCTACCTGTCAACTCGGGCTGGCGCTGCTGCCTCGGTGCCGACCCCCGCGGCCAGGCATCATTGACGGCGTGACCGACACCGGTGCGCCCACCCGACGGCGTCGCCTCTCCAAGGAGGCCCGCCGCGACCAGCTCCTCGACACCGCGGGCGAGCTGCTGCTCCGCTCAGGGCTCGATGCACTCACCATGGAGGGCATCGGCGAGGCGGCCGGCACCAGCAAGACGCTCGGCTACGCATACTTCGCCAACGTCGACCACGTCATCGTCGCCCTGCGGGAGCGCGAGCTGCACCACCTCTACGAGCGGGTCCAGACCGCGGCGACGGAGGCAGACGACTTCGATGGCAAGGTCGCCGGGGCGTTTCACGCGTACTTCGACATCTGCGTGGAGCGGGGCCTGCTCCTGGTCGAGCTGCAGCAGGCGGTGAGCGCCCGCCGGATCAGCAATGCCGACTCCGATGGGACGAACGCGTTCCTGACCTGGCTCGCCGGGCTCATCGACGAGGAGTTCGGCTGCGGCGAGCGTCGAGCGTGGGCCTACGCCGCCGTGGTGGCGAGCATTGCCAACGTGCACGCCGGCCTGTGGCCGCACACCGGGTTGGCCCGCCGTCAGATCGAGGAGATGGCGGTCGCCTTCGCGCTCGGCGGGTTGCGCGCCGCCGTCAAGCTCTGTCGTCGTG
>JBKJIL010000129.1:0-6769 GCA_046598435.1 Acidimicrobiales bacterium
GGGATCGAGAGAGTCGGGAAGAGTTCTCGTTCCCGGCGCAGTACATGTTCAAACACGTCCCAGACGACGTGGATGACAACGTCGACCCGCTGGCGGTGGTGCTCGACAACATGGACCGCTTCGGCGTCGCCCGCGCCATGGTCGGCGTGCGCAAAGAGCGCGAGGAGTCGATCCGCGCCCTGAAGGACCATCCCGATCGCTTCGTCGGGTCGGTCGAGATCGATCCGAACGGCGGCATGGAGGCCGTGCGCTACCTCGTCGAGATGTACGAAACCTACGGCGTGCGCGCCGCCACCACCTTCCCCGCCGGCGTGCAGGTGCCGATCAACGACAAGCGTTACTACCCGATCTACGCGAAGTGCATCGAGCTCGACATCCCCATCTTCGTCTGCGCCGGCGTCCCGGGCCCGAGGGTGCCCATGGCCCCCCAGCGGGTCGAGCTCATCGACGAGGTGTGCTGGTTCTTCCCCGAGCTCACGTTCGTGATGCGCCACGGCGCCGAGCCGTGGGACGCGCTGGCCGTGAAGCTGATGCTCAAGTGGCCGAACCTCTACTACTCCACCTCTGCCTTCGCCCCGCGCTACTACCCCCAGACGATCATCGACTACGCCAACACGCGCGGCGCCGACAAGATCATGTACGCCGGCTACTTCCCCATGGGCCTGTCGCTGGAGCGGATCTTCTCGGAGCTGCCCCACGTCGGCTTCAAGGACGACGTGTGGCCCAAGTTCCTGCGTGACAACGCGCAGCGAGTCTTCAAGCTGGGGGGCTGACCGTGCCCGACGACCGCGTTCCCTTCCCCGTCCCCTTCGGCTGGTTCTGCGTGGGGTACCCCGAAGACTTCCCCGCCGGTGCCCCCAAGGCCATCTACTACTTCGACCGCCACCTGGTGGCCTGGCGAGACGACGCCGATGACCTCCACGTGCAGGACGCCTTCTGCCCGCACCTCGGCGCCCACCTGGGTCATGGCGGCACGGTGGAGGGCTGCGAGCTGGTCTGCCCGTTCCACGGCTGGAAGTTCGACGGCGAGGGCACCAACACCGACATCCCGTACTCGGAGCGCACCAACCGCAAGGGCACCCTGCGCACCTTCCCGGTGGCGGAGGTCAACGGCGTGTCGATGGTCTGGTACCACCCCGACGAGGACGTGGCGCCGCAGTGGGAGATCCCGCCGCTGCCCGAGTTCAACGGCGACCCCGAGTGGTCGACGGTGATTCGCACCGAGCACACGGTCGAGGCGGCCTGGCAGGAGATGGCCGAGAACGGCGTCGACTCGGCCCACTTCCGCTACGTCCACAACACCGCCGAGGTGCCTGAGCTCGAGAGCTACGAGTGCGGGTTCCCCGGCTCGCAGATGCGCTCGAGCCAGAAGTTCCCCACGCCCCGCGGCGTGATGGAGGGTCGCATCGACTCGCAGATGATCGGCCCGGGGGTGTCGGTGGTGGAGTTCAAGGGCATCGTCGACACGATGAGCTTCGCCGTCACCACGCCGATCCGGCGAGACCAGTGCATCACCCGGTTCAGCTTCCGCTTCAAGACGATGGGCGACGAGGAGACCACCCGCAACGTCGGGCGGGCCTTCGTGCGCGAGGTGGACAAGCAGTTCCTGGAGGACATGCCGATCTGGGAGCACAAGGCGCATCTCGTGCGACCGGCGCTGGCCGACAACGACGGCCCGTTCATGAAGTTCCGCAAGTGGGCCGCCCAGTTCTACGCCGAGCCGATCAGCGACGAGCGCACCGTGTTCCCGCCGCCCTGGTGGCCCGACCGGGCCGATGAGGCACCCGCCAAGGCCACCGCGTCCGCCCGGCACCGCGCCGACTGACGGCCCCGACTGACGGCCCCGACACCCGCTGGCCATCCGCAGCGGGCTGCCCTGCCGAACACTCCCCCGTGCAGGTCCTCCCTCGTTCTCCCGCTCGTCGTGGCATCGTCATCGGCGTGGCGATCCTCCTCGTGGGGGCCGCGGTGGCCAACCGGGATGCGCTGTGGTTCGTCACCAAGCTGGCCGTGCCCGGCCCGGTCTACGAGGCAGCCGCTGAGCGCACCTCTGAGCCCGCTAGGGGCAACGTCACCCTCGCGCTCCCCCGGACGACACCACCCCCGGCCCCGACGGGCGCCGACCCCGCCATCGGCCTCGGCCCTCTGGTCGATCTGGCCGACGCGTCCGCGCTCGCCGATCCCCCGGGTCCGGGGCCTGTCCTGGTGACGACGCTCGACGGTCGCCTCCACGCCGTCGACCTCATCGCGGGCGCGACGGAAACCGTCCTCGACCTCACCGATCGTGTGGGGACCGGCGGCGAGAGGGGGCTCCTGGGCGTGGCCGTCGACCCCCGCGGCGACCGGGTCTACCTCGACTACACCAACCGCTCGGGGGACACTGAGATCCGCTCTTGGGCCCTCGACGACGGGTCTCGGCCCCTACCCGGGCCGGGAGTGGTGCACCTGCGACTCGGGCAGCCCTTCGCCAACCACAACGGCGGGAACCTGGTGTTCGGACCCGACGGCGCGCTGTGGATCGGGACCGGCGACGGCGGAGGGGTGGGCGACCGTGGTGAGGTGGCCCAGGACGACCGGTTCCTCCTCGGCAAGATGCTGCGGGTGGTGCCCGACCCTGCCGGTGGCGTCCTCGCACCGACGTCGAACCCCGCCTGGGCCCTACCGGAGATCTGGGGCGTCGGTCTGCGGAACCCGTGGCGCTACAGCTTCGACCGGGCGACCGGTCGGCTGTGGATCGCCGACGTCGGCCAGAACACCATCGAGGAGGTGTCGGTGATCGACGCGTCGGCTCGGCGCCCCAACTTCGGGTGGGACACCGTTGAAGGCGCGAACGACTACGAGGGGCGCCCGTCACCGACGTTCACCGCCCCCGTCGTCACCTACGACCACGACGATGGCTGCTCGATCACCGGCGGGTACGTGTACCGCGGGAAGGACATCCCGGGGCTCTACGGCTGGTACCTCTTCGCCGACTACTGCAGCGGGTGGGTGCGCGCCGTTCCGGCCGACGACCCGAGCCGGCCGCCGACCGAGCTGCTGAAGGACGTGGGCAACGTCGTGAGCTTCGGCCAGCTCGAGGATGGCGCCCTCGTCGTGCTGACCCTCGACGGCATCCGAGCGCTCATCGCGGCATAGGCCCGACCGCCAGCGCACGCGGCGGTCGCAACGGCGCGATACTCCAGGTGTGCGGGTGGTCCTCTGCGATGAAGACACGTTGCTCCGTGAGATGGTGGAGGCGTTGGTCACGCGCCTGGGCAACGAGATCGTCGGCATCGCGTCGACCACCGTCGACGGGGTGCACCTCGTGGGGGCCGCCCGGCCCGACCTCGTCCTGTACGACCTGGCACTGGGCTACAACACGGACTTCGACGTCGTCGAGGCCGGCATGGCGGTCGGCGCCCAGGTGGTGCTGTTCTCCCACGACGCCAACGAGGCGGTCCTCAGTCGGTACGACCCCCGACCCCGCGTGGTGGCCAAGCCCGATCTCGTCGCCCTGGAGGACGTGCTGTCGCGGCTCGTGCTCGACGAGGCTCGCGGCGGCGTGGTCGAGCAGGAGCGTCGCCGCCGCCCCACGCGCCAGCCCGCCGGTCTCGCTCCCTCAGGGGTGGCCGACGCACAAGCCTTCTACGAGGCCATCAACGACGCCCGCCCTGGTGACGCCATGGTGTCCTTCGAGGTGCAGTTCGACGCGCCGCTGGTCGGCGAGGAGCTGGCGGCGGTGCTGCGGAGCACGGACCGTCTGCTCGCCTTCTCCGCCGGGGTGCGCGTGTTCCTCGTCGATGGCGGGGAGGAGGGCATCGACGCCTTCCTCCAGCGGGTCCGGGAGGCTGGCGTGGTGCCGGCGGGGACAACGGTCACGGCAGTGGTCGTCGTGGACGGCGAGAGCCCCATTGACGCCTTCGAGCGCCTCAAGCACGGTGGCCAGCAGCGAACCGTCTGAGCGGTCCACCGTCGCCGCGACGCCGCGCTAGTCGAAGATCGAGCGGTCCCCGGCGGTGGCGCCGCCGTCGACGGACCACTCGGCCCCGGTCACGTAGCTGGCCTCGTCGGAGGCGAGGAAGGTGACCACGTTGGCGATCTCGTCGGGTTGGCCCCAGCGCCCCACGGGGAGCCCCTTGGCCCAGCTCGACTCGGCCGAGCCCTCGAAGTCGGTCATCGGAGTGAGGATGCCGCCGGGGTGGACCGAGTTGACCCGCACGCCGATGGGTCCGAGGTCGAGGGCGGCGCTCTTGGAGAGCCCCCGCACTCCCCACTTGCTCGAGACGTAGGCGGCTGCCGACGGCAGCCCCACGATGCCGGCGTTGGACGAGATGTTGATGATCGACCCCCCGCCGGCTCGCTTCATCGACGGGGCCACCGACTTGATCCCGATCATCGTGCCGACGAGGTTGATCTCGATCACCTGACGGAAGCGAGCCACGTCCTGCTTGTGGATGGGCGCGAAGTCGAGGATCCCGGCGTTGTTGACCAGCACCGTCACCGGGCCGAAGCGGTCCTCGGCTTCGGCCACCGCAGCCACCCACTCGTCTTCCGACGTGACATCGAGGTGGCGGTAGGCAGCCATGGCACCGAGATCGGTGGCCACTGCTGCGCCGAGGTCGTCGAGCACATCGGTGAGCAGCACCTTGGCGCCTTCGGCCACGAAGCGCCTCGCCTCCGCCTCGCCCTGGCCGCGCGCGGCTCCGGTGATGAGCGCCACCTTGCCCTCGAGGCGACCGGTCATGGCTTGTCCGCTCCCACGACCCACATGGCGAAGAACTGCGAGCCCCCGCCATAGGCGTGGCCGACGGCGGTCCGAGCCCCATCGATCTGGTGCTCGCCGGCCATGCCCCGCACCTGCAGCGCAGCCTCGGCGAAGCGGAGCATCCCCGAGGCGCCGATCGGGTTCGACGAGAGCACCCCGCCCGACATGTTCACCGGGAGGTCGCCGTCGAGCTGGGTCACCCCGTCCTCGACCAGCTTCCACCCCTCCCCCGGCGCGGCAAAGCCGAGGTTCTCGAGCCACATCGGCTCGAACCAGGAGAACGGCACGTACATCTCCACGCAGTCGACCTGGCGGCGGGGATCGGTGATCCCGGCCTGTGCGAAGACGTCGGCGGCGCAGTCGGCGCCACCGCGTGGCAGCACCGTGTCGCGGTCGGCAGACATCGTGGGCTCGGATCGCATGGCCGTGCCCCGCACCCACGCCACCGGGCCGGCGGCCCGCTCGGCGACAGCCTCGGAGCCGAGCACCATGGCACACGCCCCATCGCTCGACGGGCACGTCTCTGCGTAGCGGATCGGGTCCCACAGCATCATCGAGTCCTTGATGCTGTCGAAGCTGATCTCGTGCTCATGGAGGTGCGCGTACGGGTTCTTCAGCGCGTTCAAGCGGTGCTTGAGCGCCACGAGGATGCCGATGTGGTCGGGCGCACCAGAGCGAGCCATGTACGAGCGCACGTGCGGGGCGAAGTACCCCCCGGCACCGGCATGCAGTGGCGGCGTGAACGGCATGGGCAGCGACAGGGCCCACATCGCCTCGCTCTCGGACTGCTTCTCGAAGGCCACGGTGAGGACCCGCTCGTGGATGCCGGCCTCCACCAGCTGGGCGGCCACGATGCTCGTGGAACCGCCCACGGAGCCGGCCGTGTGGACGCGGAACAGCGGCTTGCCGGTGCACCCGAGCGCATCGGCCAGGTACAGCTCCGGCATCATCACACCCTCGAAGAAGTCGGGCGCCTTGCCGATCACGACGGCGTCGATGTCGGCCCAGGTCATCGCCGCGTCGGCCAACGCCCGCACCGCGGCCTCGCGGACGAGGCCCGCCATCGACACGTCGCCGCGCGTGGCCTGGTGCTTGGTCTGCCCGACGCCGATGACGGCGACCCGCTCCTTGGGCATCAGCCTTCCCCTTCCAGGACGCAGACGAGGTTCTGCTGCAGGCACGGGCCGGAGGTGGCGTGGGCCACGCCCCGCGACGCGTCGCCCGCCATGATCCGCTCGGCCACCTCGCTGATGCGGATGAGGCCGGCCACCATCACCGGGTTGGCGGCCAGTGGCCCGCCCGAGGGGTTCACGTTCGAGTGGTCGGCGAGCCCGAGCGCATCCCGCAGGATGAGCTCCTGCGGCGAGAACGGCGCGTGCAGCTCGGCGACGTCGACCGGCGCCGTGCCGACCCCGGCCTTGTGGCCGGCCAGCGTGGTGGACGCCGAGGTGGTGAGGTCGCGCACACCGAGGGCCATCGGCTCGATGCGGTGGTCGATGCCGCGGATCCACGCCGGGCGGTCGCGCAGGGCCCGGGCCCGGTCGTCGGCGGCCAGGATCACCGCACAGGCGCCGTCGCTGATCGGTGGGCAGTCGTGCTTGCGGAGCGGATCGACCATCGGCTCCTCGGCGAGGAGGACGTCGGCCGTCCGGTCCCAGGCCAGCTGGGCGTTGGGGTTGCCGATCGCGGCCTTGCGGCTGCGGGCGACCACCTCTGCGAAGTCGGCCTCCGTGGCCCGGCCGCTGTCGAGCAGGGCGCGGGCTTGGAGGGCGGCCAGGCTGATGGCGTCGGGCCACAACGGCCCGACGCTGTAGGGGTCGAGCTGGCGGGACAGCACCTCGTGGAGGGGTCCGGGTGACGACTTGCCGTAGCAGTAGACGAGCGCGGTGTCGATCTCTCCCAGCTGGAGCTTCACCCACGCCTCGTAGAGCGCCCACGCGCCGTCCATCTCGACGTGGCTCTCCTGGATGGGCGGCCACGGCCCCACGCCGTCGAGGGTCGACACGAAGCTGAAGGCCTGTCCGG
>JBKJIL010000262.1:0-11252 GCA_046598435.1 Acidimicrobiales bacterium
GGTGGAGCAGGTGAGCGGTGCCCGGGCCGCGATGCCGGCGCCCGAGAGGTTGGCCTCGATGAGGCCGTCGACGCCGCACACGACGAGCGGGCCCTGTGGGTGGAGGCGCAGCACCGAGCAGCCGCAGCCGGCGGCGAAGACCGCTCGTCCCGTGGGCCGGTGCATGCGCATGCCCCGCGCCAGCATGCGTGTGACGTCCTCGGTGAGGTCCACCTCGCCAGAACGCAGCAGCGCCAAGCACGCCGGGCACGAGTGCATGCGCGCCGGGCAGACGTGCCCGCACTCGGGGCAGGCGATGGTGGCGTCGAGGTCGTCGACGAGCGCGGCGAGGCACTCGCCACAGACCTCGCGGCTGTCCGGCCACTCACGTCGACACGAGGGGCAGGCCCGCACGCTGCGAGGCTACCCAGTGGCGCTATCGGCGGAGGAGGTCCTTGGCGATGTGGGTGATCTGGATCTCGTCGGTGCCGGCGTAGATCTGGAGGACCTTGGCGTCGCGAGCCAGCTGCTCCACCTGGAACTCGCTCATGTAGCCGTTGCCGCCGAACAGCTGCACCGCCTCCATGGCCACCTCGGTGGCGGCCCGAGCCGAGTACAGCTTCATCGCTGATGCCTCAGCGAGGCTGAGCCCCACGCCGGCGGCCGACATCTCGATGTAGCGGAACACGAGGTTCTGCACGTTGAGGCGGGCCACCTCCATGCGGGCCAGCTTGTCCTGGATCAGCTGGAACTCGCCGATGGGCTGACCGAACTGCACCCGGTCCTTCGAGTACTGCACGCTGAGCTCGAGGCAGCGGTCGATGATGCCGAGGGCCATGGCCGCCACACCGGAGCGCTCCATGGAGAACGTGTCCTTGGCGCCCTCGCGCCCACCGGAGGGAAGGTCCTCCGTCTCGCCGATCAGACGGTCCTTGCCCACCCGCACATCGGTGAGGAACAGCTCACCGGTGGGCGAGCTGTGCATGCCCATCTTGCGCAGCGGCTTCGACTGCTCGAGGCCGGGCATCCCCTTGTCGAGCACGAAGGACAGGATCTTGCGCTCCGCAGGCGGGTTGCCCTCGTCAAGCTTGCAGATGAACACGATCGTGTCGGCGTAGGGGCCGTTCGTGATGAAGGTCTTCGAGCCGTTGAGGAGGTACTCGTCACCGTCGCGACGCGCCGTCGACTTCATGGAGCCGAAGGCGTCGGAGCCCGAGCCCGGCTCGGTGATGGCCCACGCCCCGACCTTGTCGAGCGTGAGCAGGTCGAGGCCCCAGCGCTCCTTCTGAGCGATGGTGCCCTTGCTCATGATCGAGGCAGAGGTGAGCCCCATCGACACGCCCATGGCCGTGACCATGCCGGGGCTGTGGCGGCAGATCTCGATGATCGGCAGCATCGTCATGGCGATGGCGTTGGGATCGCCGCCCCCGCGGCGCTCGCCCTTGGGGGCGGGCGCCTCCTCGCCGGCCGCCACGCGCTTGTCCCGCTCGATCTGCTGCTTGAAGCGCTCACGGGCCATGGCATCCATGCCGAAGGTGGCGAAGAGCTTGCGCAAGATGTCGTACGGGGGCAGGTCGCCGAACTCGAGCTCGTCGCGCTTGGGGGCGATCTCGGCCTCCACGAACTGGCGGACCGCATCACGGATCATCAGCTGCTCTTCGGACCACTCGAACATGTCGTCACCCCATCGGAGATCGTTGCACTGGAAGTGCAAAGGGTACGGGGAGCGCCCCTCGCTGTCAGGTCGACGGGGTCGGGAATGTCGCGAACGGTCCGCGAGATGGCATCCTTGTCCGGTTCCCCCGCCAGCAACCAGGAGATGCGCGTGGCCTTCAAGGTCGGTGACAAGGTCGTCTACCCCCACCACGGCGCAGCCGTGATCGAGGGCACCGACACGATCACGATGCCCGACGGGGCCAAGAACAAGTACTTCGTGCTGCGCATGACCCACGGCGATCTCATGCTGAAGGTGCCGCAGGATCGGGCCGAGGAGATCGGCATGCGCTACCCGATCTCCAAGGAGGACGTCGAGGACGTCTTCGAGGTGCTGGCCAAGAAGGACGTGCGGGAGCCCACCAACTGGTCGCGCCGCTTCAAGAACCACCAGGAGAAGCTCAAGTCGGGCGACGTGTACCAGGTCGCCGAGGTGGTGCGTAACCTCGCCCTGCGCGATGCCGACAAGGGCCTCTCAGCCGGTGAGAAGTCGATGTTCGTGAAGGCTCGCCAGGTGCTCGTCAGCGAGCTGGCCTTCGCGCTCAACATCTCCGAGGACACCGCGCTCGATCGTCTGAACAAGACGCTCTCCTGAGGTGTCTGGCGTGGCGGCCGCTCGCACTGCCGCGCTCGTCCTCTTGCTGACTGCCTTCGCCGCCTGCTCCGGCGGCCGCGACGGGTCGAACCGAGCGGCCGACACGACCGTGACGGTGGCGCGCGCCGACGCCAGCTCGACCACCAGCACCACCGAGCCGGCCCGCACCGGTGCACCGCTCGTCGTGGCCGAGCAAGGGGTGTCGAGCTGGCCCGACCCCTTCGACTCGGCGGCCACCTTGGGCGGCTACGGCATGATCCTGCAGAACCCGAACGCGGAGGTCATGGCCACCGGCGTGCGGGTGACGACCCAGATCCTCGACCCGTCCGGGGCCGAGCTGCTCGTCGACCACGTCCTCCTCAATGCCGTGATGCCCGGCAGTCGGATGGCGCTCGGGCGCACGGTGATCGAGCCGATCGTGGAGCCCACCCAGCTCGTCGTGACCGTGGAGGTCACCGCCTGGCTCCTGCCGGCGTCCACTGAGGGCACCCTCACCGTCGACGGCGTCGTCACCGAGCCCGAGGAGAACGGCGGGGCCGTCACCCGCTTCACCGTCCACTCGACGTGGCCCGAGGCCGAGGACGGCGTCGACGTGACTGCTGTCTACCGGGCCCTCGACGGCCGCATCCTGGCCGCCGAGTCCACAACCATCGCCAACGTGGCCGTCCGCAGCGACGTCCCCGGCCAGATCCGCCTGCTGTCCCCCATCCCCGAGCTCGCCTCTACCGAGGTGCTGGTCGGTCGTGGGATCGCAGCCCAGACCACCGGCTAACCCCCCGACCCGAAGGACCACCGTGCTCCGACGCGCCCTGCCGCTCCTCTTCGCCCCCGCCTTGCTGTTCGCCGCCTGCGGCGACTCCGAGGCCACCCTCGACACCTCTGGCCCACGGGCCGCCGGCACCGCCGCCGACGACCAGGACGCCCTGGACGCCCTGGACGGGATCAAGGTGACAGGTGCCGAGGGCGAGCAGCCGCTGTCGGTCGGCACCACCGTGCGCAAGGTGCTCGTCGACGGTGATGCCAAGGGCGAAGAGGTGGTGGACGGCGCGACGGTGACCTTCGACTTCGTGTTCATCAACGCCCGCGACGGCAGCGAGTACAGCACCTCCTACGGTGGCGAGCCCCCGCAGGTCACCGTCGACCCGAACCTGTTGGCCGGCGTGCGCACCGCGCTGCTGGGCCTGCACCCTGGCAGCCGGGCCCTGGCCGCCATCGCTCCCGACGACGGGTTCGGCCCGCAGGGCGGCAGCCCCGACGATGGCCTCGAGGCCGACGACACGCTGCTCTTCGTCGTCGACGTGCACGACGTCCGCATCCCGCTGGTCCGCGCTGAGGGCACGGCCGTCGATCCGGTCGAGGGGCAGCCCACCGTGGTGCTGGCGGACGACGGCGCCCCCACCATCACGGTGCCCGAGGGCGCGGCACCCACCGAGCTCGTCGTGCAGCCGCTGATCGAGGGCAAGGGCGCGGTCGTCGAGACGGGTCAGACGATCACCGTCCACTACACCGGCGTGCTCTGGGACACCGGCGAGGTGTTCGACTCCTCGTGGGAGAGCGGCTCGCCGGCCAGCTTCCCCATCGGCACCGGCGGGGTCATCCCGGGCTGGGACAAGGGCCTCGTCGGCCAGACCATCGGCTCCCAGGTGCTCCTCGTCATCCCGGCCGCCGACGGCTACGGCGACGCCGGCAGTCCCCCCACGATCCCCCCGGGCGCCACCCTCGTGTTCGTGATCGACATCCTCGACGCCAGCTGAGCGGCCGGTCAGCGGTCGGGCGACGCGGCGAGGCGGCGGATCGCCTTGTCGATGCGCATGGCGTCGTCGGCGGCGGTGAGCAGGCCCCGCACCTCCGAGGCGGTCGTGCCCGCGGCCACGCCGACGCTGGCACCGACGATGAACGTGCCCAGCCGGTCGGCGATCGGCTCACCCAGCCGACGCCGCACCCGCTCGGCCAGGTCCTCGGCCTGCTCGCGCGGCGCGTGGACCAGGATCACGAACTCGTCGCCGCCCGTGCGGGCGATCACGTCGCCACCGCGCACCACCTGGCGGAGCCGCTCCCCCACGACGCGCAGCACGGCGTCACCTGCCTCGTGACCATGGCCGTCGTTGATGGCCTTGAACCGGTCGAGGTCGCAGTAGAGCACTGCCCAACCCTGGCTGGGGCTCAGGCTGGCCGCCGCCAGCGCCATGTCCAGCACGCGACGGTTCGACAGTCCGGTGAGCGCGTCGGTGGCAGCCGCATCCACGAGGTGAGTGAAGGTGGCCTGGTTGGCGAGCACGACACCGAGGACCGCGGCGAGGCGGTCCAGGGTCTCCTCGTCCCATCTGGTCATGTCCGTCCGGTCGACCACCAGCCACCCCGCCGCAGCGCCCACGGGCGCCGCGATGGCACGCACGTGGGCGGCCGGGGCGGCGACGTCGAGGCCGTCGAAGAGGGTCTCCCGGGCACCGATCGACCGATACAGGGACCCGCCCAGCGACGGGTGGAGCGCGATCCCGACGCCGGTCTGGAGCTGCGAGGCGGCCAGCGCCAGGAACTGCTCAAGCGCCCCTTCGAGGTCGTGCTCGGTCACCGCCTTGAGCACGTCCTCGAGACGAACCCGCTCGCTCACGTCATGGAACACGAGGAGCATCTCCTCCGTGTCCGCCTCCACGGCCCGACCGCTGAACTCGAAGTCGCGGGACACGCCGTCGCCACAGCGCAGCCGGACCCGTTCCGGTAGGTCCCAGCCACGGCCGCCTGACCCGTCGTGGATGGTGCTCAGCAGCGCGCCGACGGCGTCGAGCACGGCAGGGCTCTGCTCAGGATCGAGGAACTCGGTGGCGTTGCGGCCGATCAGCTCCTGCGGGGGTTGCCGCATCAGGGCCGCCGCGCCCTCGCTCACCCACACCACACCGAGGTCAGCCGCGAGCAGGAGCAGCCCGAACTGGCTCCCGAGGAGCGTCTGCACGGCGCGAGTCGCCGGATCGGCCGCCCGTGCACTCGGTCGAACCTTCTCGCCCACGGACCAACCCTACGCACCGCGTCCGCACGGTGGGCCCATCGGGCGGTGGCACAACCGCGTCGAGCTCCGCACCTTCGAGACCTGACCCGACCACCCGGAGCGAACCGCCTGCGGCTCGCGACGCGACACAGCCCACAGATCGAGTCGAAGAGCTCGGCCGATCGAGGAGGCGGTCATGCGCTCAACCCGGTTCCCCAAACGCGCGCTTGCGCTCGTCGTACCCATGGCACTGGTGCTCAGCGCCTGTGGCGGCGGCGATGATGACGCCGCAGTGTCCTTCGAGGAGCCGGCCGGCGACGCCACCGTCGCGGGCCCCGTGAGCCTGGCCATGACCGCCGACGGGCTGACCATCGAGGAGGCGGGAGAGGTGCACGAGGGAAGTGGACACTTCCACGTGATCGCCGACGCGGGCTGCGCGGAGCCCGGCGATGCCCTTGCCAAGGACGCCGATCACGTGCACTTCGGCAAGGGGCAATCGGACGGCTCCATCTACCTCGAGCCGGGTCGCCACGAGCTGTGCCTCCAGGCCGGCGACGGGGCCCACGTCGCCCTGGCCGCCACCGACACCGTGTCGGTGACAGTCGGGATCACCACCCGAGACCAGTGGTGCGCCGTGGTGGGCGAGGTCGACGACCTGTTCCTGAAGGCCGACACCGACGCCGAGGAGTTCACCGTCCGTCGCGTCGGCTACGAGAACATCCGCCGCCTCCTGCTGCAGCTGACCGACGGGATCGACCAGGTCGACGCGGCCGCCCGACCCGATGTGGCGGAGTCGCTCGCCTTCGGGACCACGATCGCGGCGGCGTTCGCCGACGCGACAGACGCCGACGCCGCCGAGGCGGCCCTCCAGGAGATCTTCGGCGCCGAGGGCGTGCAGAGCGACACCCCGGGCGCCGCCTGGATCCTCGACGCGTGCGGCGTCGACATCGACGGGTGAGGCAGCCCAGGTCCGGCCAGCGCTCGAACCCCTGAACCTCCGGGTGAAGGCCGACAGGAACTCCACCGGCCCGCCGAAGCGCTCGAGCGCCCAACCAGCCACGGTGCTCGCCACCGCCACAGGATCTCGCGGGTCCACGCCAGCCGCGGCGGCGGAGGGTGGTTCCGCACCACGCGGCTCCTCCGGGAACTCGAGCATCGACATGGCGCCCATCATGCCTGCGCAGCGCTGAACCGCACCGAGCGGGCGAAACCTCTGGGCGGGATCGCCGATCACGATGGGAGGCTGGCGGCGATGAGCTGGGCCGAGTGGCACAGGTTGGTGACGACGTACCTGCGGCCCCACCGCAGGCTCGTCGGCGTGCTCGCCCTCGCGCTGTTCGCGACGATCGGGCTGCAGGTCGCCACGCCGCAGGTGGTGCGGGCGTTCATCGACCGGGCCACGGACCCCGAGGCGAGGTCGCTGCGATGGGTGACGGCGCTCTACGTCGGGGCCGTGCTCCTGCAGCAGGCGCTGCGGGTGGTGGCGGCGTGGCTCAGCGAGCTCGTCGGCTGGCTGACCACCAACGATCTGCGGGCCGACCTCATGGCGCACTGCCTCGACCTCGATCCCGGGTTCCACGAGACGCATCCGCCAGGCGAGCTCATCGAGCGCATCGACGGCGACCTCACCGGCCTCAGCCTGTTCTTCGCTCAGTTCCTCCTAAACGTGGTGGGCAGCGTCCTGCTGCTCGCCGGCGTGCTCAGCGTCGTGTGGTTCCAGAGCACCTACGCCGGCGCCGTCCTCACCGCGTTCGCCATCGTGGCCCTGCTCACGCTGGTCGCCGTGCGACGGGTGTCAGCCAACGCGTGGGAGCGGTCGCGGGAGGAGAGCGCAACGCTCTTCGGCTTCCTGGAGGAGCGGCTCGCCGGCACCCAGGACATCCGCTCGTCGGGCGCCGAGGCGTTCACGCTCCGAGGCTTCTACCAGCGAGCCCGCGACCGGCTGTGGAGCATCCATCGGGCCCGCCAGATGGACGCCATCCCGTGGGCGACGAACGGCGTCATCGAAGCCGGGGTGATCGGGTTGGCGTTCGCGGTGCCCGCCGTGCTCGTGCAGCGCGGGTCCATCACGCTCGGCGAGGCCTTCGCCTTGTACTTCTACGCCCAGCTCCTGATCGCCCCGCTCGACAACGTCTCGCACCAGGTGGAGGCTCTGCAGCAGGCGATCGCCGGCGGCCGCCGCGTCATGCACCTCCTGAGCCTCGGCAGCGAGATCACCGACGGCCCCGGCGCCGAGCTCGCCCCTGGTGCGCTCCCGCTGGCGCTTCGTGGCGTGTCCTTCGGCTACGGCACCGACCCCGACGTGCTCCATGACGTGACCATCGACGTTCCGGCCGGAACGGTGCTCGGCATCGTCGGCCGAACGGGCAGCGGCAAGTCGACCATCGCCCGGCTGCTCGTGCGGTTCCACGATCCCCGCCACGGGTCGATCGAGATCGACGGCGTCGACCTCCGCCAGATGCAGCGCCGTCACCTCCGCGACCGCGTGGCCCTCGTGACCCAAGAGGTGCATGTGCTGCGCTCCAACGTGCGCGACAACCTCACGCTCTTCGATCAGACCGTCCCCGACGATCGCATCGTCGCCGCCATCCGACGGCTGGGGCTGGGCTCGTGGTTCGACGCGCTGCCCGACGGGCTCGACTCGGTGGTGGGCGACGGCGGCGCCGGCATGTCGGCCGGTGAGTCGCAGCTGCTGTCGTTCGGCCGAGCGTTCCTCGCCGACCCCGCGGTCGTGATCCTGGACGAGGCGTCGTCGCGGCTCGACCCGGCGACCGAGGCCGTGCTCGAGGAGGCCGTCGACGCGCTGCTCGACGGCCGCACGGGAGTGGTCATCGCCCATCGGCTGGCCACGCTCGAGCGCTGCGACACCATCTGCGTGCTCGACCACGGCCGGGTCGTCGAGCTCGGGCGGCGCGAGGTGCTGGCCGCCGACGAGACGTCGCGCTTCGGGGCGCTGTTGCGCACCGGCCTCGACGTGGTGGTCGGATGACCTCCACGACCGAACCCTGGGCGTCCTACCGGTACGCGTGGCGCCAGCACCGCTTCCGTCCCCGCCGCCAGCTGATCAACCTGGCCGGTG
Organism: Acidimicrobiales bacterium; assembly: GCA_046598435.1. Classification (GTDB taxonomy): domain Bacteria; phylum Actinomycetota; class Acidimicrobiia; order Acidimicrobiales; family VFJN01; genus VFJN01. Next base: position 8,350 of record JBKJIL010000262.1, read on the forward strand.
TGCTCCTCGGCTGGGGATCGGGGATCCTGCCCGGCATCGCCGCCAAGGTCGTGTTCGACCGTCTGGCCGACGGCGCCTCCCAGGCGTCGCTCGACTGGCTCCTGTGGCCGCTCGCGCTGCTCGCCATGAAGGTGGTGGCCACGCTCATCACGTCGATCACCCTCCAGTCGACCAACGGCGCCTTCGCCTACGCCAACGCCGCCATGCTCCAGCGCAACCTCCTGCGCCGCATCCTGGAGCTGCCCGGAGGGCGCGCCCTCCCCTCGTCGCCGGGCGAGGCCGTGAGCCGCTTCCGCGACGACGTCGAGCACGTGATCTGGTGGCCGATCGGGTTCAACAACGTGATCGGGTCGGCCTTCACGGGCGCCATCGCCATCGGCGTGATGCTCACCATCGACCCGGTCATCACCGCCGCGGTGTTCCTGCCGCTGGCGGCCGTGATCGTCATGGTCGAGCTGGCCCGCCGACGGATCGTCGTCTACCGCCACGCCAACCAGGTGCGCACCTCGGCGCTCACCGGCTACATCAGCGACGTGTTCGCAGCGGTGCAGACCATCCAGGTCGGCAACGCCCAAGCGCGCGTCGTGGCCCGGTTCCACGAGCTGAACGCCAACCGGCGCCGGGCGGCGGTGCGCGACCGACTCCTCGAGGAGGTGCTCAAGGGCTCGTTCTGGGTGGTGAACCTCGGCACCGGCGTGGTGCTGATCTTCGCCGGCCAGGCCCTGCAGCGCGGCGCCTTCAGCGTCGGCGACCTAGCGCTGTTCGTCTACTTCCTGCGCATCTTCGAGGAGCTCACCCACGACGTCGGGGGCGGCCTCACCGGGTACCGCCAGCTCGGCGTGTCGTACCGACGCCTGCACGAGCTGCTGTCGGGCAGCGAGCCCGGTGCCCTCGTCGCCGACGACGAGATCTTCGAGCGGGGTGCCCTGCCACCGAAGACCACCCCGCGGCGGGCCGTGGGGCCGCTTCGCGAGCTGCGCATCGACGGCCTGACCTACCGGCACGGCGAGGGCGGAAGGGGTGTCGATGACGTGTCGCTCTCTCTGCCGCGGGGCTCGTTCACCGTGGTGACCGGTCGCGTCGGTTCGGGCAAGACCACGCTGCTGCAGAGCATCCTCGGGCTGGTGCCGGCCGCCGGCACCATCACGTGGAACGACCGCGTCGTGGAGGCACCCGCCACCTTCCTGGTCCCGCCCCGCACCGCCTACACACCGCAGGTGCCGCAGCTCTTCAGCGAGACGCTGGAGGACAACATCCTCCTCGGCGCCGACGGCGACATCGACGACGCCATCCGTCTCGCCGTGCTCGACGACGACCTCGACGACATGCCCGATGGGCTCGCCACCCGAATCGGCTCCCGCGGCGTCCGACTGTCGGGCGGGCAGATCCAGCGAACGGCGGCGGCGCGCATGTTCGTGCGCCGAGCCGAGCTGCTGGTGTGCGATGACCTGTCCAGCGCGCTCGACGTCGAGACCGAAGCGGCGCTGTGGACCCGCGTGCTCGGCGACCGCAGCCGCACCGTGCTGGCCGTCTCGCACCGCCGGGCGGTGCTGCAGCATGCCGATCAGGTCGTGGTGCTGCGCAACGGTCGGGTCGACGACGTCGGCCCACTCGACGTACTGCTCGACCGGTGCGAGGAGATGCGCCGGCTCTGGCGCCTCGAGGCAGTCATCGAGACCTGACAGCATCGAGACCTGACGGCATCGAAGTGGCGCACACCCAAGCGACTCCGTGACAAGCCATCGGCCGTCGCTGACCGGCATCCGTGGTGGGCGCGAAGGGACTCGAACCCCTGACCCCTGCCGTGTGAAGGCAGTCGACGCCCCTGGTGAGGAGCTCGAGAATCGCGAACACCCTGCTCGGGAGGGGTGCGGGGTGCCGCCCGATGACGGCTCATGACACCCCGTCCAAGACCTCCCGCGGGTTTTCCGCGGGGCACGGGCAAGGTTCAGCCGCGCAGCGGCGCGCGGGTGCGAGAATGACGGGCATGACCGCTCCGACGACAACGCTGATCGATGGGCACCCCGTCGACGGCGCGCGTCTGGCCGAGCTGTGCCGGCGATACGGCGTGGCGGAGCTTGCGGTGTTCGGCTCGGTTGCCCGCGGCGAAGCGAGCGAGGCGAGCGATGTCGATCTGCTCTACGTGCTCGTGCCAGGAGCCCACCTCGGGTTCGCGATCAACGAGCTCGAGGACGAGCTCGCCAGGCTGTTCGATCGACCGGTGGACCTCGTGGCGAAGCGGGCCTTGCACCGCCTCATCCGAGACGACGTCCTGGCTGAGGCTCGTACGCTGTATGCAGCGTGACCGGCTCCTGCTCGTCGAGATCATCGAGGCAGCTGAGCGCATCGTCGAGTTGACGGTCGCGCGCACGGCGTTGGACCTCGAGGAGGACCGGGACCGCCGAGATGCGCTCCTGTGGAACTTCACCGTGCTCGGAGAAGCAGTCGCTCAGCTGTCGGAAGCCACCAAGGCCGCTCATTCTCATGTCGTGTGGAGCGACCCGGTCCGAGTTCGCAATCGCATCGTGCACGGGTACTGGTCGGTCGATCTCGACGTCCTCGTGGCCGCCGCTCGCGACGACCTACCGGCGTTCGTCGGACAGGTGCGGACGATCGAGGAGACCGCTCCGGAGGACTGACCCGAACCCCTCGTGGATCTGCCCGAGGGCGATGCCGGCTCTACGGGGCATGACTCGAACGCCACCTAGACCCGTGCACCTCCTGGAGCGCGCCGAGCCCGAAGACCACGGAACGAGCACTGCATCAAACCCGGGGTGGCTCAAGGTGCTGCTCCGGGCTGCCGGTGCGGTTGGAGTCGGGGGTGTGCCGCGGGCGGCGTTGTGTGCCGTCGTGGGTGATGGGCAGGGTGGTCGCGGCGAGGAGGTTGTCGAGGCTGAACTCGG
>JBKJIL010000010.1:0-6041 GCA_046598435.1 Acidimicrobiales bacterium
CCGACATCGGGTCCGACCTCAGCCAGCTGTTCAACTACCTCACCGGCTATGGCCGCGACGTGCAGTACAAGAAGCTCCTCGTCTCCCCGCACACGACTCGCTCAGGGTTGGACAAGCTCATCCGCCGCGAGGTGAAGGCGGCCAAGGCCGGCGCCCCGGCCGGCATCACCCTGAAGATGAACAGCCTGGTCGACGAGGCCACGATCGAAGCGCTCTACCGGGCGTCGGCCGCGGGCGTCGAGGTGGACCTCATCGTGCGGGGCATCTGCTGTCTGGTGCCCGGCGTCCCTCGCCTGTCGGAGCACATCAGGGTTCGCTCGATCGTGGGTCGCTACCTCGAGCACTCGCGGATCTACCGCTTCGCCAACGGGGCCGGGCCGGGCCAACCGCGCTTCCTCCTCGGTTCCGCCGACCTCATGCCCCGGAACCTCGACCGGCGGGTCGAGGCCCTGGTGCCGGTCGTCGACCCGCAGCTGCAGGCCCGGCTGCAGGAGGTGCTCGACGTGGAGCTCGCCGACGACACGCTGGCGTGGGAGCTGACGAGCGACGGGTGCTGGGAGCACGTGCCTGCCGGGGGCACCATCGATGCCCACCTGCGCCTCGAGGAGATCGCTCGCTCGAGGGCACGGCGCCGAGCCTGAGGTCGTCCGTCGAACGTTGCCCTGGCGTTCACCTCGTGTTCACCTCGGCCCCCCTCCACGGTCACCGAGGCTCCCTAGGGTTCGCGGTAGCGATGTGTCGTCACCCGGATGACACCTCTTGGCAAGGAGGGCACGTGCCCAAGAAGAAGCCGACCGCCTGGCTCACCCTGCTGCTCGCGTTCGGGCTCGTCGCCGCCGCCTGCGGCGGCAGCGACAAGACCGACACCGCGACCAGCACCACCGGCACCGGCGGGACCAGCGCCGACGCCTGTCCCACCGACGTCGAAGGTGAGCTCACCGTGTCCGGTTCGTCCACCGTCGAGCCCATCTCCGCCGCCGTGGGCGAGAAGCTGCTCGACTGCTCGGGGATCGGCGCCACCGTCGACGGCCCCGGCACCGGCGACGGCTTCAAGCTCTTCTGCGCCGGCGAGACATCTCCGACGCCTCCCGGCCCATCAAGCCCGATGAGGCCAAGGCGTGCGCCGACGCGGGCGTGACGTTCATCGAGCTCAAGATCGGCTTCGACGGCATCTCGGTCCTCACCAACCCGGCCAACACGTCGGTCGAGTGCCTGAGCTTCGAGGACCTCTACGCACTCGTGGGCCCCGAGGCCAAGGGCGTGAAGAACTGGAAGGACGCGTCCGCCCTCGCGAGCGAGCTGGGGTCGACCACCAAGCTCCCCGACGCGGAGCTCGTGGTCACCGCTCCCGGCGCTGAGTCGGGCACCTACGACAGCTTCCTCGAGATCGCCTTCAAGAAGATCGCCGAGGCTCGCGTCGAGACCGGCCAGATCACCGAGGACCAGATCGGCGCCGCTCGCCCGGACTACGCCTCACAGGCTGACGACACCGCCATCATCGCGGCCATGGAGGCCTCCGACGCCCCGCTGGGCTGGGTCGGCTTCGCCTTCGCCGAGGAGGCTGGCGACGAGGTGAAGGAGCTGGCCGTGGCCAAGGAGCCGGGCGGCGAGTGCATCGCTCCGAGCGCGGAGACGATCGCCGACGGCACCTACCCGCTCAGCCGTGCGCTGTACATCTACGTGAACGCGGCGGCCGCCGAGGAGAACCCGGCCGTGACCGGCTACGTCGACTTCTACCTCAGCGACACGGGCGTCGCCTCGGTGTCCGAGATCGGCTACGTCGATCTCCCGGCCGACCAGCTCGAGGCCACCCGGGCCACCTGGGAGTCCAAGACCACCAGCGGTTGACACCAGCCCACCCCTGATCCGCACCGGCGGCCTTCCCAATCGGGGAGGTCGCCGGTCCGGTTCTGCGATGATCTCTTCCGCCGCCCCCGAGGACAGGAACCGTGTCCGACCTCTCCCTCCCCCACCAGTCGCTGCAGCTCTCCGACCTCCGGGGTGACCCGCGTCGCGTTCGCACCGAGGCCATCGTCCGTGGGCTGCTCACGCTCGGCGCCGCGGTGTCGGTCGCCGTCAGCGCCGGCATCGTGTGGTCCCTCGCCCGGGAGACGTTCACCTTCGTCACGCAGGTCGAGTGGTCGACCGTGCTGCTGTCCGACGGCTGGTTCCCCCGCCAGGGCGTCTACGACATCCGGACCCTGCTCGTCGGCAGCCTCTGGACCACGGTCATCGCGATGATCGTGGCCGTGCCGGTTGGGCTCGGTGCCGCCATCTACCTGTCGGAGTACGCCCGACCCCGCGTGCGCAAGGCGCTGAAGCCGACGCTCGAGGTGCTGGCCGGCATCCCCAGCGTGGTGCTCGGGTTCTTCGCCATCTCGGTCATCTCTCCGTCGATCGTGCAGCGCTTCTTCGGCGCCGACCTGTTCAACCTCACGTCCGCCGGCATCGCGGTGGGGATCCTCTCGATCCCGCTCGTGGCCTCGGTGTCGGAGGACGCCCTGCGGGCCGTCCCGAGTGCTCTGCGGGAGGCCAGCTACGGCATGGGGGCCCGCAAGCGCACCACGGTGACGACGGTGGTGGTGCCGGCCGCCGTGTCGGGGCTCGTGGCGGCCTGCATCCTCGCCGTGTCCCGGGCCATCGGCGAGACGATGGTGGTGTTCATCGCCGGCGGTGCGGCCGGGAACCAGGCCTTCCAGGTGAACCCGCTCAAGCCGGGCCTCACCATGACGGCGGCCATGGCCACCCAGGCCCAGGGCACCGATCAGGTGGTCGGCGAGGCCCTCACCTTCCAGAGCCTCTACTTCGTGGGGGCGGTCCTGTTCGTGCTCACGCTCGTGCTGAACCTGCTGGCCAGCCGCTTCGTGCGCCGAGTCCGCGAGGCCTACTGATGGCGCTGACCACCCTGGCCGGCGGTGGGCAGGCCGCCGCCGCCTCCGTCCACGAGCAGCTCACCGGCGGCAAGGCAGACGTGAAGGGCATGGTCTTCAAGCTGCTGCTCCTGGCGTCGCTCGGCATCTCGCTCACCGTGCTGGCCTCCTTGTTCTTCGACGTCGGCACCACCGGTGCAGGCGTCTTCAGCTCACGGGCCGAGTCGTTCCTGTCGGGCGGGCTGCGCACCAAGGCCGAGACCGCCGGCGTGTTCCAGGCCATCCGCGGCACGTTCTGGATCGGCGTGTTCGTGGTGGTGTTCGCGTTCCCGATCGGGTTGGCCTCGGCGCTGTACCTCGAGGAGTACGCCACCAAGGGCCGCCTGTCCCGGTTCATCGACGTGAACATCCGGAACCTGGCCGGCGTCCCGTCGATCGTCTACGGGATCCTGGGGCTCACCATCTTCGTGCAGCAGCTCGGTGGCCTGACCGGGGGTCGCTCGGTGATGGCGGCCGGCATCACCCTCGCCATCCTCGTCCTGCCCATCGTGATCATCACCTCCGCGGAGGCCATCCGCGCCGTGCCCGCCTCACTGCGCGAAGCCGGCTACGGCGTGGGGGCCACCCGGTGGGAGGTCACCCGCACCCAGGTGCTGCCCTACGCGCTGCCCGGCATCATCACGGGGACGGTGCTGGCCCTGGCCCGGGCCATCGGCGAGGCCGCCCCGCTCCTGCTCTGCGGGGCGGTCACCGGTCTGCTCCCGGGCAAGCAGGGCCTGCTCGACCCGTCACAGCTCCAGGAGCGCTTCACCGCGCTGCCCATCGTCATCGCCGACTGGGCCCGCACCCCCCGGGAGGGGTTCGACGAGATCGCGGCGGCCGCCATCATCGTGATGCTGGCCATCGTCCTGGTCATGAACACCATCGCCATCGCCCTGCGATCGCGCTACGAGAAGAAGCGGACCTGATCCCATGGCCCCTGACGCCCACCGCACGGAGTCTCGCAACGTGGACCTGCGCCCTGTCCCCACTGCTCCTGCGCCCGCCCGGGCGGCCGAGCCCGTCTTCGAGGTCTCCGGCCTCAATGTGCACTACGGCGCCTTCCGGGCCGTGCGCGATGTCGACATCCAGGTCAACCGCCAGGAGATCACCGCCTTCATCGGCCCCTCCGGCTGCGGCAAGACGACGGTGCTGCGCTGTTTCAACCGCATGAACGATCTCATCGACAGCGCGCGGGTCGACGGGTCGATCACCTACCACGGCGTCGACCTCTACCACCGCGACGTGAACCCGGTGGAGGTACGTCGCCGCATCGGCATGGTGTTCCAGAAGCCGAACCCCTTTCCCAAGTCGATCTACGACAACGTCGCCTATGGCCCCAAGATCGCCGGCGTCAAGGGGAACATGGACGACATCGTGGAGCAAGCCCTGCGGGGCTCGGCGCTGTGGGACGAGGTCAAGGACCGGCTGAAGGCGTCGGGGCTGAGCCTCTCCGGCGGGCAGCAGCAGCGGCTGTGCATCGCGCGCGCCATCGCCAACGACCCTGAGGTGCTGCTCATGGACGAGCCCTGCTCGGCGCTCGACCCCATCGCCACCGCCCGCATCGAGGACCTGATGCAGGAGATCAAGGATCGCTACACGATCATCATCGTGACCCACAACATGCAGCAGGCGGCGCGCGTGAGCGACCGCACGGCGTTCTTCACGACCGAGGTCAACTCCGAGAGCGACACCCGCACGGGCATGCTCGTGGAGTGCGACAGCACCGACAAGATGTTCTCGAACCCGAGCGACGAGCGCACCGAGAACTACGTCACCGGCCGGTTCGGCTGATGGCCCACCCGCGCCCCGCCGACCGCCGCTCCGGGCATCCGGTCTTCGGCGAACCCGCCCATCTCGTTGCAAAGGTCAGGTAGGGATCCATGTCCGAGTCTCGCTCCACCTTCCACCAGCAGCTCGACGACATCCAGCGCGACCTGCTTCGCGCCGCGGCGCGGGTCACCGAGACGATCATGCGAGGCACCGAGGTGCTGTTGGGGCTGGATCTGGCCGCCGCCCAGGCCCTCATCGAGGGTGACGACGAGCTCGATGCGCTGACCCTCGACATCGAGGAGCGCTGCTTCACGGTGCTGGCCCGCCAGCAGCCCATGGCGGGCGACATGCGCGCCGTGGTGACGGCCATCCGCCTGACCTCCGAGATCGAGCGCTCGGGCGACCTGATGGTCAACGTGGCCAAGGCTGCTCGTCGTCTCTACGGCACCCCGGTGCCGGACCCGCTGCGCAGCCTCCTCCAGGCCATGGCCAACGAGGCGGTGCGCCTGTACCAGCTGGCCATGGACGCCTATGCCGCGCGCGACGCCGGGATGGCGGCCGCCATCGACGACATGGACGACCGCCTCGACCAGCTGCACAAGGACTACATCCAGACCATCCTGGAGCTCCCCGCCGAGCAGCAGGACGTGCAGGTCGCGGTGCAGCTGGCGCTGGTCGGGCGCTACTACGAGCGCATCGGCGACCATGCCGTGAACATCGGGGAGCGGGTGCAGTACATGGTGACCGGCTGGCTCCCCGAGCACACCGGTGCGGCTCGCCACGCTGCCCGGTCGGGGGCCCCGCCGGAGCCAGACGACGAGTGACCGCTGTCCTCGGCGTCAGCGCCGCTGTCCTCGCGCTGCTCCTGGCCGCCGTCGTGATCGATCAACGACGCGTGGCCCGCCAGCTCGTGGCCGCGGGACAGCGCCTCACCGATGTGCTGCCGGCCGGTCCAGGACTGGCGGAGGCCGCGTCGGTCGTCGAGCGGGCCGTCGAGCGGACGCTGCTCCGCGACACCGACGTGTCCGTGGTCGAGGCCCGCCTGGCCAGCGCGCTGCGGGTGATCCCCCAGGGCGTGGTCGTGTTCGATGCCGACGGGCGCATCGTCTTTCGCAACCACGTGGCCGCCGGCTACCTGGCCGCCCGGCACGGTGAAGCGCTCGTCGCCGAAGCCATCGACGAGCTGGCCGCCGCGGTGCTGACCGCCGGCGCCGAGGAGCCGAGCCGCACGGTGGACCTGTTCGGGCCGCCGCGTCGCACCCTCGTGCTGAGCGGGATCAGCCTCGAGCAGCGCTCCCACGAGGTGGGCGCGGTGGTGGTCATCGACGACATCACCGAGCGTCGCCGCCTCGAGGCGGT
>JBKJIL010000194.1:0-10857 GCA_046598435.1 Acidimicrobiales bacterium
GTCGAGGACGTGTGGCTGTCCGGGCGCACCCCGGAGCCGGAGGACCCCAAGGTGGGCAAGACCGCACTGGGCACCGACCGCTATCTCAGGTTCCACCGCGTGGACGACGGGGTCGCCGCCGCCGAGGCTGCCCGGACGGCGGGCTACCGGGTCGTCGGCATCGAGCTGGCCGACGGCGCCGTGCCGCTCCACGAGCTGACCCTGGGCCCGGCGACCTGCGTGATCGTCGGCCACGAGGACCGCGGTCTCACGTCGACCACGATGGCAGCGTGCGACGACGTCGCCTTCGTGCCGCTGCTCGGACGGGTGGGCTCGCTCAACGTGGCCACCGCCGCGTCGATCGCGCTCTACGAGGTGCGGCGCCAGACGTGGACCGCATCGGCGGGCGGCGCGACGCCAAACCCCTCCCCCGGCGAGGCCGCTCCGTCCTAGCGTCGCCCTCATGAGTGCACCCACCACGCGGACCCTGACCCCCGACGAGCTCATCCCCGGGGCGCGCCTGGTGAGCACCACCATGCTGGGCTCGGTGGCCGATGACGTCGTCGCCTCGTGGGCCGAGCACTGGGACGCCGACCGCTCCCACGGTGCGCTCACCGCCGACGGCGCCCTCGTGGGCGTGGCGCGCTGGTTCCCCACCTCCTTGTCGGTGCCCGGCGGGTGGGTGCGCACCGGCGCCGTGACGTCCGTGGCCGTGCTCCCGACCCATCGCCGCCAGGGCCACCTTCGCCGGCTCATGCGAGCCCAGCTCGAGCAGCTCGTCGACGAGCAGGTGCCCACGGCGGTGCTCATGGCCGCCGAGTGGCCCATCTACGGGCACTACGGCTACGCCGCCGCGGCCGACGGATGCCGCTGGGAGATCGACTCCGCCCACGCGCGCTTCCTCGCCGCCCCCACCGGCACCACGACCCTCGTGACACCGGCCGAGCTGCGCCCCGCCCTCGAGGCCGTGCACGACGCCAACCTGGCCCGCATCCCCGGGGGCATCCAGCGCACGGAGTGGTTCTGGGAGCGCGTGGCGGGGATCAACCCGTGGCCGGGCGACAAGGACGACGTGGCGCTGTACCGGGCCGCGGTGTGGCACGACGACGACGGCCGGCTCGGCGGCGCAGTGACCTACAGCGTGCGGGAGGAGTGGACCCGCAACCGGCCGGCTGGGCGGTTGGAGGTACGGCTCCTTGCCGGCACCACCCCCGAGGCGGAGCGCGAGCTGTGGCGCCACGTGTGCGACGTCGACTGGACCACCACGGTGTCGGCGGAGATGCGCAGCGTCGACGACCCGCTGCCGCTGTGGCTCACCGATGGCCGGATGGCGGCGCAGCTCGACCGCTCCGACAGCCTCTGGGCGCGGATCCTCTCGGTGCCCGACGCGCTGAGCGCTCGTCGGGCCACCCGAGCCGACAGCGTCGTCGTGGAGGTCGTCGACGCCCTCGATCTGGCGAGCGGGCGCTGGGCCGTGGAGCTCGGCCCCGATGGCGCCGACGTCACCGCCACCACCGAGTCGGCCGACGTGCGCCTCCCCGTCGCCGCCCTGAGCGCGGCCTACCTCGGCGGCACCTCGGTGGTGCGCCTGCACCAGACCGGTCATGTCGACGAGGAGTCGGTCGGTGGCGTGGCCCGACTGGGCGCGCTGCTGTCGTCGCCCCTGGCCCCCTGGCTGCCGACGCACTTCTAGGGCCCGTCAGATCCGCTGGGGATCCACCTCGATGCGCAGCCGGCCCGGCGGGCGCTTCACCGTTGCCAGCGCGTCGCACAGGGTGGCGTGGTCGTCGGCGCGCACCAGCCAGCGCCCATCGGTGAGGCCGGCGACCTGCAGACCGGGCGGTCGGCCCAGCGCCTCCATGTACGCCGCCCCGGCGACCCCGGACACCTCCGCCAGCGCGGCGTAGGGAGGGAAGCGCAGGAGCTGGCGACGCTCGTGCTCGGCTGCCGCGACGATGCCAGGGTCGGCGTGGAGGGCCGCCCGCACCACCTCGTGCTCGGGCAGCCGGGTCTGGAGCAGCAGGCGACCCCCTGCCCGAGGCCCTGACCGACGAGTCGACCCGACCACCCGGGCAGCCCGGGCCACCAGGGCCAGCGCCTGCTCGGCCGCTCGGTAGCGGGGGGCCAGGAGCTCCTGGTCGAGGTCGAGGAAGGCCACCGCATCGGCCCGTCCGATCCGCTGCAGCACGGCCTCGGTACCGACCACCACCCGCGCCAGCGGCTGGTCGCTGTCGGTGCTCGCCGTGAGCTCCGAGACCGGCTCCCCCACCAGCGCCTCGAGCTCCTCGCGCACACGGCTCACCCCGGCCCGTGCGTTCCTGAACCGCGTGGCCCCGCAGGCCTGGCACACGACCGGGCGGGAGGTGCCACAGCGACCGCACACCAGCACGGCATCGGGCTGCGTGACAGCCGCCTCGCACGTCGTGCAGCGGGCCAGCTCCCGGCAGGCGTCGCAGGCGAGGAGCTTGGCCCGGCCGGTTCGGTTCAGGATGCACAGCACGCGCTCGTCGCCGCGGACGAGCCGGGTGAGTGCCGGGGACAGCAACCCAGCTCGACGCGGGTCCTCATCCCGGCGATCCACCACCTCCACGACCGGCCAGCCCGCCCGCTCCCGGATCGCCGACGGGCAGTGGAGCTCGCCCCAGGCCAGCGCCTCCTGGGTGGGGCACGGCGAGGTGACGATGCACGTGGCACCGGCGCGGGCCGCCCGTTCGATGGCGACGTCGCGGGCGTGCCAGGTGGGGGCCTGCTCCTGCTGGTAGGCCTCGTCGTGCTCGTCGATGACCAACACCGAGCGCAGCCCGGCCACCGGTGCCCATGCCGCAGCGCGGGTGCCCACCACCGTCGCCCCCGCCGCACCCGCCGCCCAGTCGTGGGGATGCAGCGCGACCGGCACCCCGCTGCGCCGCAGACGGGTGGCCGTGGCGGCGGCCATGGCCACCGATGGGCAGAGGATCAGCGCCGGCCCACGGGCGGCCACCACCAGCGCCACCGCGGCGAGATCGGCCGTCGGCGGCAGGCGCACCACCGCCTTGCCGCTCGCCAGCGCCGCCTCGAGGACCGGACCGACCGGCGGGTCGACGGCAGGGTCAGCGACCCGGGCCGGCAGTCGCGCCAGCGCCCGCTCCGGCGATGCCGTCTTCAGGAGAGACGCCCGCCGTCCGGCCCACCGCCACGCCGCCCAGCCGGCCAGCTCGAGGAGCTCGGGCGGCGGGCCCACCCCCCGGCGTCGGGCCAGCGGCCGAAGGTCGACTCCGTCAGGCGGGTCCACCCCGAGCTCCATGATCCAGCCCCCCACCCGGCGTCCGTGCAGCTCGATGCGGACCATGTCTCCGACGCGCACCTGGTCCCGGAGCGCGTCCGGGACCAGGTAGTCGAAGGCCTTGTCGATGGCCGCCACGTCCGGGAGCACCCGGACGACGAGCGGCGCCACAGCGGGCGGGACGGTCAGAGCCCCAGGGCCGACTTGATCTCGTCCACCCGGGTCGTCTGCTCCCAGGTGAGGTCCTTGTCGTTGCGGCCGAAGTGCCCGTAGGCCGCCGTCTTGCGGTAGATCGGCCGGCGCAGGTCGAGGTCGCGGATGATGGCGGCCGGACGGAGGTCGAAGATCTGGCGCACGGCGTCGCTGATCTTGTCGGGGTCGACCGTCTCGCTGCCGAAGGTCTCCACGAAGATCGACACCGGCTGGGCCACGCCGATGGCGTAGGCCACCTGGATCTCGCAGCGGGTGGCGGCGCCGGCGGCGACGATGTTCTTGGCCACCCACCGGGCGGCGTAGGCAGCCGAGCGGTCGACCTTGGAGGGGTCCTTGCCCGAGAAGGCACCACCGCCGTGGCGAGCCGCGCCGCCGTAGGTGTCGACGATGATCTTGCGACCGGTGAGGCCGCAGTCGGCGTGGGGGCCGCCCAGCTCGAACGTGCCGGTGGGGTTGACGAGCACCTTCACGTTCGAGGTGTCGATGTTGGCCGGGAGCAGCGGGCTGATGACGTGCTCGATGAGGTCGGGCTTGATCAGGGTCTCCGGGTCGAGGCCCGGCTGGTGCTGGGTGGAGATGAGCACCGTGGTGAGCCGCTTGGGGACGTTGTCCTCGTAGTCGACCGTGACCTGCGTCTTCCCGTCGGGGCGCAGGTACGGGAGGATTCCCGCCTTGCGGACCTCGGCCAGGCGGTGGGCCAGGCGATGGGCCAGCCAGATCGGCATCGGCATGAGGTCGTCGGTCTCGTCGCAGGCGTAGCCGAACATCATCCCCTGGTCGCCGGCGCCCTGGGCGTTGAGGATGTCCTCGCCGGAGGTGCCCGAGCGGGTCTCGAGCGCCGTGTCCACGCCCTGGGCGATGTCAGGCGACTGCGGGTCGATGGAGGTCATCACACCGCAGGTGTTGCCGTCGAAGCCGACCGACTCGCGGTCGTAGCCGATCGACTTGATCGTGTCGCGGACGATGGTGGGGATCTCGACGTAGGCGTTGGTGGTGATCTCGCCGGCCACGATGGCGAGGCCGGTGGTGACCATCGTCTCGCAGGCCACGCGGGCCATCGGGTCCTCGGCGAGGATCGCATCGAGGATCGAGTCGGAGATCTGGTCGGCCATCTTGTCGGGATGGCCCTCGGTCACCGACTCCGAGGTGAAGGTCCACTGGCGGGTCACGGATTGCTCCTTGTGGTTGAGACTGCGTCGAGGATGGCGCGGGCGATGGCCCGCTTGTCGGTCAGGGGCACCTCGAGGGCGGCGCCGGCGGCGTCGAGGATTACCACGGCGTTGGTGTCGTGTTCGAACCCGACGCCGGGGGCCGACACGTCGTTGGCCACGATGAGATCGATGCCCTTGCGGGCCAGCTTGTCGGCCGCGTTGGCCCGCAGGTCGTCCGTCTCCGCGGCGAAGCCCACGATCGTCTGGCCCGGTCGGCGGCGTGCCCCCAGCGCGGCGAGGATGTCGGCGGTCGGCTCGAGCAGCACCTCGGGCACGCCACCCGCCTTCTTGATCTTGCTGTCCGCCACGGCCGCCGGCCGGAAGTCGGCCACCGCCGCCGCCATGACGATCAGCTCGGCGTCGTCGGCCCGACTGAGCACGGCCTGCTCCATCTCGGCGGCCGTCTCCACCCGCACCACGTCGATCCCGGGCGACGTGGCCAGGCCGACCGTCGTGATGAGCGTGACCTTGGCACCGCGGGCGGCCGCCTCCTCGGCGACGGCGTGGCCCTGCTTGCCCGAGGACCGGTTGCCGATGAAGCGAACCGGGTCGATGGGCTCCCGGGTGCCGCCCGCGGTGACGACGGCACGCACACCCGCCAGGTCGCCCCCCGAGGCCAGGCCGGCCAGCGTCGCCTCGACGGCGGCGACGACGTCCTCCGGCTCGGCCAGGCGACCGGCGCCCACACCGCCGCCGGCCAGTCGGCCCACGCCGGGATCCACCACGTGCACGCCGCGACTCCGCAGCACCCGCAGGTTGTCCTGCACGGCGGGGTGCTCCCACATCTCGGTGTGCATGGCCGGGCAGACGACCACGGGGGCTCGGGTGGCGATGAGGACGTTGAGGAGCAGATCGTCGCTGATGCCGGCCGCGTACAGGCCGATCACCCGTGCCGTGGCGGGAGCCACCAGCACGAGATCAGCCGTCTGGCCCAGATGGGTGTGCGGGATGGGGTGGCTCTCGTCCCACAGCGACGTCCAGGCCCGTTCGGAGCCGAGTGCGTCGAAGGTGGTGCGCCCCACGAAGTGCAGCGCCCCCTCGGTGAGCACCGGGATGACGTGCGCCCCCGCATCGACGAGCCGACGACAGACCTCGACGGCCTTGTACGCCGCGATTCCCCCCGAGACACCGAGGACGATCCGCTTGCCCTCCAGCATCGGCGGTGGGGGGTGGAGCCGGGCCTACTCGGCCGACTCGGTGCCCTCTGGCGACTCGTCGCCCTCGACCTCAGGCTCGGGCCACTGCCCGACGATCTTGTCGGCGTCGATCTCCTCGAAGGCGATCGAGAGCGGCTTGCGGGCCGACGACGACACCTGCGGCGGCACGACGCTGCCCAGGCCCTCGGAGAGCTGGTTGTAGTACGAGTTGATCTGCCGAGCCCGCTTGGCGCCCAGGGTGACGAGGGTGAACTTGGAACCGGCCCGCTCGAGGAGACCCTCGATCGGGGGGTTCATCATCGTGTCGTGACGCGACGCCATGGCGAGTTCCTTCGCTTGCTTTGGGGACAAGCGATGGTACCAGCGCGCTCGGCGTCAACGGACATCCGCGTAGTGTCGCCACCATGGACCTCGGCATCGATGGCAAGCGGGCGGCGGTAGCGGGAGCCACGAGCGGGCTGGGCCTGGCCGCCGCCCGCTCGCTGGCGACAGCCGGCGTGCACGTCGCCATCTGCGGACGCGATCCGCAGCGCCTCGAGGCCGCTGTGGCCGACCTGCGGGCCGACGGTGGCGATGTGGTCGGCCTCCAGGCCGACGTGTCGAGCACCGACGGGGCCGCGGCGTTCGTGCGGGCCGCGGCGGCGCAGCTCGGTGGCATCGACATCCTCGTGCCCAACGCCGGCGGCCCCCCGCCCGGTGGCTTCGAGGGTCCCGATCTCGATGCCTACCGGGCGGCCGTGGAGCAGAACCTCCTGTCGGCGGTGGCGATGTGCCAGGCCGTGGTGCCGGCCATGTGCGCCCAGAGCTGGGGCCGGGTGGTGGCCATCACGTCGATCTCCGTGCGCCAGCCCATCGCCGGGCTGATCCTGTCCAACACCGCCCGGGCCGGCCTCACCGGGTTCCTGAAGACGCTGGCCCTCGAGGTGGCCCCCTTCGGGGTGACGGTGAACTCGGCCCAGCCGGGCTCCCACACCACCGACCGCCTGCGCTCGATGCACGGCGGCGACCTGACGGCCGCCGCCGCCAGCGTGCCGACCACAGTGCTGGGCCGTCCCGAGGACTTCGGCGACGTGGTGGCCTTCCTGTGCTCCGATCAAGCTCGGTTCATCACGGGTGCGGGCATCCCGGTCGACGGTGGCGCCCACCGCGGCCTGCAGTAGGGCCGGCTCAGGCGAACCTGGTCATCGCCATCCGGGTGATCTCGTGGGCGAGGTCTGACGGCGGCGTGCGGGTGGAGTCGAGCACCAGGTCGTACGCGGAGCGGTCTCGGAGGTCGATCTCGTAGACGGCCTGGTACCTGGTGTGCTCGAGCGCAGCCCGGGCCTGGCTGTCGACCAGCGCCTGGCCGACCGTGGAGCCGTCTCGCTCGGCCACCCGCTCGGCGCTGACGACCTCGTCGCAGTCGATCCACACCCGCACGGCCGGCAGGCCGGCCCGTGCCGTCAGCCACCCGGCCAGGCGGGACTCGACCACGCACCCACCCTCCCGCGCTCGTTCGGTGAGGCGCCGATCGAGCTCGAGATCGATCTCGGGATGGTCTTGGGCGTGCGCCCCGAACTCGGCCAGGGACATGCCGGCCTCCGCCGCCAGCTGCCGGAAGACCTCCCCGCCGGGGACGCGCTCGAGCCCCAGGGCGTCGGCGACGAGGCGCGAGACGGTGGTGGTACCGGATCCGGGCAGCCCGGAGATGGTGATCAGCAACGAGCGAGGGGGTGCTGGATCAGCTGAAGGCGGCGAGGAGCGCTTTGCGCTGCTGCTCGCCGAGGCCACGCACGCGCCGGGTGTCGGCGATGCCGATCTCCTCCATCGTGCGGCGGGCCTTCACCTTGCCGACGCCCGGGAGGGCCTCGATCACGGCCAGCACCTTCATCTTGCCGACGTGGTCGTCCGAGGCCGACTGGGCCAGCAGCTCGGGCAGGGTGATCGACCCCATCTTGAGCTTCTCCTTGAGCTCGGCTCGGGCCCGGCGAGCCTCGGCCGCCTTGGCCAGGGCCTGCTCGCGCTGCTCAGGGGTCAGGACGGGAGGCTGCGGCATGGCGCGCACCCTACATCGCTCTCTCCGGCCTGCAAGCGAGCAGGCCGAGTCAGGGCTCGAGGGAGGCTGCGATGGCGGCTGCCACGGAGGCGGGGTCGTCGGCATGGGTCACGGCCCGACCGACCACGAGGATGTCGGCTCCGGCCGCCACCGCCTCGGTCGGCGTGCCCAGACGGGCCTGATCGTGGCTCGGCGTGCCCTCGGGACGGATCCCGGGGACGACCGTCACGAGCGACGGGCCTTGGGCCTTCACGGCGGACACGTCGGTGACGCCGCACACCACGCCGCCACAGCCGGCATCGAGGGCGGCCTGCACGCGCGCGGCCAGCACGGCCGCCGGCGCGTCGGGCTCGCTCGTCAGGATCGTCACCGCCAGCGTGGTCGGCACCGCCAGCCCGGCGCTGTCGGCACCGGCGAGGAACCCCTCCACCCCGGCCTGGAGCATGGCCACGCCACCTTGGGCGTGCAGGTTGAGGTAGGTGGCCCCCAGGGCCCCGATCACCCGCGCCGCCCGCCCGACGGTGGTGGGGATGTCGTGGAACTTGAGGTCAGCGAACACGTCGTAGCCGAGGTCGTCCAGGGCGCCGACGATGTCAGGCCCCGCCGCGCTGTACAGCTCCAGTCCCACCTTGGCCACGCCGAACCACGGTTGCAGGTCACGGGCCAGGCGCAGGGCCATCACCGCGTCGTCGACATCGAGCGCCAGGGCCAGCTTGGCTCGCACGGCGGCCGACACCTCGAGGTTGGTGGTCATTGCGGCATCTCCTTCCGGTGGGCGGCGCCCACGGTGGCTGCGATGGTGGTCTGGTGGGTGCGGCGCGCCCAGGCGCCCAGCTCGTCCAGGACGCGCGCGGGTGCCCGCGGGTCGGCGAAGGTCGCCGTGCCCACCTGCACCGCGGAGGCCCCGGCCAGGAGGAGCTCAGCAGCATCCACGCCGCGGGCGATGCCGCCCACCCCCACGATGGGCAGGTCGGGCAGGGCGGCATGCACGTCGTGCACAGCGCGCACGGCTACGGGGTGGATGGCGGGACCCGACAGCCCGCCGCCCCGTGGCCCTGAGCCCAGGCGGTAGCGACCGGTCTCGGCGTCGATGGCCATGGCCAGCACGGTGTTCACGAGGGTCACGGCCTCAGCGCCGGCCTGCTGGGCGGCGTAGGCGATGGGCACGAGGTCGGTGACGTTCGGGCTGAGCTTGGCCCAGCGGGGGCGACCGCAGACGGCCGTGGCCGCCATGGCGTCAGCGGTGGCCGACTCGCTGTGAGCGAAGAGATCGCGAGCCGCCTCCGTGTTCGGGCACGAGAGGTTCACCTCCACCGCCACCACGCCGGCCGGCGCGTCGGCCAGGAGCGCGGCGGCCGCTTCGTACTCCGCCACGCTGCGCCCCCAGATCGACGCGACCACGCGGGCGCCGGCGGCCAGGAGGGCCGGCAGATCGCGCTCGATCCAGGCGTCCACGCCGGGTCCTTGCAGACCCACGCTGTTGATCATCCCGGCCGCCGTCTCGTGCACGCGGAGCGCGGGGTTGCCGGCCCAGGCCTGGGCCGAGAGCGACTTCACGACCACGGCACCCAGCGAGCCGAGGTCGACGTAGGGCGCCAGCTCCGCCCCGTGGCCGGCAGTACCGGACGCCGTCATCACCGGGTTGGGGAGCACCACCGACCCGATGCGCGTGGTCAGATCGAGCGGCCCTCCCCCATCAGAGGTCATGGCTCGAGCGGCAGCGGCGGCTGGTCCCGGTCGATCCCGCCGTGAAACTCCTGCAGCGTGCGCACGCGGAGCTCGTGGGCGGCGCGATCCAGGATCCCGCTGGCCGCGGCCAGCCCCGCGGCAGCCGTGGTGAGGCACGGGATGCCCTGCACTGCGGCTGCGGCACGGATGTGGGCACCGTCGGCGCGGGCTCCCCGGCCGCGCGGGCTGTTCACCACGAGGTCGACCTTGCCCGACGAGATCAGCTCCACAGCGTCGGTGCCCGTGGCGTCGCCGACCTTGGCCACCCGGGTGGCCACCGGCACGCCGGCCGCGTCGAGCGCGTCGGCCGTCCCGGCGGTGGCCACGATCGTGAACCCCGCCTTGACGAAGCGGCGCGCTGCGTCGGTGCCGACCACCTTGTCCCGATCGGCCAGCGACATGAAGACGCAGCCGTGGGTGGGGAGGCGGTCACCGGCCGCCAGCTGGCTCTTGGCGAAGGCCAGGCCGAACGTGGAGTCGATGCCCATGACCTCGCCGGTGCTGCGCATCTCGGGCCCGAGCA
Organism: Acidimicrobiales bacterium; assembly: GCA_046598435.1. Taxonomy (GTDB): domain Bacteria; phylum Actinomycetota; class Acidimicrobiia; order Acidimicrobiales; family VFJN01; genus VFJN01. The sequence continues at coordinate 10,109 of JBKJIL010000194.1, forward strand.
CGGAGTCGGCCTCGGGGAAGCGGCTGAAGGGCAGCACCGCCTCCTTGATGGCCACGTAGCCGTGCTGCGCGGACGGCCGGGCCAGGCCCTCCGCCCGCAGCTCGGCCAACGTGGCGCCGACCATGACCCGGGCGGCGATCTTCACCAGCGGCACCCCCGTGGCCTTGGCGACGAAGGGCACCGTGCGACTGGCGCGGGGGTTGGCCTCGATGACGAACACCTGGTTGGCCTTCACGGCGTACTGCACGTTGATGAGCCCGACCACGCTCAGCGCCTCCGCGATGGCTCGCGTGTGCTGCTCGATCACCGCGATGGTCTCAGCCGAGAGGGAGTAGGGCGGGATGGCGCAGGCCGAGTCGCCGGAGTGCACGCCGGCTTCCTCGACGTGCTCCATCACCCCGCCGATCAGCACCTCGCCCGTGTGGTCGCGGATGGCGTCGACGTCGACCTCGGTGGCGTCTTCGAGGAAGCGGTCGACGAGGACGGGTCGGGTGGCCGACAGGCCACCTTCGATGCCCAGGCTGCCGAAGCCGGCGAGCTCGTCCATGGCGCGCCGCAGGTCGTCGTCGTCGTAGACGATCTCCATGGCGCGCCCACCGAGCACGTAGGACGGGCGCATGAGCACCGGGTAGCCCACGCGTCGCACGATCGCGAGCGCGGCATCGATGGTGGTCGCGGTGCCACCGGCCGGTTGCGGGATCTCGAGCTGGGAGCACAGCGTGTTCCAGCGGTCGCGGTCCTCGGCCAGG
>JBKJIL010000289.1:0-6413 GCA_046598435.1 Acidimicrobiales bacterium
CACCATCGCCGGGAAGGTGACCCGCTCCACGTTCACCGGGCCGTCGGGCGTGATGCGCTCGAGCACCGACGCCTCGAGCACGTACGTGCCGGCGTTGATGAGATCGGTCGGCGCTTCGTCCCGGGGCGGCTTCTCGATGAAGGCCTGCACCCGGCCGTCGGGGTCGGTGGGCACCACGCCGTAGGCAGACGGGTCCTCGACGCGGTGCAGCGCGATGGTGCCCTCAGCGCCGTGGCCGTCGTGGAAGGCCAGCAGGGCCGTGATGTCGAGATCGGTGAGCACGTCACCGTTCACGACCAGGAACCGCTCGTCGACTCCTGCGTCGAGCGCCGCAAAGCGGATGGCGCCGGCGGTGTCCATCGGCTCGGGCTCCACGGCGTAGTGGAGCTCCACGCCGGCGCAGCGACCCGACGGGTAGGCATCGACGAAGGCATCCGGGCGGTAGCCGAGGGCGAGCACCGCCGTGTCGACCCCGTGGCGGCCGAGGTGCTCGACGACGCGCTCGATCATCAACCGGTTGGCCACCGGGAGCATCTGCTTGGGCGTGCTGAGGGTGAGCGGGCGCAGACGGGTGCCGAAGCCCCCGACCAGCACGACGGCCTTCATCGGAGACCCCGCCCCGTCACGGAGCAGAGGTCGTGGTGCTGTCCTCGACTGCGGTGGTGCTCGTCGAGTCGGACGGCTCACCGGATGTCGTCGAGGTCGTGGCGGCGTCGGAGTCGGTCGTGGTGGTGTTGCCCTGCTCATCGGGCACCTGGCCACCGTCCTTCGCGCCGAGCTCGGCGAGCTGGTCGGCATGAGGCGGCTTGGGGATGTCGGCCTTCGGGTCGCCGTAGTAGATCGTGATGCCGGCGCCGTTCGTGGTGAGCCGCAGCGATCCGAAGTCGCCCGTGGTCACCTCGGGCGGGTCCTCGGAGCCTTGGACGTCGGCCCAGTAGCCCATGCGCAGCTCGGGCTCGTCGACGCCGTCGCACTTGGTGGTGCCCTCCTTGGCGGTCTCACCGAGGTAGGAGAGCTTCGAGTCGCTGATCGACAGGTCGAGGCCACCCTCACGGGCGTCCTTGAAGTAGCGCTCGAGCGTGGCGTTGGCGCCCACGCCGAGCTGGGAGAACGGGTGGATGTGGAGCACGCCGTCGCCGTGGCTGTGGATGCCCACCGCGCTCTCGAACTCCGGCACGTCCTCGAGCCACCTGCCGCACACGTTGATGGCCAGGGCCTGGTGGATGTGGTCGCCCAGCTGCGGCACGCCACCGAGGTCCTCGTTGCGACGGTCTTGCCGCGCATAGACCACGAGGCTCATCCCCAGGACGATCACTGCGAGCAGCACGCCCGGGAACAGCAGACTGCGGGGCTGCCCGGAAGAGACCCGGCCACCGGCGCGGGCCGCGCGGGCCACCTTCTTGGCTGACGATGCCTTACCCATAGGGTCGCCAACCCTACAAGAGCGACCCGCTCAGACCCATTCGCCTCGGATCAGAGCGCCGACCGGTAGAGATCCACCAGGGCGGCCGCGTTGGCAGCCCAGGAGTAGCGCACCGCCCGGTCGAGCCCTGCGCTCGCCAAGCGGGCCCGCTCCTCAGGCTCGGCGATCAGGCGAGTGAGGGCGCGGGCCCAGGCGGCGGGATCGTCTGGGTCGACGAGCACGCCGGCGTCACCGACCACCTCGGGAAGCGCCGTGGCATCGGCGGCCACCAGGGGGGCGCCATAGGCCATGGCCTCGACGGCCGGCAGTCCGAAGCCCTCGTAGCGCGAGGGCACGGCCACCACGGCCGCCGCCCGGTACAGCCCGGCCACGTCGGCCGCCGAGATGCGCCCGGTGCGCCGGACCCGGGCCGTGAGGCCCAGGCGCTCGACCTGCGCCCGGACGGCGTCCTCCACGTCGCCACGCCCCCCGGTGAGCACCAGGACGGCGTCGGGGTGGGCGTCGACCACAGCCGCGAACGCCTCCACCAGCACGGCGTGGTTCTTGTGGGGATACGTGATGGCCGGGTACAGCACCACCGGACCGTCGATGGCGTAGCGCTGTGTGATGACCTCGGCCGCGGTGGGGGCGGCGAGCACGTCGACGCCGTGGGGGATCACCACCACCCGGTCCGGGTCCACCCCGACGAGGGAGACGACGGACGAGCGGACGAACTCGCTCGGCACGCCGACGAGCCGTGCCGCTCGCACCGACGGCGGGACGGCCATCGACAGGTAGGCCCGCTTCACCCGGCCGTGGGTGGCCTGTCGCTCGAGGGGCTGCAGGTCGTGCACCGTCAGCACGTAGGGCGCAGTGCGGATCGGCGGTGCGGTGCCCCCGGCGTGGTGCACGAGATCGATGCCCCGTGTGCGAGTGGCCAGCCAGGAGATCTCGGCGCTGACCCGGCTCAGTCGCCCCATCGGCACGCCCGACAGGGGCAGCACGTGGGTGGCGAAGCAGTGCTTGAGATCGGGGTGGGCGCGCAGCAGGGTCTCGGTGACGAGGAGCTCGAGCGCGAGGTCGGGTTCGGCCCGTTCGGCGAGGGCTCGCAGGCTGGCGAGGGTCGACTCCTCGCTGCCGCCCACTCGTCCGGGCCGCAGCCACAGGAGGTTCAGGGCGACGCGCATGGCGGTCATGCGTCCCGCCCGAGAGCGGCCCGGTAGGCGTCCACCATGGCGTCGGCGGTGCGGCCCCACGTGTAGGTGGCGGCCCGGCGGCGCGCTGCGGCGCCCAGCTGTTCGGCCAAGTCCGGGTCGTCGAGGAGTCGCCGGAGGGCGTCGGCGATGGCATCGACGTCGAGCGGGTCGACGAGCAGCGCCGCGTCGCCGGCCACCTCGGCGGTCGACGTGGACGCGGAGGTGACGACAGCCGCCCCCTGGACCATGGCCTCGAGCACGGGCAGCCCGAAGCCCTCTCGCAGGCTCGGATAGGCGACGACCGTCGCCGCCGCGTACAGCGCGTGGAGGTCGCCGTCGGGCACGAACCCGAGGCGACGGACACCGGAGGCCGGGAGCTCGGTGCTCCACCCGTCGGGCCCCACCAGCACCAGATCGGCGTCGACCGGACCGAGGCGGGCGAAGGCCTCCAGCAAGCGGCTGAGGTTCTTGCGGGGTTCGACCGTGCCGACGAAGAGCACGAAGGGCCGACGGAGCCCGTAGAGCGCACGAACCCGCGCCGCCTCGTCGCAGCCCACCGGTGCCCGGTTCGTGCCCCATGGGGTGATGTGCAGGCGTGCCGCGTCGATCCCCGCCGCCACGCAATCGTCTCGTGTGGCAACCGACGGGCACACCACGGCCGCCGCCTCGTTGCGCGCCAGGTCGAGGAACCGGGTGAACACCGACACCCCGCGCGCGGTGAAGTGAGTCGGCTCGTGGAGGAAGTGCAGGTCGTGGACAGTGGCGACCCAGGGTGCGCGCGAGGCCGACGCCACATGGGCGGTCGCGTGCACGAGGTCGACGGTGCCGGTGGCGCGCTCGACGCGGGGGTGGCGCAGGCGCTGCCAGGCGTCGTAGAGCGCCAGGCGAGGCAGCGGGAGGCGACGCACCTCGATCGGTGCCCGCCACGCGTCAGGGGGTGGGCCGCGATGCCAGGCGCTCACCCCCACCTGGTCCACGTCGCCGCGCTGGGCGATGGCCGCGACCGTGTCGAGCGTCGAGCGGGCCGTGCCACCGGGCACCCGGTGCCAGCACTGTTCGAGGGTCACGGCGACACGCATGGGGCTCCGTGGAGTCTCGCGCGCCACCAGTAGGCTCTCGGCCCATGTCCCGGCCCATGTCCTCCCCCTGCCCCCGACGCGGCGAGCAGCCATGAAGGTCCTGGTCACCGGGAGTGCAGGGCTCATCGGCTCCGAGGCGGTCGAGTTCTTCGACGGCCTCGGCTTCGACGTGCACGGCATCGACAACAACATGCGGGCCGACTTCTTCGGGCCCGGCGGCGACACCACATGGAACCGCCAGCGCCTCGAGGCCGTGTGCGCCCGCTACACGCACCACGACGTGGACATCCGAGATCGGGCTGCCGTGGACGCACTGATCGCCACCCACCAGCTCGACCTGGTGATCCACGCGGCGGCCCAGCCCAGCCACGATCTGGCGGCCTCGCGGCCCTTCGACGACTTCGACGTGAACGCCGGCGGCACGCTGAACCTGCTCGAGGCGTGCCGGCGCCACGCGCCCGAGGCGGTCTTCATCACCGTGTCCACCAACAAGGTGTACGGCGACAACCCGAACCAGGTGCCGCTCGTGGAGCTGGACACCCGGTGGGACTACGCCGACGCGTCGCTCGCCGAGGGCATCGACGAGACCATGTCGATCGACGGGTGCCTGCACTCGCTGTTCGGCGCGTCGAAGGTGGCGGCTGACGTCATCACCCAGGAGTACGGCCGATACTTCGGCCTGCGCACGGGGACCTTCGGCGGCGGCTGCCTCACCGGCCCGCACCACTCCGGCGTCGAGCTGCACGGCTTCCTCAGCTATCTCGTGCACACGGCGCTGCGCGAGGGCGCCTACACGATCTTTGGCTACAAGGGGAAGCAGGTCCGCGACCAGATCCACTCGGCCGACGTGATCAGCGCCTTCTGGGCCTTCGCTCAGGACCCCCGTCCGGGTGAGGCGTACAACCTGGGGGGCGGCAAGGCCAACGCGGCCAGCCTCCTGGAGTGCGTCGAGCTCATCGCCGCGGCCAGTGGTGGGAAGCGGCCCGAGCTCACCTACGACGAGCAAGCCCGTGTGGGCGACCACATCTGCTACTACACCGACATGGCCAAGTTCCGGTCGCACTTCCCGGGCTGGGAGCAGCGCTACTCGCTCGACGCCATCGTCGAGGAGATGGTGGCATCGGTCGCCGCGCAGCTCAGCTGATGGCGGCGGCGCCGTGCGGCTGACGCTCGTCAACCAGTTCTACGCGCCCGACATCAGTCCCACGGCGCAGCTGGCGGCGTCGCTGGCCGAGCATCGGGCGGCGGGCGGCGACCTCGTCACGGTGATCACCGGACGGGCCGGCTACCTCGAGGGCCTGGCCCCCACCGGTGTGCTGCAGACCGGCTCCGGGCTGCGGGTGCGACGGGTGTGGACACCAGACCTCGGCAAGTCGTCGGTGGCACGACGGCTCCTCGGCTACGTCACCTTCCTGCTCGGCAGCGCCGTGCGCCTCGTCTTGCTCCCTCGCCAGGACGTGATCATCGCCATGACGACGCCGCCGTTCGTGGTGCTGGGCGCGCTGCTGCACAAGGCGCTGCACCCGCGGACGCGCGTGGTGCTGTGGAGCATGGACTGCTACCCCGATGCCGCCGAGCGCTTCGGCGAGCTGCGCCCCGACGGCACGGTGAGCCGCCTGCTCCGGTCCGTCAACCGCCTCGCCTTCCGCCGCCTCGACCGCGTCGTCTGCCTCGACGGCGCCATGCAGGAGCTCCTCGTCTCCCAGTACGCCGCCGGGGTCGACCAGCCGCCGGCCGTCGTCATCCCAAACTGGGAGCGGTTGCGGTCGTTCCCGCCCGGAGAGGTGGCGCCCTGGGCCGGCTACGCCGAGCTCGACCTCCGGGGTCGTGCGGTCGTCGTCTACCTCGGCAACACGGGGGTGGGCCACCGCTTCGACACGGTCCTCGACGCCGCCGACCGGCTGGCCGACGAGGCGGTGTTCCTGTTCGTGGGCGGCGGCGCGCGCTGGGAGGCTCTGCAGCGGGCGGTGGACGAGCGTGCCCTCACCAACGTGGTGCTGCACGGATACGTGCCCAAGGACGACACGCCCGCCGTCATGGCGGGGGCCGATGGGGCGCTCATCACGCTCGACGAGCGGTCGCTCGGCGTGATGAGCCCCTCGAAGCTGCACGCCAACCTGGCCGCCGGTCTGCCCGTCCTCTACGTCGGGCCCCCCGGCAGCAACGTCGACGAGGCCATCGATGCGACCGGTTGCGGGCACAGCCTGCGCGAGGGCGACGTCGACGGCCTGGTGGGCGCCGTGCGCTCGCTGCGCGACGACCCCACCGCCCGCAGCCGCTCCCGACGCGCCTTCGAGACCCGCTACTGCGACGACGCCACCCTCCCCCGCTGGGACGCCCTCCTCAACCCCTGAGCTGGCGTTCAGCTAGAGGGCCAGCTTGGTGCGGAAGTAGGCGGCGGTTCGCTCGAGGCCGTCGTCGAGGCCGACCTCGGGGCCCCACCCGAGCAGGGCCCGGGCCTTGGTGATGTCGGGCTGGCGCTGCGTGGGATCGTCGACGGGCAGGGGTTCGTACACGATCTCGCTCGACGAGCCCGTGACCTCGATGGCCAGCTGGGCCAGCTGGAGGATCGTCTGCTGCGTGTCGGGGTTGCCGATGTTGACCGGCGACGTGACGTCGCTGTCGAGCAGGGCCAGGAAGCCGCGCACCTCGTCCTCGACGTAGGTGAACGAGCGGGTCTGAGAGCCGTCGCCGAAGATCGTGATCGGCTTGCCCTGCAGCGCCTGGCAGATGAAG
>JBKJIL010000060.1:0-4959 GCA_046598435.1 Acidimicrobiales bacterium
GCGCCGCGTCGACGACGCCGAAGTGATCCAGCTCGCAGGGCGCGACTGGGTCTCGTTGCACACCCCAGGTCACACCAACGACCACCTCTGCCTGTTCGACCCCGTGGGCGGCATCGTGCTCTCCGGCGACCATGTGCTGCCCACCATCACGCCCCACATCTCGGGCTTGGTGGCAGGGGCCGACCCCCTCAGCGCCTTCTTCGGCTCCCTCGACAAGGTGGCTGCCCTCGAGGGCGTGGGCCTCGTCCTGCCCGCTCATGGTCACCCGTTCGCGGACCTCGCGGGACGGGCCGCGGAGATCAAGGACCACCACGCGGAGCGTCTCGACGTGCTCCGCAAGGCCACCGGCGACCTCGGCTCGGCCAGCGTCGAGGAGCTGTCGCACCACCTGTTCAAGCAGCGGTCATGGGGCCCCATGGCCGAGAGCGAGACCTACGCCCACCTCGAGCACCTCCGGGCCATCGGCCAAGCCGAGTCACGGGACCAGGCCGGCACGCTGCACTACCAGCTGATCGACTGAACCCGCGCCGAGGCGGCCGTCCCGCCGTCGGCCAGCACCCACAGGGTCAGCACCGTCGCGTCGTCCGCCATCGCGACGTCGACGGCGGCGCCCCGCTCGATGGCCCGGTGGTGCTCGACCTCCGCTCGCAGCGGCGCCCGCAGCTCGCGGCGAGCCGCCATCGCCTCCTCCACCACCTCCCAGTACGCCGCGTTGTTGACGTGCGACAGCACGTCGAAGTCCGTGAAGCGCAGCGCCCACGGCCTCCGCGGCGCCTCCGGCGGGCACTCGGGGTGCTCGAGGCGGGCCTTGACCCGTCGGCCGCCGCTGGCCTCGCCGTAGAGCGCCTCGAAGCCGTCCGGCACCCGCTTGGGGCGGCCGCTGTCGAGGTCGATGTGCACCCAGGTGGTGGCGGCATCGACTCGTCCGCCGGCCTCCCCCACCATGCTGATGCGACGCTCGGCCCAGTGGCTCCCCGTGCCCGAGCACCAGGTGGCCAGCTCGAGCGCCTCGAGGTACCGGGGGAACTGCTGCACCTCGATGACGGTCTTGCGCACGACCCACGCCTCGGCCTCGGGGAGCGCGGCGTCGTCCGTGTCGTCGGCGGAGAGGTCCTGGAGGAAGCGGGTGGTGGCATCGAGACGCAACCGGCCGCCGGGGCTCACGTCGCCGAGACGCACCCGGCGAGCCTCCTCGAAGACCCGCCCTGCCGCCGGGCGGGGCACCAACGCAGCGGGCTGATCGGACATGGCCCGGCACGGTACTCGCGGAAGAAATGTCGTTAATGCGGTTGACTCCCCCCGCTCGATCGTGGTGCGATGCCTCCACTCGAGTCGCCGGACCACGCGCGACCGCCCCGAGGAGCCCCGATGACGGACACGACGCACACCAAGGCAGGCCTGCTGGCCGACGCCGGTGCGACGCGCCTCCGCGTGGCTGCGCCCTTCGTGTCGTGCCTCACCGGTGCCGCGCTCGTGCCCGCCACCAGCGGCACCGCTCAGCACCAGGTGTTCGGCAGCCACCTGTCCTCCACCTGGACCAAGGGCGCCATTGCCAAGCCGGCCACCTACACGGTGTTCGACGGCATGAACCGCCCGACCCGGCCCCTTTCGGAGCTCTCGCCCTAGGTACCCACCAAGCGAGACGCAGAACTCCGAGAGGCCGCCGGGATCCGATCCCGGCGGCCTTTCTCGTTCTCCGGCCCCGGATCCGCCGACCCACCCGACCATCCATTCGACGACTGACCAGGAACACCACGACAAGAGGGGGCAGGGCGATGTTGCCCGAGCGCTACGAGTACGAGTTCGACCAACCCGGCGGGCTGTCACCCGCCGAACCCAACCGGGACTGGTGGGCTGACGCCCGCTGCAACGACATGGCCGGCACGATGAGCGGTCTGTTCTTCTCCGAGGAGCTGCAGGACATCGCCAAGGCCAAGCAGGTCTGTGCCCTGTGTCCCGTGATGGCTGCGTGCCTCGAAGGGGCGCTCGAGCGGCGCGAGCCGTGGGGCGTGTGGGGCGGCCAGCTGCTCCTGAACGGGAAGGTCCTCCAGAGCAAGCGCCGGCGGGGCCGTCCTCCCAAGGTGGCTCGAGCGGAGGACCAGCTCCCGGACATCCCGGTGCCAGAGCACCTCCGAGGCCGCATCGTCTACAAGAGCGCGTAGACGACGGGCCACGGCCAACAGATCAAGCCCGGGGCTGCGAGGCGGCAGCCCTGGGCTGAGGTCACCGTCCCGGGCAGGCCGGGGCAACGGCCCCCGGATCGTGCGAGGCCCCCCGTCGCACGGCTCGGCCTGCCGACCCCCGGCCTGCCCCACGGTTCACCTCCCCCCGCCCGGCGACGTGTGGTTCAGGGAGGAGCGGAAGTACCGTCATCTCCGTGTCCGACGCCTCCCGGCTCCCCCTGCGGGTCATCGCCCTGTCCACCGGTCTGGCCCTCGCCGCCGCCGTGGGCACCTACGCCCTCCTGAGCGATGACACCACAGCACCGTCCACCGACACGGTCGAGCTCACGCCGGCCGATGAGCTCGACGAGGTCGGCCAGGCCGTCTTCACGACCTTCGACGACGAGCCGGTGGCCCTGTCGTCACTGCGGGGCACCCCCGTGCTGGTCAACTTCTTCAGCTCGACGTGCGTGCCGTGCATCACCGAGATGCCCGACCTCGAGCAGGTGCACAAGGAGCTGGGCGATCAGGTGACCTTCCTCGGCCTCGCCATGCAGGATCGTCCCGAGGACGCCCTGGCATTGATCGACCGCACGGGTGTCACGTACCGCACGGGTCAGGACAAGGACGCCTCGGTGATCACCGCCCTCGGCGGCACGGTGCTCCCCACCACGGTGCTGATCGACGCCGACGGCCAGATCGTCGCCACCCACAACGGCGAGCTCGACGCCGCCGACCTGCGCCAGCTGCTGGCTGACGAGCTGGGCATCGGCGCGTGATCAACGCACCCCTCGCCATCGCGTTCGGCGCGGGGATGCTGGCGACGGTCAACCCCTGCGGCTTCGCCATGCTGCCCGCCTACCTCGGCTTCTTCCTCGGGGTCGACGGCCACGACCGCGACGTCCGGGCCAGCATCGGCCGCTCCTTGGGCGTGGGGCTGTCGGTCTCAGGCGGCTTCCTCGCCGTGTTCAGCATCGTCGGGCTCGCCATCTACCACCTCTCGGCCTCGGTCGACCGGTGGACCCCCTGGGCCACGATCGTCATCGGCGCGGTGCTGGTTCTGCTCGGCATCGCCATGGTCCGCGGCTACGAGCCCGTGGTGTCGTTGCCCAAGCTCAACCGGGGCGGCCGGCAGCGCAGCGGGCAGTCGATGTTCGTGTTCGGCGTGTCCTATGCCATCGCGTCGATCTCGTGCGCGCTCCCGCTGTTCACGGGTGCGGTGGCCGGCACGTTCCGCCGCGAGAACGTGCTGTCGAGCCTGGCCGTGTTCGTGGCCTACGCAGCGGGGATGACCCTCGTCCTCCTGACGCTGACCGTCAGCATGGGGATGGCCCGCCAGAGCATGGTCCACTGGCTGCGCCGCACCCTGCCCCACGTCACCCGCGCTTCGGGACTGCTCCTCATCGTGGCCGGCGGCTACCTCGCCCACTACGGGTGGTACGAGCGGCGGGTGGTCGCCGGTCGGGGGAGCGGCTCGGAGGCCGTCGACGTGGTCACCGGATGGTCGTCGTCCATCGCCAACTGGGTCTACGACGTGGGGCCGTCGCGGCTCGGGCTCCTGCTCGCCTTGGCACTGCTGGCCGTGCTCACGGCCAGCTTCGGCGTGCGCACGCGCGGTCGGTCCTAGAGCGATGGGGGCCTTTGCCGAGCTGCTGGCCCACCCGGGCGTCGAGGAGGAGCTCGTGCTGGGCTCATCCTTCGGCTTCATGGCCTTCCACGGGGGCAACCTGGAGGAAGGCACCGACGTCATCGCGGCGGCCGCCGCCGAGGCATCCGGCGCATCGCTGTACGCCGTGCGCCAGCCCCACGGCTTGCGCTGGCACATCCCGTCGATCCAGGTGAGCCCGGACGACTCCCCGCGCCTGGCTGCCTTCCTGGCCCACGTGACGGTGGTGGTCGCGGTGCACGGCTACGGCCGGGTCGGCATGTGGACCACGCTCCTCCTCGGCGGCGGCAATCGGGCCCTGGCCCGCCACGTCGGGACGCACCTCCGATCGGGCATGCCGGGCTACACCGTCGTCGACGACCTCGACGCCATGCCGACCGAGCTGCGCGGCATCCACCGGGCCAACCCCGTCAACCGCTGCGCCGGCGGCGGTGTGCAGCTGGAGCTCCCGCCCCGCACGCGCAGCCGATCGGTGCCGATGTGGTCGCGACTCCACACGAGCGATCCGGTGCCCCACGCCGTCGACCTGGCCGACGCGCTGGCGGCCGCCGCCCAGTCGTGGCCGATGACCGAGCGCAGCCCGGCGCCGGTCACGGGCTGAGCCGGACGACCTCCCAGCCGCCGGCGCCAGCCCCCCGTGGGCGCTGGTAGCGCAGGCGATCGTGCATGCGGTTCGGCCGTCCCTGCCAGAGCTCGACAGCGTCGGGGACCACCCGGAAGCCGCCCCAGTAGTCGGGTCGGGGCACCGTCACCCCCGCGAACCGGGCCTCGGCCTCGGCGAAGCGCGCCTCGAGGACGGCCCGATCCGCCAGCACCGTCGACTGGGCCGACGCCCATGCGGCCAGCTGGCTGTCGCGCGGACGGGTGACCCAATAGGCGTCGCTGTCCGCCGCGGAGATCCGCTCGACGACGCCTTCGACGTGGATCTGGCGAAGCAGCGGCACCCAGCTGAACAGCACGGTCGCCTGGGGGTTCTCGGCCAGCGCCAGGCCCTTGCGGCTCTCGTAGCTGCTGAAGAACGTCAGGCCGCGCTCGTCGATGCCCCGCAGCAGCACGTTGCGGGGCATCGACGAGCGCGGCCTGACGTTCTTCAGCAGCTACGAGAGCCGCAAGGGCCTGGCGCTGGCCGAG
>JBKJIL010000008.1:0-4182 GCA_046598435.1 Acidimicrobiales bacterium
CGCTGGCGGCCCAAGCGGCGCGCGCCCTGCGTCGTCAGCACTGGGGCGTGGCAGAGGAGCCCGCGCCGCCACGGCAGGGTAGGCCGTCAGCGGGCAGGGCTCCTCTGCCACGCCCCAGTGCTGACGACGCAGGGCGCGCGCCGCTTGGGCCGCCAGCGGCGACGGGCAGTCGGGGTAGAAGGCCTCGATGGCGGCCGCCTCGGGCCAGCTCGACGAGCCGTCGCCGTGGCGCTCCACCTGGGCCGCCAGTGCCGCCCACTCGGGGGCGAAGGTGGCCGGCTCGGGGTAGGCGTCGGCGGCCAGCGCGGCACCGGGGAGGGGCACGAAGGCGCACAGCAGCACGAGCTGGCGCACCGGTCGGGCTGCGGCGACGAGCGGGGCCGTGAGGCCGCCGAGGGAGTGGCCCACCACGACGATGTCGTCGTCGCCCACGGCGGCCAGCGCCTCCACGACCGTGGCCGCGTAGTCGGCCAGACCGGCGGCCGGGTCCTCGCACGGCAGGTCCACGGCGACGACCCCGTGGCCGGCGGCGCGCAGCAGCTCGGCGGTGGGGTCCCAGCAGGAGCCGCGGTGCCAGGCGCCGTGCACCAGGGCGAAGGTGGTCATCGCGGAGAGGGGGGCGTCAACGCCCGAACATGGCCAGCCACTCGGCCTCGCTCTTGGGTGTGAACACGAAGTTCCAGCGGCGCGTGTCCTCCATGGTGGCCGAGGGCTCGGCCGAGTACAGGTGGCCGGGGAACAGGACGGCGTGGTCGGGCACCTTGGCCAGCTTCGTGGTGAGGCTCTCGTAGAGCTGGGCGGCATCGCCGCCGGGCAGATCGGTGCGACCGCAGCCTTCGAGGAAGAGGGTGTCGCCGCTCACCAGGCAGTCGTGCACGAAGAAGCACTGGCTCCCCGGCGTGTGGCCGGGGGTGTGGATGAGCTCGATCGGGATGTGGCCGACCATCACCGTGTCGCCGCTCGAGTGCGCGACGAGGTCGGTCTCGGAGAGCTCGGTGGTGCGCAGCATCCAGGGCACCTCCTCGGCCTGCACGTGGATCGGCACCGGGTGCTCCGTGAGGAGCTCGCGCACCCCGGCGATCGTGTGGCCCATCATCGAGCCGCCCACGTGATCGGGGTGGTAGTGGGTGGCGAGAGCTCCGGTGAGGCGCATCCCGTCGGCGTCGAGCACCTCCAACAGGCCCGGGATGTCGTAGGCGGGGTCGATGGCCACCGCCTCGCCGGTCTCCCGGTCGCCGATCAGGTAGACGAAGTTCACCATCTGGCGAGCGATGGGGTCCGTGCGGGCGAAGTCGCGTCCGGCGAGGAGCTGGCGGAAGTAGAGGCGGTCGTCGCTCATATCCTCTGCACCCTATGACGCGAGCCTTCGATGCCGTCAGCCTGGATGTGGGTGGGGTGCTGGTCGTCCCCGACCACGGGATCCTGGCCACCACCCTCACCCGGCTGGGGGTGCTGTTCGATCGCAGCCGCTTCGCCGTGGGCCACTACCTGGCCATGCACGCGGTGGATGACGCCGTGTCGGCGCCGGAGGACTTCACCGACTACCTGGCCGGGTTCCTCGCCGCCGTCGACGTGGTTGCGGCCGACCGCGACCGTGCCCACGACGCGCTCGCCGCGGTGCTGTCCACGCCGCTCTGGTGCCAGCCGGTCCCCGGGGCGCGCGTCGGCGTGGCCGCGCTGGCGGCGGCCGGGCTGCGGCTGGCCGTCACGTCGAACAGCGACGGCACCATCGAGGACCACCTGCGCCGCCACGAGTGGGTGCAGGTCGGTCCCGGCCCCGGGGTGGCGGTGGAGGTGGTCACCGACTCCGGGGTGGTCGGCGTCGGCAAGCCCGACCCGAGGGTGTTCGCGGCCACCGTCGACGGGCTGGCGCTGGCCCCCGAGCGGATCCTGCACGTGGGCGACAGCGTCGTCTACGACGTCGACGGCGCCGCCGCATGCGGCCTCCAGGCCGTGCACATGGACCCGTATGGCGTGTGCCCTTCCCAGGACCACCGCCATGTGCGAGCCCTGCGCGACCTCCTCCAGCTTCTGTGAGCCGTCAGCACCGCCATGCGGTGCTGACGGTGCACAGAACGCGTCAGTGCTCGGTCGCGAACCAGGCCCGTAGGACGGCGCGGTAGGCGCGGTCGTAGCGGTCGTAGTCGGCCCGCAGCACGTCGCCGGGCCAGTCCGCGGGCAGCAGCGCGGCGGGGAGCAGTGGGTCGGCCTGCAGGTGGCGCAGGACTGCGGCCGAGGTGACGAAGCCTGGGGCCAGCGCGGCGGCGGCGCCCTCCTCGAGCGACTCGACGAGCTCGCCCATGTCGGCCCGCAGGACATCGCTGGTGGCCGCCCAGGGGCCGAGATCCCAGAGGTCGTCAACATCCGGTGCTGGGTCCGGCTCGGCGCCTCGCCACCAGCGGCACCACCGCTGCGCCACCGCGGCGGCCTCCCCGCCCCGATCGGAGGGCAGGTTGTCGGGCCGGCCCCACACGCCTTCGCGGAGCTCGGCCAGTCGCAGCGCCGCGAGCGCGTCGCGCAGGGCCGCCCGGTCGGCGGCGGCACGGGCGCTGTCGCCCTCGACCGTCGCCAGCTCCCAGGTGCCCTCCCAATGGCGTGTCTCGGCGCGACGACTGGCCGCCTGGCGGGCTTGGCGCTCGACGAGACGTCCGGCCAGCCGGTAGCCACCGTCCTCGCCCACCGCCTCACCGGCCGCGACCATGCGCGACAGCGCGGTGCGCGTCGCTCCCTCGGAGATGCCGAAGAGGGCCGTGGTGCGCACGAGCAGCGGCGTGGGCAGCCACGGCGGGTCGGTGCCGAGCAGCACGGAGGCCAGCACCGAGCGAGCCGGCAGCGCCGAGGTGTTACGTGTTGTCGACATGTGCAGGCGAAGTGTAAGGTACGGACATGGCTGTGGTCACCCAGGTTCGCACGACGATGGTGCCGCCCACCGACGCGCTGCCCGACGTCCTGCCCACCGACCGCCTCACCGCGTCGGGCATGCCCGGGCCCGAGATCCGAGCGGAGCTCCGTCGCATCAACGACATCCGCAACGTCGGCAGCGTGCTGCTGGCGTGGGTGCAGGCCGCTGTCACGATCGGCGGTGCGGCATGGATCGGGCACCCCGTCGCCTACGCCGCCGCCTTCGTGCTGATGGGGCCGGCCTTCGCCCGCTTCGCCATCCTCGGCCACGAGGCCGCCCACAAGCTCCTCTTCACGAACAAGACCTGGAACGACGCGGTGGGCCGCTGGCTCCTCGCCTACCCGTCGTTCGTGCCGCTCGAGGCCTACCGCCGCAGCCACTTCGCCCACCACAAGGAGGAGTTCGGGCCGAACGAGCCCGACCTCAACCTCTACAACGGGTATCCCATCACCGAGGCCAGCTTCCGTCGCAAGCTCTGGCGGGATGCCCGTGGCACCTCTGGCTGGAAGAACCTGAAGGGCCTGCTCGGCGCGCTGCGCAGCCCCATGGCCCGCCCGGTCGCCCTGCGCATCCTCGCCGCCCAGGTGCCGCTGATCGTCATCGCCGCGCTGGTCGGTCGGTGGTGGCTCTACCCGCTGCTGTGGCTCGGTCCGTGGCTCACGTCGTGGCGGGTCATCAACCGGCTGCGGGCCATCGCCGAGCACGGGGGCATGCGGCAGTCGAAGGATCGGCGTCAGACCACCCACCACGTGCGCCAGTCGTGGCTGCCGAGCTTCTGGATCGCCCCCCTCAACACGGGCTGGCACCTGGCCCACCACGTCGACATGGGCGTGCCGTGGCGCAACCTCCCCAGGCTCCATGCCGAGCTCGAGAGCGCGGGGTACGCCACCGACGCCCTCACCTACCCGACCTACCGCGCGTTGTGGCAGGCCCTCAGGTCTCGCCCCGAAGGCTGATCGGCCGCCCTCGTTCCGTGCGTCTGGACGGTTGCTCAGCCACCCCTCGCGCTCCCGGGTTCGGCGGGGCCGCTATGGCTCGACGATGACCGCGTCGCCGCTGCGGATCGTGCCTGGTTCTCGCACCCAGGCGTAGGCGCGGCTCCAGCCGGGGTGGCGCTCGTGGTCCATGCGGTTGAAGTCGCCGTCGGTGAACCACTGGGCGTTCTTGCGGCACGGCGTGGACCACGCGGAGATCTCGGCGAGGACATCGCCGACGAGCACCTGTGTGCCCGGTCTGATGGCGGCCCAGTCGATGCCGCTGAGGGTGATGTTCTCGCCGGC
>JBKJIL010000153.1:0-2549 GCA_046598435.1 Acidimicrobiales bacterium
CGATGACCTCCCGGCACCCGGGACGGGGCCCGTCACAGCGGTGCCGGGAGGTCATCGGCCACCAGCGTCGTGAGCTCGTCGTCGCTCGGGTGCTCGTGGGCGACCAGCCTCGTGGCCTGGGTGGCAACCGCGTGCTCGAAGAGGTTGCGGGCCGTGCGCCCGTTGCCGAAGCCCTTGTCGCGCGGCACCGCGTCGAGCCAGAGCCGGGCGCGGGCCCGAGCTCCGGGGTCGAGGTGGTAGCCGCCCTTGTGGCCGAGGCCGTCGATGATGGCCAAGAGCTCGTCGGTGGTGTAGTCGGGGAACGGGATCACCTTCGGGAAGCGCGAGCGCAACCCGGGGTTGGCGGCGATGAGCTCGTCCATCTCGTCGGGGTAGCCGGCCATCACGACCACGATGCGGTCGCGCCGGTCCTCGATGAGCTTCACGATCGTGTCGATGGCCTCCCGGCCGAAGTCGCGCTCGCCGCCCCGCACCAGCGCGTAGGCCTCGTCGATGAGCAGCACCCCTTCATCGGCCTCGTCGAAGCGAGCCGTGACGAGCGGAGCGGTCTGACCGACGTAGCCGGCCACCAGGCCGGCCCGATCGGTCTCCACGAGGTGCCCCCGCTGCACCACGCCGAGGGTGCGGTAGATCTGGGCCAGCAGCCGAGCCACCGTGGTCTTGCCGGTGCCGGGGTTGCCGGTGAAGATCAGGTGCCGGCTCTGCTCGAGCACCGGCAGCCCACGTTCGAGGCGGATCTTCTGCACCCGCAGCAGGTTGGTGACGAGCTTCACCTCCCGCTTCACGCCGTCGAGGCCCACCAGCGCGTCGAGCTCGGCCAGCAGCTCGTCGATGGGGCGTGGCGGTGCGACCTCGGCAGCGGTGGTGGTGGTGGTGGCGGCGGCGGTGGTGGGAGCCGCCGCTGGTGCCGCCGGGCTGGGCGTGGCCTGGATGGAGCGGAGGAGCATGCCCCGGAAGCGCTCGATGGCCTCGAGCTCGGTGGCGGAGGAGTGCAGGTCGATGGCGGCCACGGCGAAGGCGATCTCGATGGCGGCCTCGTAGTAGCGCTGGGCGTGGGTGGTCGTGCCCCGCTGGTCGGCGGCCAGGAGCACCTCGAAGAGCGGTGAGGGCCGGTCGGTGAAGGACCGCTGCGCGTCCACCAAGCCCGACTCGCGCAGCGCGTCCGGCGTGGCACCGGCCAGCCGGGCCTCGAGCAGCGGTCCGAAGGCGGCCAGCACCTCCCACAGCTCGTCGTCGGTCACCCGGTGGTCGATGTCCACGAGCCCGCACACCAGGTTGAAGGCCTCGAGGGCGGCGTCGTGGCGCCATCGTGCGGGCGTCACGCCCGCCACCCCGGCGCTCACGGCCTCCAGCGCGCCGGCCACCACCTCGATGAAGCGTCTCGTCGGCTCGACGAGCGACTCGCTCATCCGCGGCTGCCGGGCGGCTGCGGCTCCCGCCACATGGGCCACAGGCGGGGTCCGGAGGGGAAGTCGACCTCGCCGGTGACCTCGAAGCCGTGGCGCCGGTAGTAGGAGATGTTGGCCTCCTTGGAGCTCTCCAGGTAGGCCCCGACCCCCTCTTCGTCGCAGCGCTGCAGCACCGGCGCCAAGAGGGCCGCGCCGAGTCCCTCACCCTGGCGTTCGGGCCGGGTGCCGAGCACGGCGAGGTAGAAGTGCTCCGGGTGGGCGGCGTGCGCCTTCTCCATGCGCCCGAGTCCGCGCAGTGCGTTGGCCGTACGGGTGCCCATGCCCCGCACCAGCAGGGGAGCCATGCGCAGCACATCGAGCGGACGCGTCTTCCACTGGCCCGGCGGGTCCCAGTACGCCGCGCCAGGGGTGCCGTCCAGCGTGTACACCTGACCGTGGGCGAGGTGGCGCCGTCCCTCGCGGGCGAAGAAGGGCTCGGTGTAGCGCATGGGCCGCGGCGATTCGTCGCCGAAGAGCCAGCACATCACGGGGTCGTCGTGGAAGGCCTGGGCCAGGGCGGCGGCCATCCCAGGGAGGTCAGCCTCGGTGGCCGGTCGTGCGTGCTCGGTCGTCCCCACGGCCAGAGCCTGCCACCTGGTGATGTCCCCTGGGGGAACGCGCGGCGTGGGAGGTGATCCAGCCTCCTACACTTCCCGGGTGCCCACCGACCCCATCGCCGACCTCGGCGCACGCGCCAAGGCAGCCAGCCGCGTGCTGGCCAGCGCGTCCACCGCCACCAAGGATGCCGCGCTGCTCGCGGCTGCCGACCTCCTCCTCGACCGCCACGCCGAGATCCTGAGCGCCAACGAGGCCGACGTGGCCGCTGCCGAGGCGGCTGGCACCTCGGCCCCTGTTGTCGACCGCCTGCGCCTCTCTGACGCCCGCCTGCAGTCGATGGCCGCCGGCCTGCGCAAGGTGGCCGGCCTGCCCGATCCGGTGGGTGAGGTGGCCGATGGGTGGACCCGACCGAACGGGCTGCGGGTGCAGCGCGTGCGGGTCCCGCTCGGTGTGGTCGCCATCATCTACGAGAACCGTCCCAACGTCACCAGCGATGCCTTCGGGCTGTGCCTGAAGTCGGGCAACGCGGCCTTCCTGCGCGGG
>JBKJIL010000238.1:0-6773 GCA_046598435.1 Acidimicrobiales bacterium
GGTCCGGCGTGGCGGGCCGTGAGATCCAGCTTCGCGCTCCCGGGCGTGTTGCCCCCGGTGTACGACGACGGCGATCTCCTCGTCGACGGGGGCGTCCTCGACAACCTGCCGGTCGACGTCATGCGAGGTCGTCTCGACGGATCGGTCGTAGGCGTGGATCTCGAACCCGCTCACGACGAGCGAGCCCATCGGCCGTTCGACCCGTCGGTGTCGGGCTGGCGAGTCCTCGGACAACGGCTCAACCCCTTCGGTCGATCAGCCGCCCCGTCGGCCACCCAGGTTCTCCTGCGGTCGAAGCAGGTCGGCGTGCGGGAGCTCCAGCGGACCGTGCTGGCCCAGCACCCCGAGGAGCTGTACCTGCGGCCGCACCTCGACGCGTTGGGCGCTCTCGACTTCCGTGCCGGCGGAGCACTCGTCGAGGTCGCCTACCAGCAGACCCTCGACGCCCTCGGGTCCGCCGACCTATCGGCGCTGCTGCCCGCGAGCCGGGCCGCCAGCTGAGCTCAGCTGCGGGTCGCTGCTCGCAGTGGCCGGGTGCGACGACGAGGCACGGCGGCGGCCCGGGGGGCCGCCGGCCCCTGTCCGACGGCGGCTCGGAAGTCCTGTGGCGTGCACGCCCGCAGCTTGGCGTAGCCCAGCGCCCGGGCAGTGGCCGAGCGCTGGAGGCCGAGCAACGGGCCCAGCTCGCCGACGTACCGGCCTGGCCCGAGCGTGGCCAGCGCCTCCGTGGTGCCGTCCGCCCGCTCACGCAGCACGCCGATCGCTCCCTCCTCGATCAGGTACACCACGTCGCTGACATCGCCCTGGCGAAAGAGCAGGTCGCCGTCCGAGAGGTCGACGGTGCTGTGGCGGTGCGCGCTGCCCTCGAAGCGCGGCGTGAGCTCCACCACCTTGTCGGCCAACGGCAGGAGGCGATCGTCGTGGGTGGCGATCACGACGGTGCGACCGCCCGTGGCGAGCTCCCGGAGCAAGGTGAGGACGATCTCGCACTGGATGTAGTCGAGATGGGCCGTGGGCTCGTCGGCGAGGATGAGCGGCGGATCCTGGGCCAGTGCCCGGGCGATGGCCACGCGCTGCTGCTGGCCGCCGGACAGCTCGCCGGGCTTCGAACGGGCCCGATCAGCCAGCCCGACCCGGTCGAGCAGCTCGAGGGCGCGGGCTCGGGCGACGGACGCCCGCACGCCGGCGACCCGCAACGGTGCTTGCACGTTCTCCGCCGCCGTGAGGCTGGGCACGAGGTTGAAGGCCTGGAAGACCACGCCCACGCCGGTACGGCGATAGCGCAGCAGGCGCGGCGCGTCGAGCAGGGCGATGTCGGTGCCTCCCACGACGATGCGACCCGACCGCGGTGTCAGGATGCCGGCGAGCGTGGACAGGAGGGTCGTCTTCCCGCACCCGCTGGCCCCGAGGAGGAGCACGAGCTCGCCGGACCCCGCCTGCATGGCGAAGCCGTCGAGGGGGCGGACCACGTAGCCGCCGCTCTCGTACTCGACGGTGAGGTTGTCGACGTGCAGCACGGTCAGGCTCCTGAGAAGGCGAGGGCGGGGTCGATCTGCAGGGTGCGCCGCGTGCTGACCACGGCGGCGACCAGCGCCACGACCACCGACACCACCGCGACGGTGAGGTAGGAGGTGGTGGCGATCTCGGTGCGCATCGGCATGGCCGGCGCCAGGGCGAACGAGAGGGCGATGCCGATCAGGCATGCGCCTCCCGAGAGCACGGCGGCTTGGAAGGCCAGACCGCCCAGCAGGGATCGATCGGTGGCGCCGGTGGCCTTGAGCACGGCGAAGTCGCGCGAGCGGTCGATCGACGTGAGGTACACCACCGAGCCGATCACCATGGCGGCGACCAGCCACAGGAGCGCGAGCACCATGGTGATCGTCTTGCGGGCGTTCACCATCGGGGCGAGCAGATCCCGCTCCACGGCGGCGTTGTCGAGCGCCACGATGCCATCAGGGACCTCCGTGGGCACCCCCTTGGTGGCGATGGCGGTGGCGAGCGGGCTCCCGCGGTAGCCGATCGCCTGGGCGTCGACCAGCGGCACGTAGAGCGATGGCACGCCAGCACGAAAGGAGAGGCCCGAGGTGCGTCCCACCACCGTGAACGGCTGCCCGGCGATCTGCAGCTGTGCGCCGATGTCGATCCCGAGCTCGCGCTCGACGGTGGCCTCACCCGATGCGGCCGGCATCCGACCATCGGTGAGCGGCGGGTCGGTGAACGCCCCGCTGGTCAGGCCGATGAGGTTGACGTCGGTGCCATCACCCAGGGCCGCCCGCAGCACCGCCACCGCGCTGGCCTCCTGGGCCCCCGGGAGGGCGGCCGCCGCGGTCACCGAGTCGGCCGGCAGCACCGTCGAGGAAAGGAACACCCCTGCGCTGCCTTCAGGTACCAGCCAACCTGCAGCGTGGAAGGCGGCCGTGGTGCGACGGGCCTCGGCGGGAAAGCTCCGGTTCACCCCGTCGAGCACCAGCGTGAGGGCGAGGACGAGCGCGGTGGCAACGAGCGCCACGAGGAAGCGTCGCCAGCGCCACACCACATCACGGATCGCGATCAGCACCATGACGCCCCCCAGCCGCTGTGCATGTGTTGTGATGATCATCTGCACCGTGGCGCGCCGGCACAAGGGGCACAGGTGAGACGTTCGTCTCACCCCCTACCGGGTTCTCAGGGCAGGCCGGCGGCGAAGCTGCGGATGGAGTCGGCGAGCACGGATGGCGCCTCGAGCGGGCCGAAGTGGCCCATGTGGCGATGGGCTTCGAGCCGTCCGTGGGGGAGGGCATCAGCGATGGCGGGGGCAAAGGCCGCCGGGCCGAAGGCCTCCTCGCCGCACGCGACCACCACCGGGCACCGGACCTCCCCGAGGTGCGAGAAGGCGTCATGGTTCGCTCCGCCGCCGTAGATCTGCGACTCGTGCTCAGGTCGGCAGGCGAGGTGCACGGCACCGTCCTCGCCGGTCACGAAGCCGTGGCGCACGTAGGCGTGGATTGCGTCGGCTCGGAGGGTGTTGAACGGCCGCTTCGATGCGTAGTTGGCCAGCGCCGCCTCGGCCGACGGGAACGAGGCCCGGCGGCGCAGGGCTCCGTCGGCCAGCGCGTTGCCGCCCTCGCTGGAGGGCATCGCGCCCCGCGGCGGCGCGATGGGCTCGAAGAGCCAGAGCCCGGCGAAGGTGCCCGGACGCGCCTGCTCGGCCAGGAGGAGGCAGGCACCGCCCATCGAGTGACCGACCCCGAGGAGCTGGCCGGCTGGAAGGCCCAGCGCATCGAGCACCGTCAGCACGTCGGTGGCGATGTCGGCCCAGGCCAAGACCTGCTCGGCCGGCACCGGGGAGGCGCCGTGGGCTCGGAAGTCGAGAGCCCAGCGCTCGAAGCCATCGCCGAGGGCGGCCGAGAGCGGCTCCCAGACGGCGCCGTGGAACCCCGTGGCGTGGCACAGCAGCGTGGGTCGGCCGGCACCGCCGTGCTCGTGCAGGGCGAGCGTGAGGCCGTCGGGGGTCGGCAGAGAGCGCATCGACGCATCCTCGTCGGGGACCCGCGCTCGATGCGAATAGCGTCGGGCCCGATGAGTGTCCCCGCGAGCGACGACGAGCACGCCACGGACTCGCCCGACGAGGCGGCTGTGCGGGCCGCCAACCGGGCCTTCTACGACGCCTTCGAAGCCCGCGACCTCGATGCCATGTCAGAGGTGTGGGAGCACAGCGACCGGGTGTCGTGCACCCATCCCGGCTGGCGCACCCTCCGGGGCTGGGGCGCGGTGTCCGGCTCGTGGTTCGCGCTGTTCGGCGGCCCCAGCCTCCTGCAGTTCATCATCACCGACGAGGTGGTGGCGGTCGTCGGGGACGCCGCCTGGGTGACGCTCGACGAGCACCTGATCACCGCCGACATGGGCGGCACGGTGGCCGCCGTCAACGTGTTCCACCGCGACCCCGACGACGGCCGGTGGCGGATGGTGCTCCACGTCGGGTCAGCGGTCGCTCCGCAGCCTTGAGGGGTGGTGCGGATAGTCTGCACCGATCGTGCAGAAATCTCCTGATCCCACCGCCATCGATGGCCGCACCCTGCGCTCGCTGAAGACGCGGGAGGCCATCGTCGACGCCACCATCGGTCTGCTCGAAGACGGCGATCTGCGCCCGACGGCGCCCCGGGTGGCAGAGCGAGCAGCGGTGTCGGTGCGCTCGGTGTTCCAGCACTTCGACGACCTCGAGACGCTGCACGCCTCGGTCGCCGAGCGACTCGTCGACCGCGTGGCCCGGCTCTTGGTGCCCGTCTCCCCGGACCTGCCCCTCGACGACCGGCTCGATCGCTTCGTGCACCAGCGGGCCCTGCTGCTCGAGGCGGTCACCCCGATCCGCCGGGCGGCCGACGTCCACGGTCCCTTCTCCTCGGAGATCACGGCCCGGCTCCGTGCCGGCCAGGCGTTCCTCCGCGACGAAGTGGTGCGCACGTTCGCACCAGAGCTCGATGTGGCGGGGGAGGACTTTGACGAGCTCCTCGACGCGCTGGACGCAGTGCTGAGCTGGTCCACCTGGGAGGGGTTGCGAGCCGGCCTGGGCCGAGATCGGGCCACTGCCGAGCGAGTGCTGCGCCGCCTGGCTGCGGCCGTCCTCGCCGCTCGGTAGGAGGCGGGCTGCCCGCCCGGGCTATGGCTCCTTCGGGAGTCCGAGCAGGCGTTCGCCGATGATGTTCTTCTGCACCTGCGTGGTGCCGCCTGCGATGCGTCCACCGGTGGCGCCGAGCAGACGGCCGGCCGGCCCGCCGTCGAGCATGGCGAGGGGACCGGCCAGGTCGGCCTCGAGCGCCGCCGCGTCGAACATGAGCTCCGTCACGCCCAGCTTGGCCAGGCTCGCCGTCACCGAGGCGACCGGACCTTGGCGGCGGCCCATGGCCTGGAGGGCCCGGCCCCGGGTCACGAGCTCGAGCAGGCGGTCCTTGGTGACTGGGTCGTCGGCCCCGTCGAGTGCGGCGATGGCGTCGAGGCGTCGGGCCAGGGCGATGCCGGCCGAACCGATGTGCCCGCGCTCGTTGGTGAGGGTGGCCATGGCGACGCCCCATCCGCCGTGCAACGGGCCGAGCAGGGCGTCGGCGGGGAGGCGCACCTCGTCGAGGAACACCTCGTCGAACTCGCTGCCGCCGGTCATCTGACGCAGCGGACGGATGTCGATCCCCGCGAGGTGCATGTCGACGAGGAAGAAGGAGATCCCGGCGTGGCGGGGCGCTCCGGGATCGGTGCGGGCCAGCAGGATCCCGCGGTCGGCCACCCGACCGTTCGAGCACCAGACCTTCTGCCCGTTCACGACCCAGCTGTCGCCGTCGCGCCTGGCCGAGGTGGTGAGGCTGGCCAGGTCGCTGCCCGCGCTCGGCTCGGAGAACAGCTGGCACCACACGTGCTCGGCCTCGAGGATCCCGCGGAGGTGGGTGCGCTTCTGATCCTCGGTGCCGAAGGCGAGGATCGATCCGCCGGTGAGCACCAGGCCGACCATGTTGATCCAGGGCGGCACCTCCGCCTCCGCGCAGGCCGTGGTCCAGGCGGCGGTGTGGGCGGGGGACAGACCCCGACCGCCGTGCTCGACCGGCCAGTGCAGCCCCGCCCAGCCTGCGTCGAACAGGGTTCGCTGCCAGGCCCGGCCCTCCTCGACCAGCTCGGGCGGGAGGATGGCGCCGTAGTCCCTCGGGGCCTCGGAGCGGTGCTCGGCCAACCAGCGCCGGGCCGCCGCGAGCAGGTCCTCCACCTCGGATCCGTCGTTCCCCATGGACTGACCGTACGTGACGGGCCGATCCCTGCGATCATGAGGGCGGGAGCCAGAGGGAGGATCGGTCGGATGGACCTTCGAGTGGTGGTGCTGAGCGCGGATCTCGCCCTGGGAGAGCTTGTTCGAGCCCAGGTCGACAACCTGGGCTGTCGGTGCGCGGTGGTGGACACCTACGACCTGGCGGCCGCGGCGGCGCTGAGCTGAGCCGAGGCGGCCGTCGTCGATCTGGCCGGCGACGGCCTCGACGACCTGAACCGCCTGCGCGTCGAGGCCCCCCTCTTGCGGGTGCTGGCCATCGCCTCCGACGCCCAGCAGGCCGACGGTGCCCGCTCTGCCGGTGCCGACTCCGTGCTCGTGGAGCCGTTCCCCATCGCCGACCTGGTGGACGCCGTCCGCGGGCTCGCTCGTGGCGGTGACGCCGGGGTGATCGACCTCCGCTCCGGTCAGACGGTGGCCGCGGCCGCTGTCGCGGCCGACGATGCGCCGTGGTGGGCCACCCGCTGAGGGCGGGTGACCCACCGAGGTGATCGGCTAGCTCATCGCCTTGAAGGCGAGCATCATCTCTTCGTTGAGGTTGCCGGGCACCTCGTAGCCGGCCTCGTCGCGGATCGTCTCGAAGTTGTCGCGCACCGACTCGGCCGACAGGTCGGCGTCGTAGTAGCCGGGCGTGACGCCCACGAAGACGCGGGCCACGCGGCCGCCGCCGACGGAGTACACCTCGCCCGAGACCGGGCAGTCCTCGTGGGCGAGGTAGGTGACCACGGGGGTGACCAGCTCGGGCGCGAGCTTGTCGGCCGCCGCGCCGAGGAGCTCCTCGGTCATGCGGGTCTTGGCGACCGGGGCGATGGCGTTGGCCTTGATGTTGTTCTTGGCGCCCTCGACGGCGAGCACGCGGGTGAAGCCGACGAGGCCCATCTTGGCGGCGCCGTAGTTCGTCTGGCCGAAGTTGCCGAAGATGCCGGCGCCCGAGCTGGTGTTGATGATGCGGCCGTAGCCCTGGTCGCGCATGATCTGCCAGGCCGGCTGG
>JBKJIL010000303.1:0-10350 GCA_046598435.1 Acidimicrobiales bacterium
CCGATGCCCACCATGGCCCGGTCGATGCCGAAGTGGTCCATCTCGCCGATCACCACGGCGATCGGGTCGACCTCCGGGTCGACGTCAGCAGGGACGTCCTTGAACATGTACTCGACGGGGAACTCCATGTCCTTGGACTCGTCGTCCATGAGGCCGGCCCGCAGGAAGCCGTACCAGCCCTTCTTGGAGCCCTCGGGGATGCCCAGCATCAGGTCGATCACGCCGATGTCGGCCGGAAACGTCATGTCGTCAGACTAGAACACGTTCTAGTTGTGAGCGAGCCCCGGGGCTAGGGTCGGGGTCATGGACCTCGGACTCATCATCGGGTACTGGCCCTCTTCAGGGCCGCCGCCGGACGCCGCCGACCAGATCGCCACCGCCGAGCGACTGGGCTTCAAGAGCGTGTGGATGTCGGAGGCCTACGGATCCGACTGCTTCACGCCGCTGGCCTGGTGGGGGAGCGCCACCTCCCGCGTACAGCTGGGCACGGCCATCACGCAGATCTCGGCTCGCACGCCGGCATCGACGGCCATGACCGCCATCACGCTCGACCACCTCACGGGCGGGCGGTTCATCCTCGGCTTGGGCGTGAGCGGCCCGCAGGTGGTGGAGGGCTGGTACTCGCAGGACTACGCCAAGCCGCTGGCCCGCACCCGTGAGTACATCGACATCGTGCGAGCCATCGTGGCCCGCGACAAGCCCGTCGAGTACGTGGGGGAGCACTACCAGATGCCCCTCGTGGGCGGCACCGGCCTCGGCAAGCCGCTGAAGTCGATCGTGCGCCCGCTGCGCAACGACATCCCGATCTACCTCGGCGCCGAAGGCCCGAAGAACGTGGCCTTGGCGGCGGAGATCTGCGACGGCTGGCTGCCCATGTTCTTCTCGCCCAAGGCCGATGCCTTCTACCGGGACGCCCTGGCCGAGGGCTTCGCCCGTCCCGGCGCCCGCCGCACCGCCGACGACTTCGAGGTGGCCTGCGTGGTGCCCACCATCGTGGGCGACGACCTCGAGGCCTGCGCCGACCTGCTGCGCCCCACCCTCGCCCTCTACGTGGGCGGCATGGGCGCCAAGGACCGCAACTTCCACAAGGACGTGTTCGCCCGCCTCGGCTACGAGGCCGAGTGCGAGAAGATCCAGGAGGCCTACCTCGCCGGTCGCAAGGACGAAGCGGCGTCGTACGTCCCCACGTCGATGGTGGAGGACGTCTACCTCGTCGGCTCCCGCGACAAGATCCGCGACGACCTCGAGGCCTGGCGCGAGAGCTGCGTCACCACGATGCTCGTGAGCGGCCCCCCGTTCCTCCTCGAGGAGATCGCCGACATCGTCCAGGGCTGAACGCGCTCAGCTCACATGCGTTCTCGGGCGAAAAACCGGGCCCCTTGCCCACGAAACCGCCCGAGAACGCCGAGTACCTCAGCGGGCCGCGATGCTGAGCGGAGGTGACGCGGCCGGCGCAGGTTCGGCGCGCAGACGGCTGGTGATCTCGTCACTCGGCTCGGGGCGGTGGAACAGGTAGCCTTGCCCGTTGTCACACCCGTACTGCGCCAGGAGCCGGGCCTGCTCGCGGCGCTCCACCCCCTCGGCGACGGACACGAGCCGCAATGTCTTGGCCAGCTGGAGGATCGCCTTCGTGAGCGCCGACTCCTCAGGACCCTGCTCGATCCGGGCCACGAAGGAGCGGTCGATCTTGATGATGTCGATGGGGAACTGCTGCAGGTAGGAGAACGAGGAGTAGCCCGTACCGAAGTCGTCGATGGCGAGCCGCACACCGAGCAGCTTCAGCTTTCGCAGGTGGCCGAGCACAGCGTCAGGGTCGTGCATCATGGCGCCCTCCGTGATCTCGAGGGTCAGGTCACCCGGAGGGAGGCCCGTCGCTCGCAGCACTCCGTCCACGGCGTTGACGATCCGCTCGTCGCGAAGCTGCCGCGGAGACAGGTTCACGCTCATGCTCGGCGCCACCCCGATCGCCGGGTCCTCGTGCCATCGGACGGCCTGGGCGCACGCCTGCTCGAGGACCCAGCGGCCGATCTCGTCGATGAGCCCGGTGTCCTCGGCGATGCCGATGAAGACGTCCGGACCGAGCAGTCCGCGATGCGGGTGCTGCCACCGCACCAGCGCCTCCACCCCGACGACCCGCTCGTCCCCGAGCGCCACGATCGGCTGGTAGTGGACGACCAGCTCGCCGCGCTCTCGGGCCCGTCGGAGGTCCCCCTCGATCTCCAAGCGCTCGACCGCGGCGGCGTGCATGCCGGGCTCGAACACCACATACCGGCCCTTGCCCGACGCCTTGGCCCGGTACATCGCGAGGTCAGCGTTGCGCAGCATCTGATCACTGCTCGTCCCGACGCCATCGAGCGCGATCCCGATGCTGCCGCTGATGACCACCTCCCGCCCTGCGACGACGAAGGGCTCGTGCAATGACCGGAGCAGGCGATCGGCAGCGTCGATGGCGTCGGACATCGACACGAGGTCCTCGAGGAGCACCGCGAACTCGTCACCGCCCAGCCGCGCGGCGGTGTCGGCCTCACGGAGGCACGCGCGGATGCGAGCCGTGACGCCGACCAGCAGGTCGTCGCCCGCGGAATGGCCGAGGCTGTCGTTGACGGTCTTGAAGTTGTCGAGGTCGAGGAACAGCACGGCGAGGTCGCCGGCGGTGCGTCGAGCGAGGGCGTGATCGACGCGATCGCGGAACAGCGCCTGGTTCGCGAGATCGGTCAGGGAGTCATGGAGCGCCAGGTGCGAGAGGTCCTCGGCGAGCTGACGGCTGGACGTGACATCTCGGAAGCTCCACACGCGACCCACCACGACGCCCTCGACGCGCTGCGGCTTCGAGTAGCGCTCGAGGATGCGCCCGTCCTTGAACGCGATGGTGTCGTAGCTCTCGGCCTCGACGGCGTGATACAGCTCGGCCACCTTGCCGGCGAAGGCCGCCGGATCCACGAGCTGTCCGATCACGAAGGCGAGCGCAGCGTCATCGTCACGCGCGGCCAGGATCTCCGACGGCAGGCCCCACATCTGGACGAAGTTGCCGTTGAAGCTCGTGATGCTGCCTTGTAGGTCGACCACGAGCACCCCATCGGCGGTCGATTCCAGCGTGGCGCTGAGCAGGGAGAGCGCCTGGCGAAGGTCACGCTCGCTGTCCTGGAGCGCGACCTGCTGATCCCGGGCAGAGTCGAGCAGCGTCTCGTTGGTGCGCCACACAACGATCCCGACGACGCTCATCGCAAGGATGAAACCGCCGTGCACCCCGGCCCAAGTCCACGGACTCCGAACGGCATCGGGGTGGTTGTAGACCGACGCCGGCGCCAGGGCACCGGCCACGCCGTGCTGCAGCACGACGTACGCGATCGCGCCGAGGAAGGGTGTCCAGTCCTGGTAGAGCGTGACGACGCCCACCATCACGAAGAAGTGGAAGTGCATCTCGATGAGACCATGTGACAGGTGCACGAGCTCGGCCGAGCACGTCAGGAGGCCGATCGAGGTGATCAGCATCGTCAGCCGCTGATGACGTCGCGTGCCGACCGCGAGCAGGCCGAGCACGACGAGCAGGCCGACCTCGAGGATCGAGTGCACCAGCCCGACGTTCTGCACCACTGCGACTGCGAACACCACCGGCACATGCAGCCAGAGGAGCGCCACGACGCCGCGGTGACGACCCCGCCAGATCTCCGGCGGGAGCACGTTGCCTCGCGGCAGCATGCGCCCCCACCACCTGCTTGTCAGGGATGTTGCCGCCGTCGCCATGCTCGACCACCCCGCCAATCGGCCTGTTGGCACCATTGTTGCCGATATCGACCGCCTACGCCGGGTCAAGCCAGATGCGTCCGATCGGGTCGTTGAGCCGTTTTGCGGCGGTCTTCGCGACGGCTCGACTCAAGAACCGTCGGGGTGGGCCTCGTAGGCCTCCGGCGAGGGGCAGGCGCAGACGAGGTTGCGGTCGCCGTAGCCGCCGTCGATGCGACTGACGGGGGGCCAGTACTTGCCGGCGCGCAGGCTCGACAGCGGGTAGGCCGCGGCTTCACGTGAGTACAGGTGGGGCCAGTCGGCCACCAGCAGGTCCTCGGCCGTGTGGGGGGCGTGGGCCAGCGCGCTGTCGCCGTGGGCGACCTCGCCGCGCTCGATGGCCGCGATCTCCGCCCGGATGGCGAGCATGGCGTCGACGAAGCGGTCGAGCTCGGCCAGCGACTCCGACTCCGTGGGCTCGACCATGAGCGTGCCGCCCACGGGGAAGCTCATCGTGGGAGCGTGGAAGCCGTAGTCGATGAGGCGCTTGGCCACGTCGTCGACGGTGACGCCGCTCACCCGCGTGATCTCGCGCAGGTCGAGGATGCACTCGTGGGCCACGCGGCCGTGGTCGCCCGTGTAGAGGATCGGGTAGGCGTCGGCCAGACGGGCAGCCACGTAGTTGGCGTTGAGGATGGCCACCTCAGTCGCGCGGCGCAGGCCGTCGGGCCCCATGAGCGCGATGTAGGCCCACGAGATGGGCAAGATCGACGCCGAGCCCCAGGGTGCGCCCGAGATGGGGCCGGGCCCGGTCGAGGGACCGGCTTCGGTCACCTGCGGATGGTTGGGCAGGAAGGGAGCGAGGTGCGCCCGGGCCGCCACGGGACCGACACCGGGGCCGCCACCGCCATGGGGGATGCAGAACGTCTTGTGGAGGTTGAGATGGCTCACGTCGCCGCCGAACCAGCCCGGCCGGGCCACCCCCACCAGCGCGTTGAGGTTGGCGCCGTCGACGTACACCTGGCCGCCGTGGCTGTGCACGAGGTCGCAGATCTCGGTGATCCGCTCCTCGAACACGCCGTGGGTCGACGGGTAGGTGACCATCAGCGCGGCGAGATCAGCGCTGTGCTCGGTGACCTTGGCCTCGAGGTCGGCGACATCGACGTTGCCGTCGGCGTCGCAGGCCACCACGACCACCCGCATGCCGGCCATCACGGCGGAGGCCGCGTTGGTGCCGTGGGCCGACGACGGGATGAGGCACACGTCGCGCTCGGCATGGCCGTTGGCCTTGTGGAAGGCCTCGATGGCGAGCAGGCCGGCCAGCTCGCCCTGGGAGCCGGCGTTGGGCTGCAGCGACACGGCGTCGTACCCGGTGATCTCGGCCAGCCACGCCTCGAGGGAGGTGATGAGCTCGCGGTAGCCCTCGGCCTGGTCGAGCGGCACGAACGGGTGGAGCGACGCGAACTCGGGCCAGGTGACGGCCGCCATCTCGGTGGTGGCGTTGAGCTTCATCGTGCAGCTGCCCAGCGGGATCATCGACCGGTCGAGGGCGATGTCCTTGTCGGCCAGCGAGCGCAGGTAGCGCAGCATCTCGGTCTCGGAGCGATGGGCCGAGAAGACGGGGTGGGTGAGGAGCTCGCTGGTGCGGCGCAGCGCCGCCGGGATCGCTGAGGAGCCCGCGCCAGCGGCGAGCGTGGCGTCGAACGCGTCAGCCACGCGGCCGAGCACGGCGTCGTCGGTGGTCTCGTCGAGGGCGATTCCCACGGTGTCGTCGTCGACGCGCCGCAGGTTCAGGCCCCGCTCGAGGGCGGCGGCCAGCACCGCGTCGGCCCGACCCGACACCGACACCGTGAGCGTGTCGAAGAAGGCGTCGTGCACCACCGCAACACCGGCCGAGCGCAGCGCGCCGGCGAGGCGGACGGCTTGGGCGTGCACCCGCTCGGCGATGGCGATGAGGCCCTCGGGCCCGTGGTACACCGCGTACATCGAGGCCATCACGGCGAGCAGCACCTGGGCGGTGCAGATGTTGGACGTGGCCTTCTCCCGACGGATGTGCTGCTCGCGGGTCTGCAGCGCCAGGCGGTGGGCCGGCCGACCAGCCGCGTCGACCGACACGCCCACGAGGCGACCGGGCATCGACCGGCGCAGGCCGTCGCGCGTGGCGAGGAAGCCGGCGTGGGGACCGCCGTAGCCCATCGGCACGCCGAAGCGCTGTGACGACCCGACCACCACGTCGGCGCCCTGCTCGCCGGGCGGGGTGAGGATCGTGCAGGCGAGGAGGTCGGCGGCCACGGCGACGAGGCCACCCGCCTCGTGCACGGCGGCGATGGTGGGGGAGAGGTCGCGCACCACCCCGCTCGTGCCGGGGTGCTGGAGCAGCGCGCCGAACACGGCGGACGGGTCGAGGTCGTCGAGCGACCCCACGACGATCTCGATGCCGATCGGCTCAGCGCGCGTCGCCACCACGGCGATGGTCTGCGGGTGCGTCTCGGCGTCGACGAAGAAGGCGGGGGAGGGGTGCTTGGTGGAGCGGCGGATCAGGGTCATGGCCTCGGCGGCCGCCGTCGACTCGTCGAGCATCGACGCGTTGGCGAGGTCCATGCCGGTGAGGTCCGCCACCATCGTCTGGAAGTTGAGGAGCGCCTCGAGCCGGCCCTGGCTGATCTCGGGTTGGTACGGCGTGTAGGCCGTGTACCAGGCCGGGTTCTCGAGCACGTTGCGCTGGATGACGCCCGGCGTGTGCGTGCCGCTGTACCCGGTGCCGATGAGGGAGGTGACCACCTGGTTGCGACCGGCCAGCGTGCGCAGCAGGGCCAGCACGTCGGGCTCGGAGCGGGCATCGGGCAAGGACAGCGGCTGGTCGCTGCGGATCGACTTGGGCACCGCCTGCTCGACCAGCTCCTGCAGCGTGGCCACGCCCAGGGCGGCCAGCATGGCGTCGACGTCCTCCGGGCGAGGACCGAGATGGCGGTCGGCGAAGGTGGTGGCAGGCGTGCGCATCGGAGACCTCGGAGCGGAGAAGGGGTCAGGTCAAGGTGACCCCCGCTGTCGCCCTGCGGCTCCAGCGTTGCCTCCCCCGAGTGGTCCTTGGGCCTGAGAGGTTCCGGGGCGGTTGCACCTTCGGCGCCCGATCACCGTCTCCGAAGAGGCGACACCGGGACTCTCCCACACGGGTTCGTCAGCCCTCGAACCTTACCGGGCCGCCCACTCGGAGAGCACCTTCTGGGTTCGACGGCGCCTCAGGCGGGAAGATGTCTCTGATGCCCGCCTCGTCCTCGCCGACCGATCGGCCCGCCGCGCCGTCGATCGAGGCGCCGGCCAGGACCAGATCGCCGCGGTGGCACTCCCTCGATGTGCTGAAGGGCGTCGCGCTGTGGGCCATGGTCGCCCACCACTTCTCCAAGTGGACCGGTGGCGACGTGGACGGCCGCTTCCTCGGCTACGACCACTTCATCGTGACGGATCTGGCCGCTCCGGTGTTCGCCATGGGGCTCGGTGCGGCCGCCATCGTGGTGGGGGCTCGGGTCGACGACGTGCGCGGCATGACGGCACCCATGCGCCGCTGGCTCGAGATCCTGCTCATCGGCCTCGCCATCGACCTCGTCACCCACCAGGGCATCACGGGCCGCGGCGTCCTGCCGACACTGGCCATCCTCGGTGCCATCGTCACCACCGCCATGGCCGCAGGCCTGCGCTGGCCGGCGCTGTGGTGGGCCATCAGCGCCGGCTGTGCGTTCCTCGCCGTGCCGGCCAGCGAGGTGCGGGGCACCGACGTGCTGGGCCAGCTGGTGCACGGCCCGTTCGCGCTGCCGGTGTACGGCGTGTTCGCGGGGGCCGGTGCGGCGGTGGCGTGCCACGCCCTCGGGCGCGAGGAGCGCTCGCTGCCCCTCGCTCGAGCCACGGTCGGCGTCCTCGTCGTGGGCCTGGCCGCCTATGCCGCGGCCGGGGGAGCGCTGGCTCCTCGAGGCATCTGGCCACCCGGCCGCTACCCGGGCCATCTGGGCTTCACGCTGTGGGGCCTGGTGGCGTCCCTCGGGATCTGGGCTGTCGTACGGCTGGTGCTCCCGGCCGGCACGCTGCTGGGCGAGGCGGCCGCCCGCGCCGGTCGCCGCACGCTGCTCGTCTTCGCGGCCCACTTCGTGGTGAAGCTGGGGCTCCAGCGAGCCGACCTCATCGGCGACCTCGACACCTGGCGCTGGGGACTGGTCACCTGGGCCGGCGTGGCCACGGTGGTGATCCTGTCGAGCCTGCCCGTCCGCTCCCGCCGATCCACCTAATATCGTCACGTGACGGAATCATCTGTGACCCGACGGTGCCGGTGGTGCGGGCGAGCCATCGACCTCCGGCCCGGTCCGGGCCGGCCGAAGCAGTTCTGCACGGCCTCGTGCCGCCAGGCCGACTACATCGCCCGCCAGCGCAGCGCCGAAGCCGGCCTCAGCGAGGCCGAGCTGATCGTGACGCGGACAGCCCTCGACGAGCTGCGCGACCAGCTGTACGTCCTCGAGGCCGCCATCGAGGACGTCGAGCGCGACCTGGGTACCGCCGACGGCGAGCAGGACCTCCGCGACGCCCTGGACTGGCTGCTGGCCGCCGCTCGACCCCTCCGGGGCGCGTCCCTTCTTACTTGACGTAACGTGCATTATGGGCGCAGGGGGACCCGGATTGTCCGCTGCGCTTATTGGCGATTCGGTGGGGCTTCGGCCATGAGATAGACCTTCAAACGGTCGATTGCTCGTCGTCCCGGGCAGCCAATTACTGCGCCAAGTATGTGAGCAAGTCGGCGTCGGACCGAGACTCGCTGCCGTGGCTGGACTTGCGCACCGGAGAGGTGACGTCGGGATGCAGCCGCTATCGGGTGTGGACGGCTTCCAGGCGCTGGGGCCTCACGATGGCGGCGATCAAAGCGGCACAAGCGGCGTGGTGGGGGTCGGACTCAGCCGGGGGAGGTCGGGAGGGTGCGGAGCACACGGAGACCGGCGCCGGCGGCGCCGGCGGCCGCCAGGCCGGCGGTGCTCTTGATACCAGTTCTCGGAGTTACACACGTGTTGTTCGTTCGGCTGGTGGGCTAGCATCTGAGGTGCCCTGCCAGGGGCCAGATAACCCGATACCGAGAGGACGGGACTGGCGGTCCGACTTCGGTCGGGGACGAGGTGCACAGTTCTCGGCCAGTTGCACCGCTTCGCTAGAGGCGACGGAGACCGAACCCGGTAAGCCGGAGGTCCTCGAGCGTGCGTGAGCGGCAGATGGTGGTGCGGGATGGCGACGATCTTCTCGTCGCGGCGGTGCAGGAGGTCGCTGGCGCGCTCGGTCCGATCGTGGCCGACTTGGCCGAGGCGCGGGCACGGTTCCTGGTGGCCGATGAGATCGAGCGGCGGGATCTGGTCCCCCGGCAGGTGTTCGGTGATCAGCCGTCTGCGAGCGAGCTCTTGGTCGCCATCTTGCGTCGTCTGGAGGATCACGCCAGCAGGCCGAGGTCGACGGCCACAGGAGCGCATGACATCGCTCGTCGTGTTGGCGTGTCGTTGGGCATAGTCGGCGCCGAGGTCTACCCGGCGTTCCGTCGCACTCGGTCGCAGGTCGATGCTGACCCCAGCCTCATGCGGCGTCGTGAAGGTCGGGCAGCAGCATCAGCCGATGTTCGGGTGCAGAGCGGGACGGAGCGGTGGTGATCCCCTCCCCCGCCCCCGGAGGGGGCCTACCTAGCCAATTCCTAAGGTGGCCGGGTTCGGTCAAGGACCGCCGCAGGCGGCACGTGTGCGCCCGTAGGGCGTCCTTGACGGGTTCCGGGCACCGGTGGCACCGGAGGGCCGCTGAAACTGGACGACGTTTGCAGCCGACGCCAGCCCAGCGCACCCGGTGCAGAGACGCCGCTACTGAGCGCCCGCACGGGGACAATAGATGAGCCGCAAGCGGGGTACCGGGCATCTCCGCAAGGACCGGCATGAGGAGTGCCCTGACGAGTGGCACCAAGCCGTTGGCCAGCACTACGGCGATGTGGTCGAGGTTGTGTGGCTAGAGCCCGGGGTCAACTGCCCGTTCTGCTCCGCTGGCACGGTCCACGATCACCTATCGACTGATGAGCGATGATGGCTGCTGAAAAGCGGAACGACCACCGGTTGGCGCCGGTGGCCGTTCAGGCAACGTCCCTGTTCTCGGCAAGGAGTCGCCATGACTGCGACAGACAATAGCCTTTCTCGCTGCCTCTGCGGTGAATCGAAATGGCGATGGGCGGGCCGGTCGAAGGAGGCGCACCCTCGGTGCGATCGGCCGGAGCAGCTGGTATGCGCAGGTTGCGATGCGGTCCTCATCCGTCGATGCTCCCGGAGTTCTCGGGTCGCCTGCGTTCCGTGCTCAGAGTCGTACCGGCACCGGGTCCGCCGGGTCTTCGCCTCGGGGTACTCGGACCGGCCGACGGACCGCCTCTATCTGCTCACCCTGACAG
Organism: Acidimicrobiales bacterium; assembly: GCA_046598435.1. GTDB lineage: Bacteria > Actinomycetota > Acidimicrobiia > Acidimicrobiales > VFJN01 > VFJN01. The sequence continues at coordinate 10,166 of JBKJIL010000303.1, forward strand.
CACCGGGGCGGCGGCAACATCGAAGGAAAGACGGCCTTTTCTGCGCCTGCACTCCTGCGGGTGGCGTCAACCTGGCCGAGTGGAACGCCACGGCCGGGGCGAGGTTCAACCACTTCATGACCTATCTGCGCCGGTCTCTGGGTGACGTCCAGTACGCCCGGGCGGCGGAGGTCCAAGATCGGGGT
>JBKJIL010000212.1:0-4726 GCA_046598435.1 Acidimicrobiales bacterium
GCCGTCGTCGGTGGTGGGGGCGGTGGGGTGGCGGCCTCGGGACGACGGAAGACCTCGACGACCCAGATCCGCCCGTCGTCGGTGCGCACCACCCCCACCCCGAGCTCGGTCAGCTCCGGGCTCAGGATGTTGTCGCGATGCGTGGTCGACTCCATGAACCGCTGGTGGATGGCATCCACGTCGGGCCCCACGCCGACGTTCTCCGCCACCATCGACCAGCCCTGCACCTCTGAGCCCAGCGCAGGGTTGTGGTACGGCTCACCGCGGTCGGCCATCCGCTGCGCGTGACGGCGGGCCACGGCCTGGAGGTCGGCCATCGGGGTGAGGGCGGTGAGGCCGCGGTTGGAGCGCTCACCGGCGATGCGAGCGGCGAACCCCTGCTCGGCGTCGACGTCCTGCGCCCGCACGCCCGATGCCAGGACGAGCAGCAGCAGCACGACGAGCGGCAGCAGCAGCGGGAGACGACGGGAGACGGCGATCCCGCTCCCTTCGTCGCCATCACCGCCGGTTCCTGCCCAAGGGTGCTGGCGGAGAGCTCAGTCGCTCAGGCGCGCACCCGTGCCATCCGCAGCGAGCGGGCCGCCCGACGCACGGCGGCCAGCTCCTCGAAGGCGAGGCGCTGGGCCCGCAGGTGCTCGTCGAGGTCGTGGCGGGCGGCGTCGACCCGCGCCTCGAGCACGTGACGGCGATCGGCCAGCGACTCCGCGGCATGACCGCCCACTGCGGCCAGGCGCTCGGCGGCCACGTGCCAGCGTGTGCGGAACATCCCGACGTCGAAGTGCCCGGCCCGCACCAGGCCGGTGGCGAGGATCTCGGGGGTCGGTTGCTTGAGGTCGCGCACGATCCCGACCTTGCTGAGCATCCAGAGCACGTAGTAGCTGGGGTCCCACTCGTACCAGCGGAAGCCCTGGCGGGCGCTGGCCTGGTAGTGGTGGTGGTTGTTGTGCCACCCCTCCCCGTTGGTGAGCAGGGCGATCACCAGCGAGTTGCGGCTGGTGTCGGACGTGACGAAGCGCCGCCAGCCGACCACGTGGGCCATGGAGTTCACGAGGAACGTGCCGTGCCACAGCAGCACCGTGGAGAGGCCGAAGCCGACCACGAGGCCCGACCAGCCGTCGATGGCGAGGCAGGCCAGCGCCAGGCCCACCCAGCCCACCCAGTCGTTGCGGTTCAGCCAGCGCAGTTCCGGGAACTTGGCGAAGATCTTGATGCGGCTCTCGTCGGTGGCGCCGTACTTGTCGCACAGGATCCAACCGACGTGGCTCCACCAGAAGCCTCGGATGGGCGAGTGCACATCCCGCTCGGTGTCGGAGTACCGGTGGTGGTCGCGGTGGTGAGCGGCCCACCACAGCGGGCCCTTCTGGACCGCGGTGGTGCCGCCGAGGGCCATGAGGAGCTGCGCCCAGCGGGGCAGGCGATACGACCGGTGGGCGAAGTACCGGTGGTAGCCGGCCGTGATGAAGAACATGCGCCCGAAGTAGAGCGCCCCGCACAGCGCCAGCGAGGTGGCCGGCACGCCGGTCCAGAGCATGGCGAAGGGGACGAGGTGGAAGGCGATGAACGGCAGCGAGGTCGTCCAGTTGAGCCGCTCGTCGGCAGCGATGACGGTGGGGGGCAATCGATCTCCTCGGCGGGCGGCCAAGCCAGCCTACCTACCGGTCGGTAGGGAGCGGCAAGGCGGTCCGGACGGCTGATCGGACTGGGTGAGGTCGACCTGAAGGCGAGATACTCAGCCCATGTCCCTCGCCCCGCTCCCCGACGGCGCCATCGGCGCACCGAGCCCCACCTCCCGCTCGGTGTTCCGCCACGTCGCCCGCGCCGTGGGGGCGACGAACCGAGAGGCTGACACCCTGCGTCTCGAGCTCCTGGCCCGGTGGGCCGGGGCGGGCCGGGACGGCCACGACCACGCCCACCTCGAGGACGTGCTGCACGGCCTCGACGCCGACGACCCCCATGGCGAGCGGGGAGCCGAGGCACGCCTCGCCGTCTGGTTCGGCTTCGGCGGCTCCGAGGCCGACGCAGGCGCCGAGCTGGCCATCGCGTGGGCTGCCGACAGCGAGGCGTCGCCCGACGTCATGGTCGAGGTCGCTCGCCTGGTGCGCGCGGCAGCGGGAGCTGCGGACGTCGCCGGGCACCACCAGCCAGTCGACGACTGATCGACCCCCGCCGTCACGGGCGAGCTCGCCGCTGTGCTTGGCTGGCGCCATGCCGCGCCTCACCGCCATGGACGAGTACTTCGTCCACCAGATCCCGGAGCCGCTGCTCAGCCCGGAGACGCACCACGACTTCTGGCGCGAGAGCGTGTTCTTCATCCTCCACCCCCGTGACCGGCTGGGCGACGCGGTGATCCTCACCACCGCCCACTTCCCCAAGGCCGAGGCGATGGACTCGATGCAGCTGGGCCGCATCGGCGAGGACTGGATCTACGCCAAGCACGAACGCCCCTACGACGGCGATCCCCACACGATGTCGGTGGGGCCGACCCACGTCGACATCGTCGAACCGTTCCAGCGGATCGAGCTCCGCGTCGACGAGCACCCGGCCGCGCCGTACGCGATGGACATGACCTTCACGGCCCGGGGCCAGGCCTACGGGCTGCGCCGAGGCACGATGAAGGACGGCCACGAGCGCATCTGGGACCAGTCGCACCTGTTCCAGTCGGGCACGTTCAACGGCACCTACACCCGCAACGGGGTGACCCACGAGGTCGTGGACTGGTGGGGCCAGCGCGACCACTCATGGGGCATCCGCGACCACAGCCGCTGTCCGCTGTGGATGTGGTTCGCCGTCCAGTGCGAGGAGGGGATGTACGGGGTGTGGCACTGGGAGTACCCCAACGGCGCCCGCGCCTACACCGACGGCTGCTTCGCGCCCGCGGACGGCTCCGACCCGATCCCGATCATCGACTTCCGCCACGACGACCTGCACTGGATCGGCGAGGACGGCGCCGAGGTGTCCTTCGGCGCCTGGGGCGTCGGGGTGCACGGCCTCGCCGGGCACGTGGACATCACCCTCGAGCGCGGCCAGACCATCGGCTTCGACGCCTCCGGACGTTGGGCGTTCCCCTATGGACCCATGGGCGGCGGCCTCAACCAGATGACCTGGACCAACTCGATCGGTCAGTCGGGCACGGCCATCTACGAGGTGACCGGCGGCAACCACCACAAGTTCTTCCCCGAGCCGCGCATCGATGCATCCTTCCCGCAGTCGCACTGAGCACAGGAGAGACCGATGGATCCCACACCCGAGCAGGTTGCCGCAGGGCACGCCTTCTACACCCGCCGCTCGCTGGCGGTGTACGACCTGGCCATCCTCGGGTACTTCTCGCGCCTCGCCTGGCGATGCCCAGCCTCTCGGGTGCTCGCGCACTACGACCGGCACGTGTCGGCGAACCATCTCGACGTGGGAGTCGGGACGGGATACTTCCTCGACCGCTGCGCGTACCCGTCCGCACCTGAGCGGCCTCGCCTCGGCCTGCTGGACCTCAGCACGGCGTGCCTCGATGCTGCGAGCAAGCGAGTTGCCCGATTCGATCCAGAGGTCATCGAAGCGAACGTGCTCGAACCGATCAGCTACGCCGGGCCCCGGTTCGATTCGGTGGGGCTCAACTACGTGCTGCACTGCCTGCCCGGCGACATGGCGTCGAAGGCCGTCGCGCTCGATCACCTGATCGCGCTGGCCAACCCCGGCGCCACCGTGTTCGGCGCCACGCTGCTGCACGACGGCGTGCCGCGGAACTGGTTCGCACGCACGGTGATGGCCCGCAACAACGCCCACGGGATCTTCTCCAACGCCGCCGACTCCCTCGACGGCCTGCGGTCGGCGCTGTCGGACCGCCTCTCCGGCTCGTCCGTCGAGGTGGCTGGCTGCGTCGGCCTGTTCGCCGGAACCGTCGCGTAGGAGGAGCCGCGTGGCTCGAATCGCTGCGACCTCCTGCGTCTATCTGGGCGATGTCGCCCCCGAGGGCTTCGATCGGTGTTGGCCCCGGAGCCCTTCGCGTTTCACCCCTACGCCATGGACTGCTCCCCGGCCACGATGCACGCCGACGACGCCTGGGCGCCCGGGCGTTCCGCGACGACGTGATCAACGCCGAGCGCCAGCGACTCGGTCTGGCGCCCCTGCGCTGCAACGGCGGCTGGGCCTGGACCGAGTCGGCCGCCACCGTTGTGCTGGTGTCGCCCCACTACTACGGGGACGGCGCAGATGACTGGCCGCCGGTCACCTGGGGTGGGTTCTCGATCTGGACCGGCCCAGCGGGCGACTCGGTTCCCGCCGAGCTCGACCGGTACGTGGATGCCGGTGATCCACCGGTGCTCGTGACGCTCGGCACCGCAGCCGCAACCGATGCCGGCGAGCAGTTCGCTCAGATCGGTGCCGACCTCGATGCTCGGGGCCTGCGATCCGTGCTCCTCGTCGGCGATCCCGCGAACCTCGATGCGGTCGGACACCGTCCGGGCGCCGTCGCCTTCGCACCGATCACCCAGCTGCTGCCCCGCTGCTCGGCCGCGGTGGTGTCGGGCGCCCTCGGGGGCCTGGCCGCCGCCATCGAGCGCACGATCACCGCGATGCTGGCCGCCTGACTCGCCTGGTGAACAGCCGGAGACGGGCCGAAGACTGTCACACCCCCCGAGGAGAATGGGGGGCATGGAGAGGGCCCGGTCGTTCGAGGAGCTGCTGCGCTGCAGCCGCGCTGCGCTCGCCGCGGCGAACCAGCTCGACCTGACCG
>JBKJIL010000230.1:0-14145 GCA_046598435.1 Acidimicrobiales bacterium
CGGTTGTAGGCCCGGAAGCCGGAGGTGGCGTCGGGCACCTCGGTGCCCGAGGCGCGGCGCACGACGGCACTGCCGAGGCGCTGGAGCGTCTTCTTGGTGGCCGAGAAGTGCTCGATGGCCATCACGTTGCGGTCGCCCACCACCATGTCGGCGGGGCCGCTCACGATGGGCGCCACGAGCGCCGGGATGTCAGCGGCGTCGTACTGGTTGTCGGCGTCGGTGTTGACGATCACGTCGGCGCCGAGCTTGAGGGCGGCATCGAGGCCCGCTTCGAAGGCGTAGGCCAAGCCCTTGTTGTTGGTGAGCTTCACCACGTGGTCGACGCCGAGCGAGCGGGCCACCGCGATCGTGTCGTCGGTCGACCCGTCGTCGATCACGAGCCACTCGACCACGTCGAAGCCTGGGACCGAGCGCGGCAGCGCCCCCAACGCGATCGGGAGCTGGTCCGCCTCGTTGAGGCAGGGGATCTGGATGATGAGCTTGGTCATGGGGCGTGGTCGGCGTGGTCGGCGTGGTCGGCGCGGGCACAGGCGGCCGGCCGCCGGCCAACCCTACCTGCGCCCTGATCGGCGACTCGGCTGATGGCCCCGACGTCGGGTCCACTACGATGCTGCGACCACCGCTCGTCGACCGGGACGCCCCCGGAGGTCCGTTGGCCTTGCCCCACGATGCGTCCCCACGGGCCACGCCCACCGGGAACAGCTACGACAAGTACAACGTCGGGCACCCCATCGAACGACGCCTCGTCACCGGCTTCCTCGCCGCCCTCGACTCCGCCATCGACACCGCGGTGCCGGGAGCAGCCCCCGCTCGGGTGCTCGAGGTGGGCGCCGGCGAGGGCGAGATCTCCGCCCGGGTGCGGAGCCGGTTCCCGGAGGCCACGGTCGTGAGCATCGACCTCCACGACCCCAGCCTGGGCGACGAGTGGCGCCGGCGCGGCGCGCTCGGCACCTTCGCCGACGTGCGGCACCTCCCCTTCCCCGACGACGCCTTCGACCTGGTGCTGGGCATCGAGGTGCTCGAGCACGTGCCCGAGCCCGGCTTGGCCTTGGCCGAGATCGGCCGAGTGGGCGGCGGCGCCATCGTGCTGTCCGTGCCACGGGAACCGGTGTGGCGGGTGGCCAACGTGGTGCGGGGCCGGTACCTGGGCCAGCTCGGCAACACGCCCGGCCACCTCAACCACTGGTCGACTCGCGGGTTCCGGTCGCTCGTCGCCGAGCACTTCGAGGTGCAGACGACCCGAAGACCGTTCCCTTGGACGATACTGTCGGCTCGACGACGCCCCCCTTCGTAGACCGCGAGGTCCTTCCATGTCACGCCGCACACCGAGGAGCCGGAGCCACCCGCAGGCCCTCGGGGCGCTGACCAAGCTGGCGGTGCTGGGGCTCCTGTCGGCCTTGTTCGTGCTGGCCCCGGCGCCGCACGTGGAGGCGGTCGAGACGATGGTGGTCGACACCCGCACGCCCGTGCTGCGGCCGGCGCCCACCACCAGCGCCCTCTCCAGCGCCTCCCCCAACGCCGACACCACCGCCGACACCACCGCCGAGCTGCGGGCACCGGGCCGTCAGCGGGCGGCCGAGGAGCCCGGTCGCTTCGACATGCTGGGGCTCACCGTTCCCGTCGGCACCACCGGTGATCTGCTGGCTCGGGCCCGCACGCAGGGCGTGTGGAGCCCGTGGGCCCACATCGAGGTCAACCCCGAGCACCGACCCGAGGGGCGCGAGCGAGCCACGGGCGGCCAGCGCGCACCCGGGCTGCACAGCGAGCCCGTGTGGTTCGGCGACGCCGACGCCTACGAGCTGAGCGTCCCCGCAGGGGTGACGGGCGTGCAGGTGCACCTCGTGCGCTCCCAGGTCGAGTCGCTGACCGTCACCGCCGTCACCCCGTCGGCGACCGCGGCCACCACCGCCGCCGGAGGCCCCGCCATCCTGACCCGGGCGCAGTGGGGGGCCCGCCCGCCGACCATCACCCCGTCGGTGGCACCCGACCTGAAGATCGCCGTCGTCCATCACTCGGTCAACGCCAACACCTACAGCCGCGAGGACGTGCCGTCGCTGCTCCGAGGCATCCAGACGTACCACATGGACGTCCAGGGCTGGAACGACATCGCCTACAACTTCGCCGTCGACCGCTTCGGCAGGATCTGGGAAGCCCGCGCCGGCGGCATCACCAAGGCCGTCATCGGCGGCCACGCCCAGGGCTTCAACACCTACAGCACGGGCGTGATGGTGCTGGGCGACTTCACCTCGGCTCAGCCGTCCCAAGCCGCCGTCGATGCCGTGGCGGAGGTGGTCGGTTGGAAGTTCGCCCTCCACCAGGTGGAGGTGCGGGGCACGACCCAGTTCGCCTCCCTCGGTGGGCCCAAGTACGCGGCGGGCACCGTCGTGCAGCTCCCGCGCATCGTGGGCCACCGCGACGTGGGCCAGACCGGCTGCCCGGGCAGCGAGCTCTATCGCCGCCTCGGCGAGATCCGCACCAAGGCGGCATCGCGCTTCGACGCCTACCTGGCCCAGCAGCCCGAGACGCCCCTCTTCGGCGACTTCGACGGCAACGGCCTGCGCGACGTGCTCCGCTACCGGCCCGGGGCCACCTCCGACGTGCTGTGGTCGCACCCCGGCACCGTGAACGTGCCGGTGCCGGTGTCGATGTCGGGCACCTACCGCCCGGTCGTGGCCGACCTCGACGGCGACCGTCGCGACGACATCCTCTGGTACGCACCCGGCTCCACCCCGGCCGACCAGGTCTGGTACGGCGGGGCCGTGGGCTTCACGGTCAAGGGGGCCGACATCCAGGAGCAGGGCCTGCCCCAGGTGGCCGAGCTCGATGGTGACGGCATCGACGACGTCGTCGTCTACGCCCCAGGTGGCTCGCCGGACCGCATCTACTCGGGCCGCACCAACCGCACGTTGGTGGCGCTGCCGCTGTCGATCGACAACACGTTCGACCTCTCCGTGGGCGACTTCGACGGCGATGGCCGCGACGATCTCTTCTGGTACGGCTACGGCGTCAACCCCGACTCGATGGCCTTCAGCGCGGGCAACGGCGGCTTCGTCGGCGTGGCCACCCCCACCGGGACCCGCTCGTCGGTGCCGGTGGTGGGCGACTTCGACGGCAACGGGCAGGACGACATCGTGCTGTACGGCCCCGGCGATGCCCCCGATGCGCTGTGGTGGAGCGAACCCGGCCCCCGCAGCGCCCACACAGTCGAGCCGCTGCGCGTGCGCGGCACGAGCTATCGGCCCCAGGTGGGCGACGTCACCGGCGACGGCCGCGACGAATTGCTCTGGTACCAGCCCGGCACCGGCGGCGACCCCATGTGGAGCTGGGACCGGGCCCGGGTGCGCAGCGAGCGGGTCCTGAGCGTGGGCGGCACCTTCGTGCCCGACCTCGGCCGGTACACCAACGACGCCATGGACGACATCGCCTGGATGTCCCCCACGTCGGCCAGCTACCTGTGGGTCGCCACCGGCGGCGGGTCCTTCCGCTCCGTCGCCCTCGGGTAGGCATGCGGATCCCGGGGAGGCCCCGCACCCGACGAGCCGCCGCACTGCTGGTGACGTCGCTCGTCGCGCTGGGCGCCGTCGGGCTGGGCGGGGTCGGGCCCGCTCCGTCGGCGGGCGCCGCCGAGCCCGTCGCCGACACGATCATCGTCACCGGTCGGGGCTGGGGGCACGGGCGCGGCCTCGGCCAGTGGGGGGCCTTCGGCTACGCCACCGGCCGCTCGGGCGGGCCCTGGAGCTACCGCAGCATCCTCGCCCACTTCTACGGCGACACCGACGTCGGCGGCATCGCCAACCCCCTGGCTGCCGTCACCCTGCTCGGCCAGCGGGGTCTCCCCCTCGTGGTCGAGCGGGCGGCGGGGGTGACGGTGGCCGGGCTGCTCGGCACCTCGGTGGCCGCCCGGGTGACCTTGCGAAGCGACGGCCGCTTCGACCTGGAGCGCGCCACCGCCTGCACGGGCGTGGCCTGGGCCGAGCCCACGATCGTGGACGGCCCCGTGCGCCTGCGAGCCGCCGGCACCACCGGGACAGCCGCCGATGCGCTGCACCTCTGCCGCGCCGACGGGTCGCGCAGCGGCTACCGCGGCGAGCTGGTGGCCATGGGACGGTCCTTCGACGGCAACGACGTCGGCATAGCCCAGACCGTGAACCTCGTACGCCTCGACGACCTGCTCCGCAGCGTGGTGCCGCGGCAAGTGCCCCCCGCGTGGGGCAGCGTCGACGGCGGCCGAGGCATGCAGGCCCTGCTGGCCCAAGCGGTGGCGTCCCGCGGCTTCGCGGCGGTGGGCGACGGGCGCTGGCACGACCTCCACAGCGGCCTCGGCGCCCAGCTCACGACCTGCGACACCTCCGCGTGCCAGCCCTACGCCGGCGTCACCGCCGAGGACCCGGTCACCGACGACGCCGTACGGCTCACCACCGGCGAGGTGAGGGTGCGGGGCGACACCCTGGTGCGCACCGAGTACTCCGCCTCCAGTGGCGGGTGGACGGCCGGGGGCGCCTTTCCCGCCGTGGCCGACGCCGGCGACGCCGTCGACGGCAACCCCCACCACCTCTGGGTGACCGAGCTGGCCCGCACCGACATCGAGACGCGGTTCGGGCTCGGCGTGCTGGAGGCCATCCAGATCCTGTCCCGCAACGGCTTCGGCGCCGACGGCGGCCGGGTGCTGCAGATGCGCCTCGTCGGCAGCCAGGCCACCGTCGAGCTCACCGGCACCGAGTTCCGCACCGCCTTCGGGCTGCGCTCCGACTGGTTCACGCTGGCCGGTGCCCCACCGCGCCCCGCCGTGGCGCCGCGCGACATCGACGATGCCTGTCCGGTCGGCACGGTGCCCGCAGCCGCCTACACCGACGTCGACGTGGAGAGCGTGCACCGCTACCCGATCGAGTGCGTCACGTGGTGGCAGGTGGCCAACGGCACGTCCACCACCACGTTCACGCCCGCCGGCCTCGTGACCCGGGGGCAGATGGCGGGCTTCCTCGCCCGCCTCATCGAGCGCACCGGTGGCAGCCTCCCCAGCGATCCACCCGACGCCTTCACCGACGACGACGGCACGACCCACGAGGCGGCCATCAACGCCCTCGCCGCCCTCGGCGTGGTGCGGGGCACGGCGCCGGGCACCTACGACCCTCGCGCGCTCGTCGATCGGGCCCAGACCGCCACCCTGGTGGCCCGCGCCCTCGAGCAGCGAGGGGTGACGCTCCCGCCCGATCCGCCCGATGCCTTCGCCGACGACACCGGCTCGGTGCACGAGGCAGCCATCAACGCACTGGCCGCCGAGGGCATCATCACGGGGACCTCGGCCGGCTACCTCGAGCCCCGCCGCGCCACCCGCCGCGACCAGATGGCATCGCTCTTGGCCCGCGCCCTCGACCTCATCGTCGAGCGCACCGGTGCTCCTGTCCCGTGAGCGAGGGCGGCCCCGACACCGGCGGACCGGCACCGGGCGGCGGGCGGCGCGGAACGCGGTTGGTCCGGCGCTTGTACGGCATCGGGCTGCTCGTGGCGGCCGCCACGGTGCTCGTGCTCCGACGCCACGAGGTGGGCGACCTGGTGGACGGCGCCCGGCCAGCACCGCTGCTCGGGGCCCTGGCCCTGGGGCTGGTGTCGCTGGGCCAGAGCGCCTGGTTCTGGTCACGCGGCTTGGCCGATCTGGGTGCCCGGCGCCCGGTGGGCGAGGTGCTGGAGGCCACCGTGGCCGCCATCCCCGGCCGCTACCTGCCCGGGAGCATCTGGTACGCCGCCGGGCGCGTCGGCCACCTCCGTCGCACCGGCACCCCGGCCGTCGCCCTCACCGTCGTGGCCGCCATCGAGACGCTCCTGTCGTTCGTGGTGGCGGTGGCCCTGGGCGCAGGCCTGCTCGTCGCCGCAGGCAGCGACGACAGCGGCGTCGGGCTGCTCTCGATGCTGGGCCTGGCCGGCGCGCTGGCCCTGATCGCCTCGCCGGGCGTGGTGAACCCGGTGCTGGGCTGGGTGGCCGCTCGACGCGGCATCGCAGAGGTGCCCGCCCTCGGCTGGGCCGCCTACCTCGAGCTGGTCGGGCACCTGGTGGCCTTCTGGGGAGCCTCCGCGGCGGCCTTCCTCTGCTACCTGGCTGCCTTTCCTGCCATCGATGCCCCCGGAGCGGTGCGCACAGCAGGCACGTTCCTGGTGGCCTGGGCGGCCGGCTTTGTCGCCGTGTTCGCACCGCAGGGCGCCGGGGTGTTCGAGACCACCCTGGCCGGGCTCCTCACCGGCGCCCCAGTGGCGGCGCTGGCCGTCGTCATCGCCGGCTACCGGGCCCTCACCGTCGTCCGCGACGCCATCGCTCTGGGCACCCTCGCCGCCGTCCACGCCGTCACCCGCCGCCGCCCGTAGCCACAACCCCGCCCGGACGCGACGGGAGCCCCGACCGTGGGGTCAGGGCTCCCGTCGACTCGGTCGCCCGATCAGCGGCCGGGCAGCTCAGCGCAGGGGCTCAGTCGATGGCCACGTCGGAGCTGCCTCCGATGTCCCAGGCGTTGCCGGCGACATCGGTGATGCCGGAGGCGGTCTGCACGTCGGCGGGGGCCTGCAGGCCGGCGGCCAGACCCGGGAGGACGGTGGTGGGAGCCGCGGTGAGGGTGATCGTCAGCACCGTGCCGGCGGGCCGGGACACGCCGTTGACCACCTCGGCCGTCGCGTTCAGCGCGAACGTGGCGTTCGTGCCGGCCACCACGTTGGCGATCGTGACGTCCCCGTCGCTCAACGTCATGCTGGCACCCGCCACCGGGGCCTTCATGGCCTCGTTGAACGTGATCTTGATGACGTCACCGGTGTTGATGTCGGTCGTGCCGGCATCAGTGGTGCGCTTGGCGTAGGTGGAGATCGGGTCCGTCGTGTCGGGCGCGGCCGGCACGACCTCGGCCGGCGGGGCCGTGGAGTCAGCGGTGTTGGTGCTGACGGGGCTGGTGGCCCGGATCCGATACGTGTAGCAGCCGTTGGCCAGGTTGTTGTCGCTGAACACGAACACGCCCGTGCCGGTGCCGGTGCCCTGGGTGGCGGACACGACGGTGGAGAAGGCGCCGGTGGTGTCGTCGACCGTGCCGCAGTCGTTGTCCACGCCGTCATCCACGCTGGCCCGGTGCAGCGAGTAGGTCACGCCGGGAGAGTTGGTGGCCGGACGGGTGTAGGTGATGCGAGCGTCGTTGGCGGTGGCCCCGCTGTCACCGTTGACGACGGTGATGGCGGGGGTGGCCGGGGCGTCGACGTCATCCGTGGTGATGTCGAACACCGACACGCCGGCCGGGTCCTGGTTGTAGTTGGCCGTGCCGGCGTCGCCAGCGCTCAACATGGAGTCGAACTGGGCCTTGGTGATGGTGACGCCCTGGTACTTGAAGGTGTCGTTGGCATCGAAGAAGTACGTCGTGCCACCCGAGATGAAGGCGTCGCGCTTGTCGGTGACCGAGGTGACCGTGATGCTGCTGGCCCCGGCGGCGGCCTCGGGCGGCAGGTACCGCACCTGTCCACCCACGCCGAAGGGCTCGGCGGTGACGGGGGTGTTGTCGGCGTTGAGGTCGACGTTGCCGTCGGCGTCGGCGTCCTTGTAGACGACGGGCACGATGGTCTCGACGGCGGCACCGTCCACCGTGAAGGTGATCTGGCCGCTGACCGGCTGCGCGGTGGCGTCGTCGTCGGCCCCCACGACGGTCGTGCCGTTGACGACCGACACGTCAGCCGCCACGGCGCCCTCGTCGGCCGTGTTGGTGGCCGCGTCCTCGGTGAAGGTGACCTTGGTGGACACCTGCACGTTGGCGGCCGGGAACAGCTGGATGACGTAGGTGGTGCCGGCCTGCAGACCGGTGACCGTGTACTGACGGTCGTCGGCGGTGCTGGGCTCGGTGGTGGGCGACACCTGGGTGGCCACGTTCGTGGGCGTGACGCGGAACGTGGCGTTCTGGGCCTCGAAGGCGCCATCGACGATGTCGGCCGCGAAGAGCACCTGCGCGTCGCGGAGCAGCACGTTGGCCATCTGGCGGCGGCTGAGGGACGCACCGGGAGCCACATGGCCCTGGCCGTCGCCCTGGAAGATGCCGACGCTGGCCAGCGCGTTCAGGTCGTCCTCACCGGGATCGCCCTGGTCGTCGGAGAAGTAGTCCTTCGTCGTGGTGTACGGATCGCCGCTGATGACGTCCTGGAGGCGGTTGATGAAGGCAGCCATCTGGCGGCGGCTCACCGGCTCGTTGGGCCGGAAGGTGCCGTCGGGGAAGCCGCCCACGATGCGGGCCTGGGAGAGCTGGCCGATGGCCGCCGCACCCGAGTCGCTGGTGGCGACGTCGCTGTAGTCGCTCGTGCCGTCATAGGCGGGCAGCGGGGCGAGCGGGGCGGCACCGGTCTCGAGGCGGTCGAGGAGGTCGGCCAGGCGCTTCACGAACAGCGCCATCTGGCGCCGTGTGACGGTGCCGGCGGGGCTGTAGGTGGTGGACGTGGTGCCCTTGGTCAGCCCGGTGCCGACCAGGCAGAGGATCGTCTCACGGGTGGAGTTGGACTCCTGGCCGAGATCGGTGAAGGGGTTGGTGGTGGGAGCCCCCTCGCAGAAGGCGCCGTCGGCGATGGGGTCGGCGAGGGGCGGGGGCGCATCGACGGCTCCTGCCGTCTGGAGGCCCATGAGGGGCGATGCCGAGAGGGCGAGAGCGCCCGCGAGCACGCCGGCGATCAGGCGCCTGGGATGCTGTCGTTGGAGGTGCACGAGGGGACTCCTGTAGGTCGGGTACGGCGAGAATCTTGGCACGCCAGGGAGGAGGTTCGCCGCCAACCGGCCGAAATCCCCCACCACCAGCCCACCCGCCGGGCGGCGCCGAGACCGCCACCGGACTTGCCAAGGGCTCAGGTTCTCCGCCTAGCCTGCCGAACCAGTACCGATGGACCTGGTTCGCACAGCCTCACGGCTCGCCGTCCTCGCCGCCTCGCCCCTCGTGATGCTGGCCACGTTGGCCCCAGCCGCCCCGGCGGCCGCCGCCACGGACGACTACCAGTCGGTGATCGACATCACCTTCCCGGTCGACCCCACCAAGGTGACCTTCAGCGACACGTACGACGCGCCGCGCACGGGCCACGTCCACCAGGCCACCGACATCATGGGCGCCAAGCTGCTGCCCATCTACGCGGCAGAGAGCGGCGTCGTCACCAAGATGCCCCTGACGAACGACACCTACGGGTACCGGCTCACGATCCTGGGTGACGACGGCCGCAGCTACTCGTACCTGCACCTCAACAACGACTCGCCGGGGACCGACGACGGCGCCGGCACCTCCGATCAGGCCTACGCCGCTGGCGTGGAGCTGAACGGCCGGGTGGAGCGCGGTCAGCACATCGCCTACCTGGGCGACTCCGGCAACGCGGAGAGCACCGCCCCCCACCTGCACTTCAGCATCACCGACCCCGCCATCACCGACCCGTACGGCACCCACGTGCGCAACCCGTACCCCTCGCTCGTGGCGGCGCAGGACGAGGGCGACGTGCCCACCGTGGCCGCCGCCGCGCCTCCCGAGGGCGATCCGCCTCCCCCGCTGCCGCCGCCCCCCGACACGGCGTCGGTGTGCCCGCCGCCGCCGTCGTCGCCCACGTTCAGTGATGTCGGCTCCAGCAACGTGCACCTGGCCAAGATCGAGTGCCTGGCCGCTCGTGAGATCACCCAGGGCGTGGGTGACGGCAGCCGCTACGCCCCCGGCGACGAGGTCACCCGCCTGCAGATGGCGTCGTTCACCGCCCGTCTCCTCACCGCGGGCGGCGTGGCGCTGCCCGCCGACCCGCCCGACGCCTTCGACGACGACGCCGGCACCGTGCACGAGCAGGCCGTGAACCAGCTGGCGGCCCTCGGTGTGATCCGGGGCACCGGCGAGTCGGGCCGCACCTTCTACGGCACCGTCACCATGAAGCGAGACCGCATGGCCGCCTGGATGGCGCGGGCCTACGCCTTGATGGCGGGCGCCGAGCTGCCCCCGACGGCCACCGACTACTTCCGCGACGACGATGCCCTCCACGAGGCCGACATCAACCGCCTGGCCGAGGCTGGCATCGTCCAGGGCACCGGCAGCGGCGTCTACTCCCCCCGCAACAGCGTGCGCCGCGACCAGATGGCCAGCTACCTGGCCCGCACCCTCGCCGCCGCCGACCAGGCCTGACCGGGCGAGGCCCGTCGCGGCACGACGGCGCTGATGCACGCGTTCCGGGCGACGACAGCGGTACGGTGGTCGCGGGTCGGCCGGGTGGAGAGCGGCCCCTGGTTCGACGTCCCCGGCCCCTGGTCGGACACGAGGAGATCACCACCCGGATGCCTACCTCCCCCCTGACCCCTGTCCGAGCCGCTGCCCGAGCCGCTGCCGTCGCCCTGGCTGTCGCCCTGGCCGCTCCCGCGGCCGGCCTGACCACCGGCCCGGCCGGCGCCCAGGAGGCCCCCACCTACCAGGCCACCGCCATGCCGAGCACGCTGGCCGTGAGCGGTCACGGCTGGGGCCACGGCCGCGGCATGGGCCAGTACGGCGCCTTCGGCTACGCCACCGGACGCTCGGGCGGCCCGTGGGCCTACAGCACGATCCTGCAGCACTTCTACGGCAACACCGAGGTCGGCCACATCAACGACAACCCCCTCATGGCCGTGCTGCTGCGGGCCCGGGCCGGCCAGGCCATGGTGGTGTACCGCGAGACCGGGCTCCAGGTGAGCGGCATCGAGGGAGCACCCACCGCCGTGCGGGTCACGCTGCGCCCCGATGGCCAGTTCGACGTGCAGACGGGCACCGGCTGCCTCGACACCACCACCAACCCGCCGGTGCAGGTGGCGGCCCCCGTGCGCGTCGACCCGGCACCGGACACCGGCGACAAGGCCCTGCGGCTCTGCAACGGCGACGGCAGCGCCACCGCCTACCGCGGCGCCCTGGCCGCCATCAGGGCCAGCGCCCGCAACCTCGGCCAAGAGGTGGTCAACGTCGTCAACATGGACGACTACATGCGCGGCGTCGTGCCGCGTGAGTCGCCCGCCTCGTGGGGCGACGCCGACGGCGGCAAGGGCATGGACGCCTTGCGGGCCCAGGCCGTGGCGGCGCGCAGCTACGCGGCCGCCGGCGACACGCGCTGGGGCAACCTCCACAGCACCTTCGGCGCCCGGGCCACCACCTGTGACGACATCTACTGCCAGGTGTACGGCGGCCTGGCCACCATCTCCACCAGCGGCGCCGTGACCCTCCGCACCGACCCCCGCACCGATCAGGCCGTGGCCGACACGGCCGGCGAGGTGCGCATGCGCACCGGGGCCATCGCCCGCACCGAGTTCTCGTCGTCCACCGGTGGCTGGACGGCCGGCGGCACCTTCCCTGCCGTGGTCGACGACGGCGACGCCGTGGCCGCCAACCCCAACCACGCGTGGGGCACCAGCGTGGCTCGCTCCACGATCGAGAGCGCCTACGGCCTCGGCACCCTCACCGGCGTGCAGGTCCTCACCCGCAACGGCCTGGGCGACATGGGCGGCCGAGTCACCAAGATCCGTCTCACCGGCACCGCCCGCACGGTCGAGGTCACCGGCAACGACCTGCGCTCGAAGCTGGGCCTCAAGTCCGACTGGTACGACATCACCGCGCCCCCGCCGCCCGCCGTCACGCCACGCGCCATCGGCACGGCCTGCCCCTCGACCGTGCCGTCGGGCGCCTTCAGCGACGTGCCCACCGACAGCCCCCACGCCCGAGCCATCGACTGCGTGGCCTGGCGCAACATCGCCGAGGGCACCGGCGACGGGCGCTTCTCGCCGGCGGGCGTGGTCACCCGGGCCCAGATGGCCAGCTTCGTGGCCCGCATGATCACCGCCGCCGACGGCACGCTGCCCGCCTCGCCGCCTGATGCCTTCGACGACGACGACGGGTCGGTGCACGAGCTGGCCATCAACCAGCTGGCCGACCTCGGCGTGGTGAACGGCGTCGGCAACCGCACCTACGGGCCGCAGCGGGAGATCGACCGGGCCCAGGTGGCCGCCATCCTGGCCCGGGCCGTCTCCGAGCTGGGCACCACCCTGCCCGGCTCCCCCACCGACTACTTCACCGACGACGAGTCGTCGACTCACCAGCTGCGCATCAACCAGCTGGCCAGCCAGGGCGTGGTGACGGGCACGTCGGCCGGCATCTACTCCCCGGCCGCCAGCACCCGCCGCGACCAGATGGCCTCCATGGTGGCCCGCGCCCTCGACCTGGCCCTGGAGACCTGACCAGCCCGAGACCTCGACGAACCCGTGACGAAGGAGTTCGTGCGCGCCGAGCTCGCTGGGCTGGAGGTGCGCATCGTCGAGCGGCTCCGGCAGCAGACGATGTGGATGGTGGGCACGCTCATCGCCGGCCTGGGGCTCGTGTCCGGGCTCGCCGCGCTGCTCTGACGCCCGCCCGCCGAGGTCAGCTGGCTCAGCGGGCGGCGGTGGCGCCGGTCTCCACGAAGCGGTCGAGGAGGCGGGCCAGGAAGGTGGCCATCTGGCCGCGCAGCACGGGCAGCGTCGGCGAGAACGTGGTGGCAGTGGTGCCGGCGGCCAGGCCGGCGGCGGCCACCTTGTCGATGTTGGCCTCGTGCACCGAGGTGTCGTCGTCGACGAAGCGGTCGATGCCGGCGGCCAGCGGCGAGGCCGCCACGAGGTCGTGGGCCCGCACCAGGAAGGTGGCCATCTCGGCCCGGGTGACGGTGGCGTTGGGGGCGTAGGTGCTGCCGCCGCGGCCCTGCACCACGCCGACGGCGGCCAGCTGGTCGATCCGCAGCTCGTGCACGGAGCCCTCGTCGTCGGTGAAGGCGTCGGGGGGCGACGACGGCAAGGTGAAGCCGGCGGCCTCGAGCTCGCGGGCCACAAACGACGCCAGCTGGGCGCGGGTCATGCGGCCGTTGGGGTCGAAGGTGCTGGCCGTCTTGCCGGAGGCCACCTCCCACCACGCCACGCAGCCCACCGATGCCCGGTGGACGCTGCCGCCGAGATCGGTGAACGACGGCGAGGGCGTGCGGTCGCTGGGGCAGGCGTGCTCGATGCTCTGCACGGCCGGGGGGTCGAGCAGCGGCGAGTGCACGGCGCCGGCCGCCTGGAGGAGCCCGTGGCCGTACTGGTCGTCCCGGCCGGCCGGGCCCAGGTCGATGGCACTGGTCTCGAGCACGTGCTCGATGGCGTCGGGGTCGGTGGCGCCGGCGGCGTGGACGAGGGCGGCGACGGCCGCCACCTGGGGGGAGGCCATCGACGTGCCCTGGAAGAAGCCGTAGCCGAACACGGTGGGGTCGCCGTTCACGAAGGTCTCCTGCAGCACCCCGTCGCCGTAGCCGTCGCTGTTCTGGTCCACGTTCAGGTCGCCGCCGGGGGCCACGAGGTCGAGGGCCGGGCCGTAGTTGCTGTAGCCGGCCCGCAGGCCGTCGAAGCGGACGGCGCCGACAGCGATCACCCCCTCGATGGCCGCCGGATAGCTGACGCCGGTGCCCAGGCCGCTGCCATCGCCGTTGCCCGAGGCGGCCACCACGGTGACGCCCCGGCCGCGGGCGTAGGCCACCGCCTCGCTGACCAGGTCGGAGGGGGTGTCGGCACCGAAGCTCATGTTGATGACGTCGGCGCCGTTGTCGACGGCGAAGCCGATGCCCTGGCTGGCCGCCCAGTCCGACCCGCCGCCGCCTTCGTCGAGCACCCGCACCGGCATGATCGCCACGCCCGGCGCCACGCCGGCCACGCCGAAGCCGTTGTTGGTGGTGGCGGCCACGGTGCTGCTCACGTGGGTGCCGTGGCCGTTCTCGTCGTTGGGGTGGGCGTCGCCGTCGATGAAGTCCCAGCCGGCCACGAAGGCGGTACCGGCCAGGTCAGGGGCCTTGCGGAAGGGCCCGAAGTCCTCGTACGCCGTGCCGGTGTCGAGGATGGCGACGACCGTGCCCCCGCCCGTGGTCACATCCCACGCACCGGGCGCATCGATCATGGGCAGGTGCCACTGGTAGCTGTAGTCCGGGTCGTTGGGCACGCCGAGGGCTCGGTAGGTCACCAGCGGCGCCACCGACTCGATGGCGCCCCCGCGCCGCGGCAGCGCACCGCCGCCAGTGGGAACGGCCAGCACGAAGTCGCTGCCGGGGCTGCTGTCGATGACCTGTAGGCCCAGCGCAGCCAGGTCGGCCGCCTGATCGGCGGCGCTGGCGGTCGAA
>JBKJIL010000256.1:0-3625 GCA_046598435.1 Acidimicrobiales bacterium
CACGCGTTTGTGAATGACATTTCGCGGGCGTCGGTGTACGGTCACAGAATGAGCGCCACACGCAAGTTCGGAATCCGCCGCGTCATGACCCCCAACCAGATCGTCGCCTACAACGTCATCAAAGCCCGGGCCCTGCGAGGCTGGACCCAAGAACAAGCCGCCGTGGCCCTCGCCCCCTACCTCGGCGCCAAGCTCTCCGGACCCAGCTTCTCCGCCCTCGAACGATCTGCCGTGAAAGTCGACCGGATCAAGCAGTTCTCCGCCGATGACCTCCTCGCCCTGTCCCGCGGCTTCGACCTGCCCATCGGGTACTTCTTCACGCCACCCCCACCCGCGATGGACGCCGGGCTCCACGGCCCTGACGCCGGCATGAAAGGCCTCGACCCGATCGTGCTCCTCGACGCCATCTTGGGCACCCCGGACAACCTCGACCACTGGGGTGACGAGCTCCTCGCCTACTCCGCCAGCCACGCCCCAATGCCCCGCAGCAAACGCGAGAAGCCCAGCGTCTCGCCCGCCGATCTCGCCGACAGGCTCACCCCGCTGGTCGAGCTGCGCGCCAAGGCCCTACTCCGTAACGTGCTCGGTGATCTCGACGGCGCCAGCGACCTCCTCGAACGCCTCGCCGAAGCACTCCGACTCCTGGACGACACGGCACGAGCCGGAACGGCGAACAGGGCGACACGGGGCAGCACGGCGGACAAGCCGGCACGAGCCGGCACCAGTCGAAAGACACCTCGCGCCCGTGCGGGCGCCACCAAGCCATAGAGCGACAGAGGAGACCGCTGATGCGCGGCTACACCGTCAAGAAGGGCAACCGCTACTACGCCGTCATCTACGAAGGCGTCGATCCCGCCACCGGCAAGGAACGCCGATCCTGGCACCCCGCCGGGCCCCGCAAGGCCGACGCCGAACGGATGGTCACCGACCTCGTGAAGCGCCGCAACGACGGCGACTACCGGACCCCCGACAAGCTCACCCTCGGCGAGTACCTCACCGGCAAGTGGCTGCCCGCACAACGCTCGCAGCTCCGCCCGTCGACGCTGCACTCCTACCAACGCACCATCGAGCTCCACGTGCTGCCCACCTTGGGGAAGGTCCCCATGTCGCGGCTGCTACCCGAGGACCTCGACGCCCTGTATGGACGGCTCCTCGAGAACGGGCGGCGCAACAAGCGCGGCGGAGGCCTCGCCCCCGCCAGCGTCCGCTACGTCCACCGGGTGCTCCGCAAGGCCCTCGGCGACGCCCACCGCAAAGGCACCCTGGCCCGCAACCCCGCCGAACTCGCCGACGCGCCCAAGGAGACCGCCGAGCGCGACGGCTCCGAGATGCACATCTGGACCGCCGCCGAGCTCGCCCGGTTCCTTCACGACATCGACGACCAGCGCCTCGCGCCCGCCTACCACCTCGCGGCGGCGACCGGGATGCGCCGCGGGGAGATCCTCGGACTGCGGTGGGCCGACGTCGACCTGAGTGCCAAGCGGCTCTCCGTGCGCCAGGCGCTCATCGCGGTCGCGTACAAGATGCGGTTCTCCGACGTGAAGACCGCCGCGGGGCGCCGCACCATCGACATCAGCCCAGCGGACGTCGACGTCCTCACCACCTGGCGGCGCCGCCAAGCCAAAGAACGGCTCCTCGTCGGGCCCGCCTGGCAAGACAACGGGCTCGTGTTCTGCCGGCCCGACGGGCGGCCCATCCACCCCGAACGGTTCTCCCGCACGTTCAACCAGCTCGTCGCCCGACACACCATGCCCGACATCCGGCTTCACGATCTCAGGCACACGCATGCCTCGCTCCTGCTGAAAGCCGGGGTGCCGATCAAGGTCGTGTCCGAACGCCTCGGGCACGCCTCGGCGACCTTCACGCTCAACACCTACCAGTGGCTCCTACCCGGCATGCAAGCCGAAGCCGCCGCCACCTTCCAGCGCCTCCTCGCCAACCCCGAACCCGAGGAGCAGGACGAGCCGGCTGCCGGCGAGCAGCCCTAGCCGCCGCGCCATACGGTTAGACCGTCGTCCCGACCGCCGGCCGATGGAAGGCGGACGGGTCTGGGCTTCGCCATCGAAGGCACCGCAGCATCCTCGGGGAGGAGCATGGTGACCGCCGACTGAGCCCGGCTCATTGCGGCTCATGAAGATAGGACCGGTCGGCGCCCGTACGCCGTAGCCTTGGAATCGTGGCCATGAACTTCGAGGAACTGGACACGTCGACTCGCGAGCACATGCTGACCGCCTTCGATGCTGAGGAAGCCGCTACCCCCTATCGCTCGCCAGTGCTGTCCGCAGTCGGGCTCGTTGCGTACCCGACTGCAATGCGCCAGGCGATCACGGATCCGGCGGGCAACGAAGTCACGTTGGCCGCGGCGCTTGACCGCGCCGACCTGTGGAATCCGACCGAGGGCTATGTGCGCGACGGCGTCGCGCGCGATCGGAAAGTGAACCCCCGATTCGCGGCCGAGCGGCTAGCAGTAACAGAGTTCAACACCTGGTACGTCGCTGGCCTTGCTCGCAAACTCCTGGCCGAAGGCGGGACACAATGCCAGGTCTACCGAGCCGCAGAACCGAAGTGGGAGCACGCCTCGTGCTCGTTGCACGAGGACCAGACCTATCAGCTCGAGGAAATCCTGGCCGGGCACCGCGCCGAGTACTGGCCGCCTCCGGGTGTCACCGGGAGGCTGTCGATTCCGGCAGGGCCCGGCTGCCACCACACGATCCGGCGCCTGCGCCGGTAGTGACCTCCGCAGAAAGCGTGGGAAGAGGGTTGTCAGGGGAGCGTGGAGAGGCGACACTGATGCTGCCCCCGCATTAGCGGTGGGAAGTGCACCCGGTTCGCTCCTCGGACGAGGAGCAGCCGGGTGTTGCGCGTCACCCACCCAGTTCCCGAATCTCGGTGATGCCCGCGACGCGGCGACGCCAATCGCCACCGGCCCCGACGGCCCAACAGACCGCGTCCGCGGCCCACAACAACGGCTCGGTGTGGCTCGGCCGGTGGTCGTAGCCTTCGTACACCAGCCTCGGATCTGGATCGAGGCCGCGGAGCGCGTTGGCAATGCTCGCCCGATCGCGGGCGCGCTGGGCTCGGTTCTGGTCGTCGAGAGTCCAGGTAGTTACGCCTCGCTCAACGGCGATACCCGCAGCGGCCTCAAGAAGCACGCGGCGTCCCGCAACGCGGTCGATACCCATCGGCCGCCGGTAGGTCAACACAACCGCGCTCACCCCGCCACAGCTCGCGACGGTGGCGAGCAGCTCACGACGTCGCCTGCCTGACTCAGCGCTGGTGTGGATGCGACGCTGGCCTGCCAGCAGCAGCCGGCGTAGGTCAGCGCGCGCAGCGCCGACGTCCTCCGGGCCACACAGGACGATGGACAGGAGCATCTGGTTCGCGCGTTCGGACTCATCGCTGAATGCCCACACTGGGCCTCACCGTAGAAGCCCCGCGTTCCCGGATCGTCACCCGTCATCCGGAGCGCACCTACCGCCCGCTCCCATCGTGCAGATCAGGGCGTGGTCTCCGACCTCCGCTGACTCGGAGCCGACCAGCGAAACGTCGTGAAATGCCGCCACGTGGCGCAGCGTGCCGACCCGTGCCGAGCCGTTCGGTAGAGAAACCGGTAGAACATCAACCG
>JBKJIL010000170.1:0-3048 GCA_046598435.1 Acidimicrobiales bacterium
CGTCACGGCGGCGTCTCTACCCAGGTCGTCGCAGGGGTAGTCCGAGGGTCAGCTCGTCATGCCCCCGAGGCCCACCAGGCCGCGGGCCAGCTCGATCTCGCCCATGTGGCGCAGGCCATGCTGGTAGATCCAGCACTCGATGGCGTCGTCGACGTCGTTGAGGAAGATCTGCCCCACGCCGGCCCGCCGCTCGGGGAACTCCCCGCAGAAGTCGACCAGCCAGCGGTTGTGGGCGTGCACGCCGGCGCGTCGGTGGCGGTACTCCTCGGCGGTGGGCGGCTTGGCGAAGAGGACGAAGCTGGGGAAGAACGGCGGCACCGTGTTGGGGAACACGACCTCGGCGGCCACGCCGTCGGCCTCCTGCTGGGAGTTGCGCATCTCGTTGTCCCAGTTGCGCAGCCGCCGGTTGTCACCCAGGTCGCGATACGGGTTCTTGTACTCGCCGCGCCAGGCGTCGAAGTCCTCGTGGAACTCGGGATCGAGGTACTCCCGGTAGGCGGCGTGGCTGCCGCCGGCATGGCAGTCGGCCGAGATGATCGTGTAGCGCTCGTCGGCATCGGTCGTCGCGGACATGGCGGCGGCATCCCCCTTGGTGCTGGCTGCCCGCACCCTAGAACTAGAACGCGTTCTAGTTCCAGAACTCCCGCAGGACGGCGGCCGCGCCGGCCGGGTCCTGCAGCATCCAGAAGTGGCCGGCCTCGGGCAGCTCCACCAGCTGAGCGTCGGTGCGCTGGGCCAGCCGGGCGGCACGGTCATGGCTGCGGAACGGGTCGAGCATCGAGGAGATCACGAGGCCCGGCCCCTGGATCTGGTCGATCCCGGGGCCCCACTCGTTGCCGATGTCAGTGGCCGAGCGGTACAGCGCCAGGATGGCGCGGCCCATCGTCTCGTCGAGGTGCGATGCCATGGCCGGGGCGTCCGCTTCGGGGACGCCGACTGCGGTGAGGAGCATGGCCCGCTCGTCGGGGCTGGCTCCCACCATCCCGTCGATGAGCGCCTCGCCCTCGCCGGGGGTCTGCCAGACGCGGGCGGTGTCGTGCCACCTGAAGTCGGCGCCGAGGTCGCCCATGTCCGTGGCCCACGAGCGCACGTTGCGGGGCCGGTCGGCCAGCACCCGCAGTGCGAGGAGCGCGCCCCAGTCGTGCACCACGAGGTCGACCTCGTCGAAGGCCTGCAGCTCGGTGGCCAGCCAGTCCGCGTAGCGGTGCATGGTCGGCTCGAAGCCGTCGGGGAGCGAGCAGCCGAACCCGGGCATCCGCAGGCACGCCACGTCGTCGCGGCCGAGCTGGGCGATCAGCGGGTCCCACACCTCGGGTGTCTCGGGCACGCCGTGGACGAAGACAGCGGTCATGGGCCGAGACCCTAGGCCCGGCGCAGCGGTAGCTGGTCGATCTCGAGCTGTGGAGCTGGGTCGGTCTGGGGTCGGCCTGGCATCCTTCATGGGTGGCTGACGACGGTGACCGCACCAAGGAGCTGCTGGCTGCCACCGAGCTGCTCGAGGCCATCGCCGGCGACCGAGCGCTGCTCGACGGACTCACCGCGGAAGAACGGCTGCGGTTCATCAACGCGGCCGGCAACGTGTTCGCGCCCGACGTGGAGGCCCGCCGCCGTCAGACCAAGGCCCGTCGCCGGCAGGAGAAGGCCGACCGGGTGCAGCGCGACGAGGCCGTCCTCACCGACACCGGGATCCGGCGGCTGCGCGCTCGGCCCGTGTTCGTCACCCCCAACATCTTCGTGCCCGAGGAGCTGGAGCAGGCGACCGTCGACGACGAGGACGTGGCACGGGGCCTGGGGGAGGAGCGGCACTGCTACGTGTGCAAGGAGCACTTCACGCAGGTGCACCACTTCTACGACCAGCTGTGCCCGCCGTGTGCGGAGCTGAACTTCGCCAAGCGCGCCGAGACCGCCGACCTGCGGGGCCGGGTGGCGCTGCTCACCGGCGGCCGCGTGAAGATCGGCTACCAGGCCGGCATCAAGCTCCTGCGGGCCGGCGCCTCGCTCATCGTCACCACGCGCTTCCCGCGCGACTCGGCCCTGCGCTACGCCGCCGAGCCCGACTTCGCCGACTGGGCCGACCGCCTCGAGATCTACGGGCTCGACCTGCGCCACACGCCGAGCGTCGAGGCCTTCTGCCACCACCTCCTCACCACGCGCGACCGGCTCGACATCATCGTGAACAACGCCTGCCAGACGGTTCGGCGCCCGTCGGAGTTCTACCGCCACATGCTCGACGTGGAGACGGCGGCGCTGGATCAGATGCCCGTCGAGGCGCGGGCGTTGCTCGGCGGCGTCGACGGCCTGCGCGGAGCCGAGCTGATCGCGGACGAGCCGCTGGCGATCGCGTCGGTCGATCGGCCAGGTGTCGATCGGCCAGGGGTCGACGGCGTGGTGCCGTCCGTCGCGCTGTCCCAGGCGCCCCTCCTGCCCGAGGACGTGGGCACCCACGGCCACCTCTTCCCCGACGGGCAGCTCGACCAGGACCTGCAGCAGGTCGACCTGCGGGATCGGAACTCGTGGCGGCTCACGCTGGCCGAGGTGAGCTCGGTGGAGCTGCTCGAGACCCAGCTCGTCAACGCGGTGGCGCCCTTCGTGCTCAACGCTCGCCTCAAGCCGCTCATGCTCCGCACACCTTCGCGCGACAAGCACATCGTGAACGTGTCGGCCGTGGAGGGACAGTTCTACCGGCGCTTCAAGACCACTCGGCACCCGCACACCAACATGGCCAAGGCGGCGCTCAACATGATGACGCGCACCTCCGCGGCGGACTACCACGCCGATGGCATCCACATGAACAGCGTCGACACCGGCTGGGTGAGCGACGAGGACCCGGCGGCGGTGGCCGAGCGCAAGACGGCCGAGCACCGGTTCCACCCGCCGCTCGACATCGTGGACGGCGCAGCCCGGATCGTCGACCCGATCATCGACGGCGCCAACACCGGTCGTCACCACCACGGGCAGTTCCTCAAGGACTACGTGCCCACCGACTGGTGAGTCGGGCGCCGGGAGGGGTCCGCTAAGGTGCTCCGGCCTGGCGGCGTGGCCGAGTGG
>JBKJIL010000035.1:0-3989 GCA_046598435.1 Acidimicrobiales bacterium
TCAATGGCGGCGTCGAACGCGTAGGCATCGGTGGGCTCGCGGCGTCCCTCACCACGAGCAGTCCGGAAGATGCGGTCGCAGCGGTGGCGTACGGCGTAGTCGACCCGGGCGATCACATCGGCGGGCCCGGAGAGGTGGAGGTGGCCGGTGCCGTCGGCGTCGGTCCAGGTGCGGTAGGAGCGCTTGGCGTGGATGCGGGCCCGGGTGGCGTCGGGGTCGGCGTGGGTGCGGGTGGCCCGGCACTCGTCCTGCAGCTCGCGCAGGCCCTTGCCCTTGGCGCTGACCAGCAGGTGGCCCGCGGCGGACGGGTCGACAACCGCAGCCCCAGCGATGGCCTCGGCCTGCTTCACCGAGAGCTCACCTGCGCTGGCCGCTCTGGCCACGGACGGCACGAGGTGCAGGTCGCGCCCGCACTGCAGCTCCTTGGCCGCCTCGGCCCGGGTGGTGCCGGTGGTGCGGGCCAGCCAGTCCTCCGCGCTGCGGTCGCCCTCGCCCCGCCACACCGACGACTCGGCCACCTTGGCCGCCGCCATCGCCTTCAGCGTGCGCCCCGTGCGCTCGATCCGCTCGCCGAGCGCCACCAGCTCCCGATGCGTGGCGGGCAGCATCGCCCCGAGATCGATCTCCGCTACGGCCGCGGCGAGGGCCTCCGCGGCCTGGGCAACCCGGTGGGCGTGCTGCACCTTCACGCGACAAACCCTACGAAGGGGGTGTGACAGTCGAGCGGGGGTGTGGTGAGCGAGCGCGCCACCCCTGGCCCGCAGCAGGATGTCGGCGATGTCCCTTGCCGCGCTGCCCCGGATCGAGCGGCTCGACCTCGCAACGGTCGAGCTACCCGCCGACCACCCCGCCGCGAGCTTGGGGAGGTCGGTCGCCGTGCACGGCTTCGTCATCGACCACCCCGACGGCGTGATTCTCGTTGACACAGGTGTCGGCTTCGGAAACGCACTCATCGATGAGCTCTACGAGCCCAGCCGAGCCGAGCTCCTCGATGCGCTCGCGACCGTCGAGGTTCGGCCCGAGGACGTCGTCGCAGTGGTCAACAGCCACCTGCACTTCGATCACTGCGGTCAGAACCCGGCCCTGTTCGGAGGGGCGGCGACCTTCTACGCGCAGGCCGCCGAGATCGCCGCCGTCGAGGCCGATCGCTTCTACACCGACTCGACCTGGGCCCTGGCGCCAGCCGACCAACGCCGCACGATCCGCGGCGACGAGCAGATCGCCGAGGGCATCCGGCTCATCGCCACGCCAGGGCACACCGTCGGCCACCAGTCGGTCCTCGTTGAGGCGGCGGGACGACGGGTGGTGATCGGAGCGCAGGTGGTCTGGCACGCGGAGGAGCTGGCGTCGGAGGTCGCCAGTCAGGCGAACGTCGATCCCATCGCTGAGCTGCAGTCGGCTGCCATCGAGTCGATCCGGAGGGTGAAGGCGCTCAAGCCCGAGGTCGTGCACCTGAGCCACTGCGCGGCCTACGTTCCGCCCCCGCAGGGTGTCGACCCGGAGCGGCCGTCGTGCTGAGGAGCGCGGGCGTGCTGCTGTACCGGGTGACCGACGACCACGTGCTGGAGGTGCTCGTCGCCCACATGGGCGGGCCGTTCTGGGCGAGCAAGGACGAGGGTGCGTGGAGCATCCCGAAGGGTGAGTACGCGGAGGGGGAAGACCCGTTCGTCGCCGCCCTGCGGGAGTTCAAGGAGGAGCTGGGCCAGCCGCCGCCGGTGACACCTGATCTCGATCTCGGCGAGATCCGACAGCCGTCGGGCAAGCGCGTCCGCGTGTGGGCGGGGGAGGGTGATTGCGACGTGCGCCACGTGGTGAGCAACACCTTCGAGATGGAGTGGCCGAAGGGGTCGGGCGAGCTGCGGGAGTTCCCCGAGGTCGACCGGGCCGAGTGGATGCAGGTGGCCCGAGCCCGCGCCAAGCTCCTGAAGGGCCAGGCGCCGCTCCTCGACCGCTTGCTCGACGCCGTGCGCACCACGCGTCCCGCCGTCACCGAAGGCCGGCCCGCTGACGCCGGCACCGACGACGCACACCAGTCGCCGCTGTTCTGATCGACGACAGGTGGCGCGGCATGGCTAGGTTGCGCGCATCGACGTACCCCTGTTGTCGCCCCGGTCGACCGACGAGTACGCGCCGGTGCCCCCCGGCCCGCGGCAGCGACGGGCGCTGCACCGCACGGTCGACCTGGCCGACCGGCAGGCGCCACGCCTCGACCTCACCACGCCCGAGTACCTGCGCGACCGGGTGGGCACGGCCGCCGCGCTGCGGGCCCTCGACGCGGAGCACGGCGGCGGGTTCTTCGACGTCCCCGCCGAGGCGGCGCTGGATCCGGCAGCGGCCGACGAGTGCTTCGCGGCGCTTGGGCCGGTGGTCGACGTGCAGACGCACCTCGTGCGCCCCAGCCGTCACACCACCGCCAGTGCCGCCGCACTGCTGGGCTTCCTGCGCATGGTGGAGCCCGAGCGCTGGGGCGACCCGATCGACCCGAGCTGCTCTCCGCGCCTGCGTGGGCGAGCTGCGTGTTCGGGGGTAGCGAGACGTCGGTGGCGCTGCTCACGTCACCGCCGGGCCTCGAGGGCGAAGGCGTGATCGACAACGCCGACATCGCGGCGGCCCGCGAGGTGGTCGACCGCTACGCCGGCACCGGGCGCGTGCTCACGCATGCGATCGTGCACCCGAACGCCGGCCCCGACGAGCTCGAGCGGATGGGGGAGTGGTCGTCTCGCCTGCGCCCAGCGGGCTGGAAGGTGTACACGCTCTGGGACCCTCCGGACGGGCGCAGGGGCGGCTGGTACCTCGACGACGACCTCGGCGCGCAGTTCCTCGACCGCGTGCGTGAGGTGGGTCCGCGCATCGTGTGCGCGCACAAGGGCCTGGCCGGACCGATCCCGTCGCTGGCGCCGGCGGCGGCGTCACCGCGCGACATCGGTCCGGCGGCCGTCGCCTACCCCGACATCGACTTCGTCGTGTACCACTCCGGCTACGACATCGACCCGGGCAGCGAGGAGGGCGCCCATGAGGTCGACCCGCAGCGAGGGGTGAGCCGCCTCGTGGCCAGCCTCGCCGCCGCCGGCATGCGCCCGGGCGCCAACGTGTGGGCTGAGCTCGGCTCCACCTGGTCGCTGGTGCTGCGCCGCCCGCTCGAGGCCGCCCACGTGCTCGGCAAGCTCCTCCTCGCCGTGGGCGAGGACCGCATCCTGTGGGGCACCGACTCCGTCTGGTACGGCCCGCCCCAACCCCTCATCGACGCCTTCCGCACCTTCACCATCCCCGAGCGCGTGCGAGAGGCCCACGGGTACCCCGAGCTCACCCCCGAGGTGAAGCAGAAGATCCTGGGTGGGAACGCGAGCGCGTTGTATCGGATCGAGGCTCGCACCGCGCCTGAGGATGAGCTGGCGTGGATCGATGACGCTCGCCGTCAGCTGGCCCTTCGCCTCGCCTAGCTCCGCCCAGCTGAAGAGTCCCTTGCACCTCACGCGACGTGACCTCTTACGGTGACGGGCGTGACGCAGAGCTGGACGGTCGGTGAGCTGGCGCATCAAGCCGGCGTGTCGGTGCGAACGCTCCACCACTACGACGAGATCGGGCTCCTGACGCCGACGCGCAGCGCCGCTGGTCATCGCCGCTATGCCGAGCCCGACGTCGCCCGCCTCACCCAAGTCGTAGCGCTTCGAAGCGTCGGGCTCTCCCTCGGCGAGATCCGTCGCTGTCTCGACAGCGGCGAGGCCCTGGCCGCCACGCTCACCCGGCAGCTGCGCGACCTCGATCTGCGCGTCGCGCAGACGACGGCGCTCCGCGACCGTCTCGCCACCATCGTGGCCCGGCTCGAGAGCGGGCGCGACCTCGACAGCTACGACCTGATGACCTTGATCGGAGACACGCAGATGCTCGCAGAAGGCAAGACCAAGATCGTCGAGGCGGCGGGCAACGGTGAAGTGCTCGTCCGCAGCAAGGACGACATCACCGCCGGCGACGGCGCCAAGCACGATGTG
>JBKJIL010000307.1:0-12902 GCA_046598435.1 Acidimicrobiales bacterium
GAAAGCCATCAGAGAAAGCGACACGGTGGCCCGCATCGGCGGCGACGAGTTCGTCGTGCTCACCGAGACGCTCACGGTGGCGGCCGAAGCCGAGGTCATCGCCCGACGCGTGATCGAAGCCATCCACGCGCCCGTCCACCTGGCCAACGGCGATGTCACCATCACCGGCTCGGTTGGCATCGCCTTCGACGACGCGCACAACCCAGACCTGCTGCTCCGCCACGCCGACGTGGCCCTCTACCAGGCCAAGGCGCTGGGGCGCGGGCGCTACGTGATGTTCAACCGCGGCGACCCGACCCGTGTGTCGACGTCGCGCTGACGGCGTCAGTCGCGCCGATGCTCGTGGTCGCGGCGCTCCGCCAGCCTCGCCGCGTAGGCGGCGGCCTCGGTGCGTCGGCTCATGCCCAGCTTGGTGAACATGTTGGACACGTAGTTCTTCACCGTCTTCTCGGCGAGGAACATCCGCTCACCGATCTGTCGGTTCGTGAGCCCCTCGGCGATCAGGTTGAGGATCTTGCGCTCCTGGTCCGACAGCACGTTCAGCTCGTCGTCGTCGTCGTCGTCCTTGTGGCGCAGGCGCTCCAGCACGCGGGTGGTGACGGACGGGTCGAGCAGCGACTCGCCGGCGGCCACCCGACGGATCCCGTCGACGAGGTCGCTGCCGCGCACCTGCTTCAGCACGTAGCCCGCGGCACCCGCCATGATGGCGGCGTAGACGGCCTCGTCGTCGGAGAACGACGTCAGCATGATGCAGGCGATCTCGGGGTGCTTCGACCGGATCTCACGGCACACATCCACGCCATCACCGTCGGGAAGTCGAACATCGAGCACGGCCACGTTCGGCGAGGTGGCGGGGATGCGGCCGTAGGCCTCCTCGGCCGTCCCGGCCTCGCCCACCACCTCGAGGTCGTCTTCCGCCTCGAGCAGCTCGCGGATGCCCCGACGCACGATCTCGTGGTCGTCGAGGAGGAACACGCGGGTCGTCACGACGACAGTGTGCCCGCTCTGGGCCACGCGTACGCGACTGCCCGCAGCACGCGCCTAGCGTTGGGTGCATGACCGATGCCGTCGGCGGACCGCAGAGCCTGCGACGCCTGCTCGATGCGGTGCTGGCCATCGGGACCGACCTCGACCTGCCGGCCATGCTGCACCGCATCATCGAGAGCGCCGTCGAGCTGGTGGATGCTCGGTACGGCGCGCTCGGCGTGCTCGACGACAGCGGCACCCGCCTGTCGCAGTTCATCACGGTCGGGATCGACGACGCCGGCCATCGCCTGATCGGGGAGCTCCCACGAGGCCATGGGATCCTCGGGCTGCTGATCGTAGATGCCAAGCCGCTGCGGCTGCCCGACCTCACCCAGCACCCCGACAGCTACGGGTTCCCACCCAACCACCCGCCGATGCGGTCGTTCCTCGGCGTGCCCATCCGCGTGCGCAACGAGGTGTTCGGCAACCTCTACCTCACCGACAAGCAGTCAGGGGACGTCTTCTCGAGCGCCGATGAGGAGCTCGTGGTGGCGCTGGCCAGCGCGGCCGGTGTGGCCATCGAGAACGCCCGGCTCCACACCAAGGTGCAGGACATGGCACTGGTGGAGGATCGCGAGCGGATCGCCCGAGATCTGCACGACACCGTCATCCAGCGCCTCTTCGCGACGGGGATGTCACTGCAGGGCAGCGTGCGACTGGTTCGGCAGGACCCCGAGTCGGCGATGGAGCGCATCGAGAGCGCCGTGGACGACCTCGACCTCACGGTCAAGCACATCCGTACCGCCATCTTCGGCCTCGAGAGCACGCGGCCCGCACGCGATGGCACGCGCAGCCGCATCCTGGCCCTCGTGCACGAAGCGACCGGGCCGCTGGGCTTCGAGCCCCGGGTGCTGCTCGACGGCCCTGTCGACACCGGGATGAGCTCGGAGGTGGCGGCCGAGCTCGTCGCCACCTTGCGGGAGGCGCTCAGCAACGTGGCCCGCCACGCGCGGGCCACTCGGGTGCAGGTCGACGTGGTGTTCGGTGCCGAGCTGCACCTCACCGTGACCGACGACGGGATCGGGCCGCCGAGCGAGGATGCGCCGCGGGGGAAGGGCCTCGCCAACATGGCGGCGCGTGCGGCCAAGCTCGGTGGCACCTTCGAGCTGCGGCCCGACGACGGCGGTGGCACCACCCTCGAGTGGCGGGTGCCCAAGGCCTGAGGCGATCGCTCAGCGAGGCGCCAGGGCGGGGATCCGCCGGCCGCTCACCATCTCGGTGCTCACGGCCACCATGCGATCGGCCCGCTTCGGCCCCCACAGAGGGATGTTGGCCGCCGCCAGCCGCTGCAGCTCGTCGGGGTCGGTGACCTCGCGGGCCACGCCGGTGACGACCACGCTCCAGCCGCCGTGCCGCAGTGGGTCCATGTCGTCCACCTCGAAGGCAACCACCGAGTTGTGGGTCGCCGCCTCGAGCTTCGAGCCGCCGTTGGTGCGGAAGACCACCTTGTCGGCGACGAGTCGGAAGTTCACGGGGAGGACCGTCGGCAACGCCCCCGAGGTGAGCGCCAGTCGGCCGAGGGTGGCGTGACCGAGCAATCGCAGGCACTCGTCCCGTGCGAGCACCTCGAGTCCGTTGCGGTCGACCTCCATGATCCCAAGATGGCCGATGGGGCCGTTCACGACATAGGGCCAAAGGTCCCGCTGGCTCGGGGACAACGCCGGTGGGCGGACATGTCGGTTTCGGCGAGGCTGACCCGAGAGCGAGCATCCGGCTCGTACCCCGTGCGGAGGTCCGCGTGATGTCCGACCAGCAGACCATCAGTGACCGTGGCGCCGACGGCCCCCGGGCCAGCCTGACCGCTCTGGCCATGCCCGTCGTCGTGGTGCTCACGACCCTGGCGGTGTCGATCCTCGCCATCGCCGTGCTGGCTGGGTCGGACGACTCGTCGAAGGTCGCCGCGACCGGCGAGTCGCTGGTCGTCGACGTGGAGCTCGGTGACCTCTACGTGAAGCCGGCGTCGCTGGACGTCCCGGCCGGCACGGAGCTCGTGCTGCGGGTCACGAACGCAGGGGCCATGGCCCACGACCTCAAGCTGGAGGGTGGCGACACCGGCACCGCGATGCTCGATCCGGGCCAGGCGGCCGAGGTGTCCCTCGGCGTGCTGGAGGCATCGACCGAGGCGTGGTGCACGGTCCCAGGGCACAAGGAGGCTGGGATGCTGATGGCCATCAACGTCACCGGCGCCCCTCCGGGTCAGGGCGGTGGCGGCGGCGACCCGGCCGTCGACGGGGCGACGATCGACTTCGCGGCTGAGGCAGGGCCGGACTTCACCGCCTTCGACCCCAATCTGGAGCCCGCCCCCGGCGGTACCGAGCACGCCGTGACCCTCCATGCGACCGAGAGGGTGATGGAGGTGGCGCCCGGAGTGACCCAGGAGATGTGGACGTTCAACGACCAGGTGCCCGGGCCGATCCTGCGGGGACGGGTGGGTGACATCTTCACCGTCACCCTCGTCAACGACGGGAAGCTGGGCCACTCGATCGACTTCCACGCCAGCAAGGTGGCGTGGAACGACGAGATGCGCACCATCCAGCCCGGCGAGTCGCTCGTCTACCAGTTCGAGGCGAAGCACGCCGGCATCTTCATGTACCACTGCGGCACGGCCCCGGCCCTGCACCACATCGGCAACGGCATGTTCGGCGCCCTCATCGTCGACCCGCCGGCCCTGGCCCCGGTGGACCACGAGTTCGTGTTCGTCCAGTCCGAGCTCTACCTCGGTGCGGAGGGGAAGCCGGGCGACCTCACCAAGATGGTCGGGGAGGAGTTCGACGCCGTGGTCTTCAACGGCTACGTGAACCAGTACAAGCACCAACCCATCCGCGTGGAGCCCGGCCAGCGCATCCGGGCATGGGTGCTCGATGCCGGCCCGAGCGAGAACTCGGCCTTCCACATCGTGGGAACCATCTTCGACACCATCTTCAAGGAGGGCGAGTACCTCCTGCAGCCCGGCCCTGGCCAGGGAGGCTCCCAGGTGATCGACCTCCAGCCGGCCCAAGGTGGCTTCGCCGAGTTCAGCTTCGACGAGGCCGGGCTGTACCTGATGGTCACCCACAAGTTCGCCAACGTGGGCAAGGGCGCCCTGGGGATCTTCCAGGCCGGCGAGGTGGACGCCACCGGAGCCAGCCACTGACGGCCGGGCGCGAGGCCGCTAGGTGAGGCCGAGGCGCTCGCCGGCTTCGCGGCGGAAGCGGGCCGCTCGGGCCTCGGGGTCGGTGTCGAACTGCGGGATGACCTTGTTGCCGAGCAGCTCGACCGACTCCTCGACGAGCTCGTAGGGCCAGGTGCTGCCGGTGGGACCCATGATGAGCTGGTCGACCCCGATGCCCTGCCACTTCTGGAGGGCCTCGGCGCAGTCGTCGGGGTTGCCGACGATGGAGGTGCCCTTGGCGAAGCCGACGGCGAGGTCCTCGAGGGTGGGGTCGGGGATCTCGATGGGCCACTCGGGCACGCCCGGGGGCTTCGGGAACGTGTCGAGGTACTTGAACACGAGGCTCTGCTGACGACCGTTGCGGGACGTCGTCATGGCGGCCCGGGCGGCGTCGCCGTCCTCGAGGCACATGAAGCTGGTCGTGATGGCGACGTTGTCGTTCACGTAGTCGCCCACCGGCTCGGCGTGCTGGATGGCCTCCTTGTACACCTCGACCAGGCCCTTCATCTTCTCGGGCGATCCGCCCGTGAAGCAGATCACGCCGAGCCCGAGCCGGCCGGCCTTCTCGAAGGTGTCGGGGTTGCCGGCCGCCACCCACATGGGGGGATGCGGCTTCACGTACGGCTTGGGGAGCACGTTGCGCTCGGGCATGGAGAAGAACCGGCCGTCGAAGCTGTAGGTGTCCTGGCTCCACATCTTGCGGAACTCGGGCATCACCTCGTCGAACATCTCCTTGGTGAGCTCGGGGTCGGTGATGCCGAAGCCGCCCTGCTCGGTGCTCGACGACCCGCGGCCGGTGCCGAAGTCGAAGCGGCCACCGGAGAGGTGGTCGAGCATGGCCACCCGCTCGGCGATGCGGGCCGGGTGGTTGACCGGCGGCGTCACGTTGATGATGCCGGAGGCCACCCGGATGCGCTCGGTGCGAGCGAGGATGTGGGGCATCACGATCTCGTTGGCGGAGATGTGGCTGTACTCGGCGAGGAAGTGGTGCTCGGTGACCCACACGTACTTCCAGTTCGACCGGTCGCCCGCCTCCGCGATGCGGGTCTCGTCGATCAGGCGCTGGTGCTCGTAGGCGTCGTTGCGGCCGTCGAGGTAGTCGGGTACCCAGCCGCCGATGAAGAGTCCGAATTCCATGCGACGACCCTAGCAGTTATGTAACTGACTGTCACTAATTGCGATCGCGGGGATCAGCCCACCCAGGAGCATCCGCACCAGCACGTCCGTCATCGACTCGGCCGACAGGCGCCCGGTCTGGGCGAGGCTCGTCGTGGCGCCGCTGACGACACGGGTCAGCAGCTTGGGGTCGACGTCGCCGGCCACCTCGCCGCGCGCAGCGGCCCGAGCCAGGATCTCGCGGTAGCCGTCCTCGGACGGCTGCACGAACCGGGCGTGCATCCACCGGTACAGCTCGGGGTCGTTGAGGAGCTCGACCGTGAGCCCGGGGAGGCCCTTCAGGTACGCCGCGCCGCTCATGCGGGCGACGTGCTGGGCGATGTAGGCGCGCAGGTCGTCCTCGAGCGAGCCCGTGTCAGGAACGACGAAGGCGCCGGCGGAGCCGAACAGGGCGTCGGCGGCGAGGGCCAGCTTGGTGTCCCAGACCCGATAGATCAGGACGCGGTTCGAGCCGGCCCGCTGGGCCACGGCGTCCAAGGTCATCGATGTGTAGCCGACCTCGGCGAGCACGTCGCGGGTGGCCTCGAGCACCGCCTCCCGCTTGGCCAGGTCCGGCGGACGCCCCGGTCCCCGCCTGGGTGCGTCGGGTTCGCGCCCAGCGGCCATCCCAGGCACCGTACCGTCAGGCAGGGGCGCGGCGCGGGGAGTCGACACCCGACCATGGCGCCGACGAGTGCCTCAGCGGCGGCCCGGGTCCCGCCAGGTCCAGGTGGTCACAGCCCACCCGGCGGCTGCTGCGAACCACCACCGCAGGTGGTGCGTGCTGTCGACGATGGTCGGCAGCGAGTGGAACCGCTGCGCGAGGGACGACACGAGCAGCATCGCGAGCACACTGGCCACCGCACCGCCCGGTGCGGCACCGGGGACCGCTCGCCGCTGGGCCACGCCGGCCGCCGCGGCGGCCAACCCCGACGTCGCCGCCAGCTCCGCGGCCCGCCGTCCGAGGTCAGACGAGGACAGCCCGGCGGGTGCGCTCGTAGCCAGCGCCACGAGGACGATGGCGACGACGGCCACGCCCAGCGCCAGGGCGCTCAGGCGGAGCAGCCGCCGGCGGGCGAGGCTGGTCGGGCTGGCCGACAGCGTCTCCTCCGCGGGGTCCTCCGCGGCGAAGGCGACCACCGCGCCGCAGACGAGCGTGGCGGCCACCAGGGCGCCGCCCAGGTCCCGCCCGTGGCGGGCCAGGACGAGGAGCGGCGCCGCCGCCGCCAGCCCGGCGGCGGCGGCGAGGGTGGCGAGCGGCAGGCCGCGCGCGCATGGGAGCCAGGCCTGGGTCATCGCTCTGGCACGGGAGCTCCCGTGCCGCTGACCGGTCGCGGGATCGTCCGCGGTCAGCACTCCGACCTGCCGGCGGTCGAGCCGGCCTGACCCACCGGCGCGAGGTCGAGGGCGGCGAGCAGGTCGTCGGTGGTGGTGGTCCGGTCGCGCCAGCGCTCCCAGTCGGCGAGCATGACGGCGCGTACCTCGGCCTCGGGCACGTCGAGCAGCGTGCGGGCGGCCTGGACGTCGGTCGTCGCCCACTGCGCCGGGGGGCTCCCCGCGAAGCAGGTGTCCGGCCACGGCCGGTTCGCGTCGCGGGAGTGGTCCGATGATCCGACTGAGGTCATCTTGAGCTGGGTGGTCTCGGACGCGCCCCGGGTGGCGAGCCACAGCGCGAGCACCCCGCGGGCCTGGCCCCGGATGCTCAGGGTCGTGCCCGGCACCCAGTCGTCGACGACGCCGACCGCGGCGAGCCCGGTCCACAGCCGGAAGCCCTCGAGGGCGAGGGGGTGACCCGTGAACTCGATCGGGATGACGTGCTCGTCGGGGGGAGGGGACGTGCCCGTCAGTGCCAGCACCGCTGGGTCGAGCTGGCGCCAGTCCGTGCTGGTGCCCTGGCGGACCGACCAGCCCTCCAGTGATCCAGTGGGCGTGGCGGTGGCGACCGGGAGCACGGCGTCGACGAGGGCGTCGGCCAGTGCGTCATCGCCCTCGAACGTGCAGACGGCGAGCTCGCCCGCGTCTCGACACGGCTGGAGGGCGGGGTCCGTCACCAGAGCAGCGATGCGTCGCGCGTCATCGGCGTCGATCGGTCGGGTGGCCGCGACCCCGGTCACGACGGCCAGCGCGACGGCCACCGCTCCAGCGCCCAGCACAGCACGCCCTCGACGGTCCCGCAGCACAGCCAGGACGGAGACGACGAGGACGAGGGCGAGGATCCAGAGGTGGTGAGCGACCCAGTGCGGGGCGGTGAGGCGCAGGTCGACCTCGGGGTCGGTGAGCCAGGTGGACAGCTGCCGCCGCGGCTCAGAGGTGCTGGGGCCGCTGGTGGCCAGCTCCACGGAGAGGAACCCCACGGCGATGACGGCGACCACCGGCACGAGCGTCCACGGGGCCCAGCGCGCCAGCGCCACCCCGAGGCAGACGGCCCCCACGCAGAGCACGCCGGCGCCGACGACCGCGGCCAGCTGCCGAGGCCCCACGTCGCCGAAGACGGGCTTGGCCCCGATCCAGACGGCTGCCGCCATGGCCGTGGCGAAGGCGATCGCGGTCATCGCTGGCGCCCAGCCGGTCAGGAGGTGCCCGAGGGTGCGGGTCGGCTGCGACGTGGGGCAGGTCTCGAAGAGCTCATCGACACCGTCTCGTCGACCGCGGGTGCGGGCCCGGAACGCGGCGAGCACGACCATCCCGGCCAGCGGATGGGCCAGGATCGGAGACAGCTCGAACATGGCTGGGAGCTCGCCTCCGGAGTCGCCCACCCAGACCCGTCCGAACAGGACGAGGGAGAGCACACTGAACCCGAGGCCCACCCCGAAGGCGGTGGACGTTGTGAGCTCGCGAGCCTCGACGCGGGCCAGCGCGAAGGACACGGTCGTCGGCGACGCGCTCGTGCGAGCAGCCGCGGGGCGGTAGGAGACGGCCGCCGCCGGCGTCCAGCCTCCCGCCACGATCGGCCGACGACGTTGCGCCACCCCCCAGAGGCCCCAGACGAGCCCCATCGCACAGATGAGCGGGACGGCGACCAGCACGCCGCCCCCTGACCCGCCGCCCCCGGCGACCCCGAGCAAGAGGACGACGACGACGACGCCGAGCAGGAGGCGCCCGACCCGTCGCATCACACCAGCACCCCGGCGGTGGCCCCGGTGAGGGTGAGGTACCCGTCCTCGACCGTCGGGGGCACCAGGTGGGCGCCCGACGGCGGCGTGCCGATGTGACGCACCATGCCCTCGCCGGTGATCCACGCCAGCTGAGCGGACGGATCCCGGTCGGCGTCCATCCAGACCCGGCCGTCGGCGAGGGCGGCCAGCTCGGCAGGAGTGCCGCCGAAGCGGACCTCCCCACCGAGGAGGACGATCACGCGGTTGCACAGGGCGGCGACGTCGTCGGTCTGGTGCGTCGACAGCAGCACGGTGGAACGGGCCGCGACGGCGGACAGCAGCTCCCGGAACCGCAGGCGCTGCTCCGGGTCCAGCCCGGCTGTCGGCTCGTCGAGGATCATCAGGTCGGGGTCGCCGAGGAGCGACTGGGCGATCGCCACCCGCCGCCGCATCCCGCCGGAGAGCTTGCGGATGGCCGTGCCCATCACCGGCTCCAGGCCGACGAGGGACAGCACCCGGCGCACTTCGTCGTGGCGGGCCGTGCGGTCGCCCCACTCCTTCAGGATGGCGACGTAGTCGACGAACTCGAAGGCGGTGAAGGAGCGGTGGAACCCCGGCTCCTGGGGCAGGTAGCCGAGGCGTCGCCGCACGGCGAGGCGGCCGTCGCCCGTGGTGGGGTCGTGGCCGAGGAGCTCGAGCCTGCCGCGATCCGCGGGGAGGACGGTGGCCAGGATGCGCAGCAGCGTCGTCTTCCCGGCCCCGTTCGGGCCGAGCAGGCCGGTGATGCCAGGGGCGAGGTGCAGGTCGACGTCCGCCAGGGCGACCTTGGGCCCGAAGCGCTTGCTGACACCGGTTGCGGTGACGGTGGGTGTGCTCACCAGGTGACCTCCACGGTCGAGAAGCGGTCGCGACGCACGTACAGGAGTGACGTCGCGAGGAGCGAGAGGAGCAGCGCGAGGAGCTGGCCGCGTGCGTCGAAGACGGCGCTGCTCGCCATCGGGAGCCTGCGCCCGTCAAGTACCCACACCGCGACCACCGCCCCGACCCAGGCACACCCGAGCACGGAGATGGCGACGGCGGGCCGCACGTAGGTGGACAGCAGCAGGCTGGCCACGGCCAGGGCGATCCCCGGGAGCAGCCACCGGGCCCCGTCGGCCAGGTGCGGCAGGGCGATGCTCGCCGCCGCAAGGATCGCGAAGGTCGGGAGGAGCACCGTCACGGCGCGCCGGATCATCACCCCGGCCCCGAACAGCGGCGTGGCGGCGGCCGCCTCGCCGGCCGGCTCTTCGGCGGGGAGGAAGGTCAGCAGCACCGACCCGAGCGGCAGGAGGGGCGCGACCACGAGAAAGGGCGCGTCCGAGCCGTGCTGGTGACCCATCGCCACGGCGCCGATGGCAAGCGCGGCGATCGTGACGAGCCAGGCCAGGCGCAGCCCCGGGGTGGCCCCGACCACGCGGGCCAGCCCGCTGCTCATCCCCATCCGCGTGAGGAGCGCCTCGAGCACGGTCGTGCGCGGCTGGTCGATCACCTCGGCGACGGCGGCCCACGAGCTGGCCAGGTCTCCAGGCGCGGTGGCGGCCGACAGCAGCGCTCGACAGTCGTTGCAGGCCATCAGGTGCTGCTCGATGGAGGCCGCCGTCACCTCGTCGAGGTCGCTGGGAGAGCGGGAATACCGGGCGAGGGCGTCGGGGGGTGCGTGCCAGGTGGTCATGCCAGGGCTCCTCGGAGCTGGGCTCGGGCGCGCATGGCGCGCGTCTTCACGGTGCCGGTCGGGATGCCCAGGAGGCGGGACGCCTCCCGGGTGGTGAGGCCGTCGAGGACCGTGGCCTGCAGCACCGCGCGCAGCTCGGGGGAGAGGCCGGCCATGGCGGTGGCCAGGCCCCCGTGCTCGATGCCTACGAGCACCTGCTCCTCGGCGGCGAGGACCACCTCCTCGGCCCGGCCGGTCCGGACCGGCGCGACCACCGGTGCCCATCGATCCCGCGTGCGGAGCACGCCGATGAGGCGCCGGATGGCGATGCCCCAGATCCAAGCCGCCGGCTCGCCGCGGCCGTCCCACCGCCCGGCCGCCTTCCAGACGGCCACGAACGTGTCCTGAACGGCCTCGGCGGCGACGTCGGGATCGCCGCAGCGCCGGCGGAGGCGGGCCGCCACCCAGGGAGCATGGCGGTCGTGGAGCTCGTGCAGGGCGACACGGTCGCCGTCGGCGATCGCCTTCAGGAGCTCCGCATCCGTCCGCACCGACACCATCGTCCACCCTGTCGCGTCGACGTGCACGGGTGGTTCACGCTCGGCCGGGCGCGCCGCGGGGCCGGACCACCGGCCGGCCCCGCGCCTCGCCTGTGGCGGGCGTCGCCCTACTGGACGACGACTGCTGTCACCATGCCGAACATGCGCTCCTCGTTCTCGACGTGGGGGAGGATGTGGCAGTGCCAGACCCAGGTGCCGGGCTTGTCGAGGTGGACGAGCACCGAGTACCGCTCACCGGGAGCGACGTTGATCACGTCGGCCGTGTACGGGTAGTCGATCGGGTAGCCGTCCTTGGCCACCACGATCTGATCGAACTGGTGCATGTGCATCGGGTGGGCCTGCGAGCCCTCGTTGAAGTAGTGAACGAGGATCCAGTCGCCGGTCTTGCCCACGACCGGCGCCGTGGCCGGGAAGCTCTTGCCGTTGAGGCTGAAGCCGATGACCCCGGAGTCGTTGAGGACCATGGGCACCTCTTGCGCGATCTGGAGGTCGGCCGGGAGGGCCTCGAGGCCCACCGTGGTGCCGCGGGGGATCCGGACGTCGCCCACCAGGATCGTGCCGAACATGCCGTTGGGCATGCCGATCTGGGAGTGGAAGTGGGGGTGGAACATGGCCACCGCCTGCTCGTCGGCCGTGTACTCGTAGGTGTACGACTCGCCCGTCTTGATGACCTCCTGGGTGTAGGGGGCCACGCCGTCGGAGGCGTTGTCCACGTTCAGGCCGTGCAGGTGGAGATCGGTGGCGATCGGCAGCTCGTTCTCGAGGCGGATCTGGGCCTTGTCGCCGATCGCCAGCCGGATCATCGGACCCGGCACCATGCCGTTGTAGGTCCA
Source organism: Acidimicrobiales bacterium (assembly GCA_046598435.1). Lineage (GTDB taxonomy): Bacteria > Actinomycetota > Acidimicrobiia > Acidimicrobiales > VFJN01 > VFJN01. Next base: position 11,511 of record JBKJIL010000307.1, read on the forward strand.
GGCGTCGACGACGTCGCCAGGCTCGCGCTCCCACTTGGTGATCTCGGCCACGAGGTCGAAGACCTTCGTGCCGTCGGCCAGCACCTCGGTCGGTTCGAGGGCGACGTTGCCGACCCCCTCGGTCTCCGCCGGGTACTTGCTCATGGAGTCGAGCATCGACTTCTCCATGGCTGCGTAGTCCATGTCGTGGGTGGTGGTCGGCGCCGCGACGCCCCCGCCCCCGCCTTCAGCGACGGTGAGCACGGCTTCCATGCCCGCCGCGCGGTGGCCAGGGACGTTGCAGTACATCGTGTAGGCGCCGGCGGCGAGGTCGCCGAGGGCCAGCCCTTCCTCGCCACCCCCGGCGAGGTCTGCGGTCTTCAGGTCGGTGCCCTCGACGTACAGGTTGTGGGCGACGGTGCCCGTGTTGGTCACCTTCAACGAGCCGCCCATGCCCACCGACGCCGGCGTGATGGCGAACTCGCTCAGCGACACCGTCGCCTCGCTGCTGCTGCCGCCGTCGCCGCCACCGGCGCCGACGGCCTGGCTCTCGTCGATGGCCCGCCACCCCATCCCGACGGCGACCACGGCGGCCACCATCGCCAGCAGGGAGACGACGATGGCGATGGCGAAGAGGCCATCGCGTCGGCCGGTGTCGTCGGGGGCGGCTACGTCGAGCGCTGTGTCCATGACGGGCATCTTGGCGGGTTGCGCCGACTGCTCCCTAGGGACGAAGGTCCTGAGCAGCCCGACCATCGCCCCCTTCCCCCTGAGCATCCTGAGGTCCACGTTGAGGGCATGGCCCTCCTTGACGCTCGCACCTGGCTCGAGCACCTCTCCGTAGCGGAGGGCTGGCGACTGGTGGCCGCTGCGCCGGTCGGTCGGCTCGGCGTGCTGGTGGACAGCGCCCCAGAGATCTTCCCCGTGAACCATGCCGTGGACGGCGACACGATCGTGTTTCGCACCGATCCGGGCAACAAGCTGCGCGGCCTCGATCGCAGCCCGTCGGTGTGCTTCGAGGTGGACGAGCTCGATCCGAGCACGTCGACCGGCTGGAGCGTGATGGTCAAGGGCCGGGCGGTGGAGATCACCGACCCCGATGAGCTCGATCGGGCCCGGAAGCTCCCGCTGCACTTCTGGGCGCGGGGCGAGAAGGGGCACTGGATCAGGATCCTCCCCAGCGAGATCACAGGTCGGCGCATCGTGGTGGGCCGCGAGCGGCCGACCCCCACGCCGGGCCAGGTCGTCGCTGTCGAGGAGATCACGGTGGCTGTTCAGGGCTACCTCTGACCCCACCCGGCGAGCGCAATCGCTCCCACTAGGTTCGCGCGTGTTCGACCGGACGATGGGGGAGCGGTGGCCGAGGGAGACAAGCTCACACCCGAGGAGCAGGATCGGCGGCGACGCGCCATC
>JBKJIL010000080.1:0-22632 GCA_046598435.1 Acidimicrobiales bacterium
GTCGAGACTGGCCGGCCGATCCTGTTCCTCGGCCAACCCGGCTGCGGGAAGACCCACCTCGCGGTCGCCCTCGCCACCCTGGCGGTCGAGGCCGGGTTCCGGGGCTACTTCACCAACGCCGAGGAGATGGTCGCCAACATCGCCCAAGCCATCCGAGAAGGCACCCTCGCCTCGAAGCTCAAGACCTACACCGCCCCGTCAGTCCTCGTGATCGACGACGTCGGCCTGCTCCCCATGGACCGCGCCGCCGCCTCCGCGTTCTACCGAGTCGTCAACCTGCGCTACGAGAAGCAGCACTCCACCATCGTCACCACCAACCGGGGACCGCCCGACTGGGGCGAGATCTTCGGTGACACCGTCATCGCTGCCGCCATCCTCGACCGGCTCATGCACAACGCCGTCGTGTTCAACATCAAGGGCCCGTCCTGGCGCCTACGCGAGCACCAGGCGCTGACCACCGCGACCACCGACCCCACCGAAACGAGGCGCCGCTAGCCTCACCCCGCCGAGGAACACCCCAGCCCGGGACCGCGACTTTCGCTGATCCCAGAACGCGACGTTCGCTGATCGCCAACAGAGGTGTCACCGGAACGGATGAACCACCGCAACGGCTACCGCCAGCGACCGGTCGACACCCGGGTGGGCAGCATCGACCTCGCGATCCCGATGCTTCGGCGGGGCTCGTACTTCCCGGACTGGCTGTTGGATCCGCGGCTCAGGGCGGAGAAGGCGCTCGTGACAAGGAGCTCCGCCGCTGCACTGACGTCGTCGGGGTCGTTCCGAACCGCGACACCCTGATCCAACTCGTCGGCGCCGTGCTCGCCGAGGAGCCCGATGAATGGGCTGTCGCCCGGCGCTACGTGGGCGCCGAGGGCCTCACCAAGGCCCGGCGCCGCATCATCACAACCGCCTCGGGAAAGTGACCGCCCACGCCCTGAGCGGAGTCACCGAGCACAACCATCGAGGCTGGCGCGGTGACGGTCCCCGACACCGCCGCCTGAGGCTTGGCCAGCAATTGCGTGTCCCGACGCGGATGCGGGGTCCACCTCGGCGGGACAGGACTTCTCGTGGAACGCGGTGGTGCCCCGCCCGGGGGCGGGGCACCACCTTGCATTTACCTCAGATGAGGTGGGTGCGGGGAACTACTCGAACAGCACGTCCGAGCTGCCGCTGATGTTCCAGCCGAGGCTCTGGTCGTTGTCGATGATGTTGTTCGACGTTGTGACCGTGGCGTTGTACTGGAGACCACCGATTGTCCCCGCCGACGTGCACACAGGAGCCCCCGTAAGGAGGATATTCAGCGTGTCGTTCGTGAGGGTGGTGGTGGTGTAGGTGACGGTGGCGTTGGTCACGTCCGTGATCGAGCAGACCGTGCCGTCACCATCGCGAACGGTGATGCTGTCACCGGTCACCGTGTTGTTCATGGTCTGATCGAATTTCACGGTCAGGACGTCACCCGAGTTGATGGTGCCGGAAAGGTCCGTGTCACCAGAGGTGGTGGCGATGGACTTCGGGGCACCCGAAGCAACTGCAGTGGTGACTGCTGCGGACGGATCCGAGTAGTCGCCAGAGTCGTCACTCGCGGAGTAGGCGTACACCGTGTACCTCCAGGCACCGGCCGGCACGTCCTCGAGGATGGCCGTTCGGTTGTTCACAACAGCGTCGGACGTCGCGCCACCGCTGTAGTAGAAGCAATCCGTGCCCTGGTTGACGAACGTAGTGCTCCACCTGGTGATGCAGTAGCCGGCGTAGCCGTTGTCGTCGTCAGCCATGTTGGCCAGCGGTGGGTTGTGGGTCCACCTGACGGTGACATCGTTGGCGGCCGTGTCCGTGGCGCTGCTGTCGGAGTCCGCTGCGGACGCCGTTACGGCCGTCGGGGTGCCTGTGTTGTCGTCGTCGAGGTCCCAGTTGTTCGGCGACGTACGTGAGTAGTTGTCGTCGGTCGTGAGGTCCTCGGTCTCGATGTAGTCACCGTTGTTGACGGCCGAACCGAACTCGGCGAGCGAGATCGGAATGTTGTAGTCGTAGAAGTAGTCGTCAGCCGAGTCGTAGAACGCGGTGCAGTCCGCACTATCGAGGACGAGCGACTTGGCAACCTGGTCGAGCAGCAAGATGTCGCCGTAGACGTCATCGCCCGTCACACACTCGCCGCCGGTCCACAGGATCGGACCGATGGCGCCGAAGGCCTCTGACGGGAGGTCAGCGTCGTCGAGGTTCAGGTCGTTGTTTGTTGCACCGGCCCAGGCCACGAGGTACGCCGAGTCAGCTTCGTCGGAGAAGTTCTCGAGCCGGATCTCCAGCGCGCCACCCTCCGGGCTGACGTTGTACTCGCACGCGCTGTTCACTGCGACGCCGTTGATCGACACGATCTCGCTCTGACCGTCCGAGGTGTTGCACGGATCGTCAGCAAGGCCGTCGAACGGGGCGTCCTGGTCACGGAAGCTCCAGATGCCGTCAGTGTTGACCGCGCTGTCCTCATAGCCGCCGCCATAGTTCACGGGGAACATGGCCACGTCGTAGGTCTTGGTGTCGTCCAGACCCGAGAACGTGTAGGTCTTCGAGCGAATGCCGGTTCCGTTCGGATCGAACGTGACGGTCTGCGTGCCGTCGGTCGCGTCGGAGGCCAGCGTGGCGTTGGTCGAGGGAGCGAACGCACCGTCGATGTCGCCGGCGTCGAAGTTCACCTGGAGGTGACGCAGGAGGACGAAGGCCATCTGGCGACGGGTCAGGTCGCCACCCGGGTCCACGTTGCCGGCGCCGTCGCCCTGGAAGATGCCGACGGAAGCGACGGCGTTGAGGTTGGCCTCGCCGGAGTCACCCGCGTCGTCGTTGAAGAAGTCCCCAGTGGTGGTGAACGGGTCACCGGTGAGGAAGTCCTGCAGACGGTTGATGAACGCCGCCATCTGGCGGCGGCTCACGTTGGCGCGGGGGCTGTAGGTCGTAGCCGACGTGCCCTGCACGATGTCTGCCTGGGCAAGCTGGCCGATGGCCTCCTTGACCTCGGTGCTCTCCCCGGCGATGTCGAGGAAGTCCGGGGCGCCGTCGTAGGCGGGAAGCGGCGCAATGTTGGTGCCGGTGTCCAGCTCGTTGGCCAGATCAGCGGTGCGCTTGATGAACAGTGCCATCTGGCGACGCGTGATCGACAGGTTCGGCGAGTAGGTCGTCGCCGAGGTGCCCTTGGTGAGCTCGGTGGCGACGAGACAGATGATCTCGTCGATCGCCGGATCAGTGGCGGAGACGTCGGTGAACGGCTCAGTGGTGGGGGCGTTCTCGCAGAAGTTGCCTGCGCCGATGGGATCGGCGAGCGGCGGCAGAGCATCTGCCGCCGAGGCGATGCCGGTGAGACCCATGATGGGGGTCACCGACAAGGCCAGGGCACCTGCGAGCGACCCGGCCACGATGCGCGCAGAGCGCTTCGTGAAGTAGCTCAAGTGTTTCCTCCTGGAAGTGGATGGTTGTGAACGTTGCCACAGGACCGCCGACCACGGACGCGCCAGCACCCCGGCACGAGGCCGGGGTTGCTCAGTGAGTGCGCTGGCGTGGGGTAGTGCACCGTTGTTGCCGAGTTCTCCCTGTAGCGGTGTTCGCCCCGACATGTGCCGGGACGGACGCGCCGCCGCAGGCGGACCTGCGGCAACGTCATGCGGGAGACTAGGGCAATGCCCAAACGGGGGCAAGGACCCCCGAAATGACATCCACCTAGTCGACCCACGCCCTCGTTACCGCCGGCGACGCCCTCAGGGGTACGCCCCGATGCGACATTCGTCACGGGTGAGCCGATTGGCCCCGCCCGCACCGTCCCGCGGTGGTTCGCCCACTCTGGGCGGTGGCCCTGTGTGGCATCATCGACGTGCCGTGCTGTCCTCTTCGTCTGGCTCCCTGGCGCCGTTGCGCTGCACCGTGGCCGCCTGGATCGGCTCCGCCAACCTGGGCGACGAGCTCGTGTTCACGGCCCTGGCCGCCCAGCTGCGGGCGCGGGGCGTAGGCATCGAGGCCCTCTCGGAGCATCCGGCGGCCACCGTCGCCGACCACGGGGTAGCGGCCATCCGGCGACGTGCCCTGCTGCGGCCGGGACGGCCGTCTGCAGATGTGATGGTGCTGGGCGGCGGCGGCTTGCTCCAGGACGAGACCTCAACCCTCAACCTCGACCTCCACTTGATGCCGGTGTGGGCCGCTCGCCTGCGTCGCCAGCCCCTGGCCGGCATCGGGCTGGGTGCGGGGCCGCTGCAGACCCGCACGGGGCGCCTGCGCGTGCGGCGGGCCCTGGCCGGCGTGCCGCTCACCGTGCGTGACGCCTGGTCGGCTGACCTGCTGGCTGCCGTGGGCCTGGCCCGCCCCACCGTCGCCGCCGACCTCACCTTGTCGCTGCCCCCGCCCACGGCCGCCTCGCAGGACCGCATCGTCGTGTGCCTGCGCCCCTGGAGCGGCCCCCGCCACCACCTCCCCGCCCGCTTGCGCCGCCACCGTCCCGACGACCGCTTCACCGTCGGTGCCGCCGCGGCCCTCGACGACCTCGTTGCATCCACGGACCTTCCCGTGCACCTCGTGGCCTTCGATGCTCCGAAGGACGGCCCGCTGCACGAGGCGGTGGCGGCCCGCATGCGCCACACGCCCACGCTGGCCGCCCCCGACCGCCATCAGGTGCTCGACGAGGTGGCGGGCAGCCGCCTGGTGGTGGGCATGGGCTACCACGGTGGGATGGCGGCTGTGCTGGCCGGTCGCCCGGCCCTGCTGGTGGGCTACAGCCCCAAGGTGGACGCCCTCGCCCTCGAGCTCGGCCCCGGCGCGGCCGCCCGGCGCTGGTCGGCCGAGGGGTTGGGCGACCTCACCGAGGCGGCCGCTGCCGTCCTCCCCCACGGCGACGAGGTGCTGGCCGCCCGGGCCGTCCTCGTCGAGCGCGAGCGGGCCAACGGCACGCTGCTGGACCAGCTCCTCGAACGAGCGGAGGCCCGACGATGACCGCCCCCCACCCCGCCGCCCCCTCCGTCGTCGACCTCGCGACGGTTGAGCCACAGATCCGTGGCCGCGCCGTCGCAGGGTCGGCGGGGTACCGGCGGCGCCGGGTCGTCGGCCTGCTCCTGAGCGCATCGTGCCTGGTCAGCGGGGTCGTGGCGCTCCTGCCGGCGCCCCGGGCCGGCGCCGCGGCCAGCGAGGCCGCGCCGCCGGCCACCGGCTGGACGGCCACCAGCCGCACCGTCGACCGCGGCGGCATCGAGATCATCCAGCTCCGCCGCGACGACCCCCTCACCCGGGCCCAGGTGGCCATCGTGCCCCGCAGCCAGCTGCCCCGCCTGCGCCCGGTGCTGGCCAGCTCCCAGCTGGTCGGCGGCACGGGCCGCGAGCTGCCCACCACGGCCTGCGCCCGCTTCCACTGCCACCTGGCCACCAACGGCGACCGCTACGTGCTCTCCGGCCACGACGCCGGCCGACCCACCGGTGCGGTGGCCATCGAGGGCGACCTCATCACCACCCAGCCCCTCCCGCCCGAGGATCCCTACGCCCACCTCCTCATCGGCCGCGACGGCGCCATGGACGGCACCATCGCCTTCCCGATCCCCGTCGTCCCCGAGATCACGAGCGGCGACACCACCCTGAAGCTGGCCGTCAACCGCCAGCCCAGCGGCGACCAGATCAGCCTGTTCGACCGCCGCTACAACCCCGAGACGCGCACGCCCCCGGGCACCGTCGAGTACGTGCTGGCGGCCAGCGCTCTCGCCGGCGGCCAGCGGACCGTCATCCCCCTCGAACGCCGCCAGAGCAGCGGGCCCATCCCCGCCGACGGTGTGGTGATGGCGGCCAACGGCGCCACCGCCATCGAGGCCGCCGACGCCTGGTGGGCGTCGATCCTCGATCTGGGCAGCGCCACCTTCACCGACGGCATGGGCGACGTGCGCCACATCATCGGCGGCTCACCGCTCCTGCTCGACGACAGCGCCTACGGCTTCCCCCTCGCGGGCAGCGACGGCCGCCACCCCCGCACGATCCTCGGCTGGGACCAGTCACGCGTGCTGCTGGTGGCCATCGACGGCCGGCTGAGCGGCTGGAGCGTGGGCGCCACCTACATCGAGTCGGCCCAGCTCCTGCGCTGGCTGGGCGCCACCGACGCCATCAACCTCGACGGCGGCAGCTCCACCACCTTCGTGGACCACGGCCGCCTGGCCAACCGCCCCAGCGCCGGCACCCAGCTCCACGCCGCCCAGTCGATCGTGGTGCTGCCCCCCGAGAACCGCATCGCCGCCCCGCCCTCCGCCCGCTCGCTCGATCCCGCCTGCCCGCCCGGGCGGGTGCCACCCAGCCCCTTCGCCGACACGGCCGGCAACCTCCACGAGGACGCCATCGCCTGCGTGGCCTGGTGGCGCATCACCTCCGGCACCGCGCCGGGCACCTACGCCCCCGGCCTCACGGTGCGACGCGACCAGATGGCGTCGTTCCTCGACCGCATGCTCCGCCGCACCGGCGTGCAGATGCAGTCGAACCCGGCCGACGCCTTCCCCGACGACGACGGCAGCGTGCACGAGGCGGCCATCAACACGATGGCCGCCATGGGGGTGATCGGTGGCCAGCGTGACGGCACCTTCGTCCCGTCGGGCGCTGTCACCCGCGGCCAGATGGCCACCTTCCTGGCCCGGGCCCTGCCGCTGGTGACCGGCGCCCCGCTGGCCAACACCACCGACTACTTCGCCGACGACAGCGGCCACGTGCACGAGCTGGCCATCAACCAGCTCACCGAGGCAACCGTGGCCGGCGGCACCGCCGACGGCGGCTACCACCCCGGCGACGCGGTGCGGCGCGACCAGATGGCGTCGTTCCTCGCCCGCGTGCTCAGCGCCGGGGTGTCAGCCGGCCGCACCAGTCCCCCCGCCTGACGGGCGGCAGGGACCGCCACGGCGGCGTTTGCCCTGGTCAGGGCGTTGTCACACCTGCTGCGTAGGGTTGTCGGCATGGAGGTGTCGCCGTCGATGAGCCGCCAGGAGCGGGTGGGTTGGGAGGCACAAGCGCGCGCCGCGGCGCTGATGGGGCAGATGAACGTGGCCGCCGCGCAGCTCGTCGATGTGATCGCCGAGGTCCTCGATGCCGAGGCGTGGGGCCCGGGGGGCGGCCTGCGGTCGCCCGAGCACTGGGTCACCTGGCGCACGGGTGTGGCACCCGTCCGGGCCGCCAAGCTCGTGCAGATCGCCCGGCGGCTCCCCGACCTCCCGTTGTGCGTTGCCCTGTTCCGGGCCGGTGGCCTCACCGAGGACGCCATGGCGATCATCGCGGCCAAGGCCCCACCTGAGCGCGACCGGGAGCTGGCGGAGCTGGCCCCGATGATGCTCCACACGCAGCTGAGCCGGATCCTGGCCCACCTGCCCGACGACGAGCCCGCCCCGCAACCCAAGGTGGAGGTGGAGCCGGAGCGCGAGGTGCGCTTCGGGTTCCGGCCCGACGGCTGGTGGGAGGGCCATCAGCTCCTCCCACCCGACGAAGGAGCCCTGGCCCAACGAGCCTTGGAGTCGGCCCGCAACGACCTCTTCCACGACCGCGAAGCCGATGCCGACCCCGCTGTCCGCGGCCGGGTCACCTGGGCCGACGCCTTCGGCCGAGTGGCCGAGGTGGCCCTCGACGGGCTCGACCCTGCTGCCCGCCGAGGTGATGCGCGTGGCGAGCGGGCGCAGGTCATCGTGCACCTCGACGCCCGCAGCGATGGCGGCGGCCGCGCCCGCATCCACCTCGGCCCTCAGCTCCCCGAGGCGCTCCGCCGCTACCTGTGCTGCGACGCCAAGGTGCGCGCCGCCATCGAAGACGCGAGCGGCGCCCTGCTCGGGATCAGCCCGCTCGAGGCCACCGTCAACCCGCGGCTCCGCACCCTGATCGAGCACCGCGACCAAGGCTGCCGCTATCCCGGGTGCTCCCAGCGCCGCTGGGTCCACGTCCACCACCTCGTCCATCGCGAGCACGGCGGCTTGACGATCCCCGCCAACCTGGTCTCCCTGTGCCCGTTCCACCACCGGCTCCACCACCAGGGGGCATACGCCATCACCGGTACCCCCGAGACGCCCCACGGGCTGCGGTTCACCGACCACTGGGGGCACGACATCGGCCCACCCCACTACGGGCCGGTGGCCCCGCCCGCCTTCGGGGCCAACCCCAGGTTCACGCCCCCCACCGGGGAACGCCTCCACGCCCGCTGGTTCGCCTGGAACTGAGCGAGCGCGCCCGGTTGCCGCGATGCGGCGCAGCGCTACACCTTCGGCGCCCTCGTCAGCCTGGCGGTCGCCATCGATCCAGCACGGGAGCGAGCTCGTCCTGGGCCCCGCCGGAGATCCCATGGCGGGACGCGACGGGGCGCCACTGCGCGGTGGTCTCGAGGATGTCCCGCCACAGCTGCTCGGCCGCTGCTGGTTCGAGGCCGAACGAGCTGGACGCCTCGAACAACGCCTGCAGGCATTCCTCAGCACCCGTCGCGCCGGCGATGCTCGTGACGCGTTCAGCACCGGGGTTCGGGTCGGGGTTCACATCGAAGATCGGCGACAGCGTCCAACCGCCATGGCCGTGCAGGACCGCATGGTTGCGCAGGTGATCGTCGGTGCTGTTGATGGCGACGGAGAACGCGATGCGGCGCCAGAGCTCGACGAGGTCAGCGCGCACGGCGCTCCCGTGCTCGGTGATGCCGTCGACGATCTCGAGGTAGTCATGCGTACCCCCATGGCGGGCACCGATCAGCGACCGGGCGCTCAGGTACGGGATGCGGTGCTCCCCGGCTCGGTCGAAGCGCTCGACGAGCAGGACGGGGTCGGTACCGACGTGGATCAGCCGGTGCGTCGGAGTGCGGAGCCCGCAGGCTGCGGCCAGGTCGAGGGCGGTGGCCTCCCATCGCATCACGTCCCACCGGTCGTCGCGGTGCGGAAACTTGGCGATGTGGAGGGTGCCCCCGTCTACCACCGACGCCTTGGGACGTGCGCCCCCGAGCGATCCGGATCCGGCCGCGAGCAGCGTCGCGACGGCGTCGGCGGTGTCTTCCCCGTCGGCAACCTGCCGGGCGGCCTCGAGCAGCCGCCCGAGCTCGAGCAGCCGCGGCACGTCGCCACTCTCGGCGAGGAACGCACCGCCCTCACCGATGCAGAACCTCAGCGCTCCTTGACGGGTGAGGTCGTTGACGCCGAGGAGGTACTCGACCTCGGTCGGCGTGGGGGCCACGTGGCCAGCGTCGCGGGCGGTGGAGGCCAGTCGTCTGGTGATGAGGTTCCGACCCCAGGTGTCGGGCGCGCTGTCGTCGAGTGCTCCGGGCAGCCCTTCGACGATCCCACCTCCGGCGTGGATGGGCAGGTCCGGGCTCACCGCCCAGCCCGGGCCCGCGAGGAAGCCATCGTCGTAGGTGAACTCGGTCGTCTCGATGCCCCGGGTTCGGGTGATGCGTGCCGTCCCGACGGATGCCGTTCCCGTCGGGGTGTCGACGTGCACCTGGATCGTGGTCATCGGCGTACTCGCTGGGGCAGGGTCTGGTCGGCGCGGGCGCGTCCGAACGGCGTCTCGAAGGGATCGGTGGCCTTCACGAGGCCGTCCAGCACCCCTAGCGCCCGGGCGACGTTGAGCAGGATGTCGATGCCGACGGAGAGATCACCCCGCTCGAGGCGAGCGACGGTGTGGCGGGTCGTGCCGGCGCGCTCGGCGAGCTGCTGCGCGGTCAACCCGAGCAGCTTCCGCCATGCGGCCAGGTTCTGACCCATGTCGGCCGCGGCCTGCGTCGTGCGGAACGGCAACGGTCTGGGCATCCTGCCTCCTTCGGAGCGCATGATACCGACAACGGTCGCTACACGAACCATTAACCGCTGTAGTGGTTTACACAGAGACCATAAGCAGCCGCACGCCGTTGAGTCAGCGGTCGGAGATGGCCGCCACCAGGTGGTCGACGATGACCTCCGCCGGACTCGGGCCCTCGAGCCAGCGGGGTGTGCGCCGCCAGCGCTCGGGGTCGGCCAGCATGGCCTCGATGGCCACCCGGTCGTAGTGGGTGAGCACGACGTTCTCGCCGAGGCCGTCGGAGCGCTCGGTGCGGTGGCGCCACAGCAGCGTGGGCACGCCCAGCAGCGCGCACTCCTCCTGCACGGAGCCGCCGTCGGTGACGACGAGCGGCGCGGCCGCCAGCTGGCGCGTGAACTCGCGGTGCGGGATGAGCGACACCACCTCCACGCCGGCGGCGACGAGGTCGTCCTGGCGGCCGGAGCGACGCAGCACGTCGGCGGTGGGCCCGTGCACCACGAAGCGCACCTTGTGCTCGCCGGCGATGCGCAGCACCAGGGCGAGGAAGCCCTCGACCGAGCTGCGCCGGTGGAGGTTCTCGACGCGGTGCATGGTGACGAGCACCGGGCCCGACCCGGGCTCGGGCAGCTCGTCGAGCGAAGCCCGCAGGGCGTCGACCGACGTGTTGCCGGGCACCTGGATGATGCGGCCCTTCACGCCCATCGCCTCGAGGTTGGCCACCGACTCGTCGTTGGGGGCGAACAGGGTGCCCGACGAGCGCATCACGGCCACCCTGATGAGCTCCTCGGGGAACGGGTGCAGCAGGCTCCGCGACCGCAGGCCCGCCTCGAGGTGCACCACCTCGAGGCCGATGCGGCGGGCCAGCATCGTCGACAGCAGGGTGGACGGGGTGTCGCCGTGCACCACGCACATCTCGGCGTCGGGGCCGAAGATGTCGCGCCGCAAGAGGCTCGGTCGCACCACCCGCTTGGCGATCCGTGCCGACCAGGCGATGGCCTGGGGGACGGTGGTGACGTCGCCGCCGCCGCCGAGCTGCACCGCCGGGGTGGGCAGGCCGAGCTCGACGCGCAGGTCCTCCAGCAGGGCACGGTGCTGGCCCGAGTCGATCAGTCGATACGGCACGCCGCGCCGATCGAGCGAGCGCAGCACCGGGGCCGTCTTGATGTACTGGGCCTTGGTGCCGAGGAAGACCGTGATCTGGCTCAGTCCGCACCACCCGTCACGGACGCGGCGCCTCGGTGGTGGAGGTCGTGGAGGTCGTGGTGGTGGTGGAGCCCGGATCCTGGGTGGTGGTGGTGGTCGACCCCGGATCGGTGGTGGTCGTGGTGGTGGAGCCCGGATCGGTGGTGGTCGTGGTGGTGGGTTCCGGATCCACGGGGTCCTCGGGGCTGCCAGGGCCGATCGGACCCGGGATCGTCGTGGAGGTGGGGTGCGGCGCGGTGGTGGTCGGCCCAGAGGACACGGCGCCGCCGAGCGTGGTGGGCGTGTCGCCGGCCAGCGGGGGCGGCGAACCCTGGGCCGGTCGGCTCGGGGCGTCCTGGGAGGAGTGGTCGCCGGCCTCGGGGTCGGCGGCGGTGGCCGGGGGCGCGTCCTGCGACGGCGCGAACCGATCGGAGACGTTGGAGAGCAGGCGCTGGGCCGGCGACGGCAGCAGCTGCGCCCCCGCCAGGCCGCTCGTGATGGCCAGCGATGCGACGACGGCCACCGCCACACGGGCGCCCCGGCTGGCGAAGCGCCCCACCGGCCCCGACAGCGGGTGGTGGCGGGCCGTGGTGGCCGCGGCGGCGAGGTGCTGAGCCCGCACATGGGCGCCGGGGGGCCGCACGAGCGCGTTGCGCAACCGCAGGAGCTCGGCGGGGGGGACGGATTCGAGTCCATCGGCGTCGTTGTGGTGGAGCGACGTCATGATCCCTCCGTAACCGCCGGCGACAGCCGGCGGGGTACGGCCTCGCCCGGGATGGGCAGCAAGGTGGGTTCGTCGCCGATGTCCGCGGTGCCAGGAGCGAGCTCGCGCCGCAGGGCGCCGAGGCCCCGCCGGTAGAGCGCCTTGACGGCCCCGACGGGCTTGTCCACGATCACCGCCACCTCGTGCGAGGCCAGGCCACCGAACACCCGCAGCTCCACCACGATCCGCTGATCGGGGGTGAGGCAGCCCAGCAGCCCCTGCACCTCGTCGGCGGCGGCCCGCTGCTCCACCTCGCCCTCCACGTCGACGGCGTTGCCGACCCGCTCCTCCATGGCTGCGTCGAGGGGCTCGGTGGGCTTGCGACGGCGGCGCCGACGCTCGTCGGAGAGCCGGGATGTGGCGATGACGAACACCCACGACCGGAAGCCGGCCAGATCGCCCTCGAAGGCCGCGATGCCCCGGGCCAGGTGGAGGAAGACCTCACCCAGCACCTCCTCGGCATCGTCGGCGCCCCGGGCCCGCAGATAGCCCAGCACCTGCGGCGCGAGGGAGTCGTAGAGCAGGGCCCAGGCGGCCTCATCTCCCGCTCGAGCCGACACGAGGACCTGATCGAAGTCCTGATCGGGCTGACCCATCACTGGGATGGAACCTAGCACCGCAATCCGCCCAGATACCGGGGGTAGTGGAGGCTCCCGGTAGTGTCATCGCGTGCAGATCTCGGTTGTGATCCCCGCCTTCGACGAGGCCGACAGCCTGCCCGACCTGCTGCGCCGACTCGTGCCCGAGCTGGCGGCCGTCACCGCCGACGGCGAGGTGATCGTGGTCGACGACGGCAGCCGTGACGGCACCGCCGACGTGGTCACCGCCCTCGACCTGCCGGGGGTGCGGGTGGAGCGGCTGCGCGTGAACCGCGGCAAGTCGGCCGCCTTGCGGGCCGGGCTGGCCCTGGCCACCGGCGACGTGATCGTGCTCATGGACGCCGACGGTCAAGACGACCCCGCCGAGCTGGCCCGCCTCGTCGCCGCCCTCGACGACGGCCTCGATCTCGTCACTGGCCGGCGGGCCCACCGCAACGACCGCGCCGCCAAGCGACTCCCGTCGCGCCTCTACAACTGGGCCACGGCGCGGGTCACCGGCGTGCCGGGCCGCGACTTCAACAGCGGGTTCAAGGCCATGCGCGTCGACGTCGCCCGCGACCTCGACCTCTACGGCGAGCTCCACCGCTACATCCCGGTGCTGGCCCACTGGGCCGGCTACCGCACCGGGGAGGTGGACGTCACGCACCACCCGCGGGTGGAGGGCCAGTCCAAGTTCGGCGCCGAGCGCTTCTGGCGGGGCCTGCTCGACCTCGTCACCGTGAAGTTCCTCACCACCTACACGGCCCGGCCCTTCCACCTCTTCGGCGGCATCGCGGCGCTGAGCGGGCTGCTCGGCTCGGGCCTCCTGGCCTGGATGCTGGTGCTGCGCATCAGCGGCGAGACGATCGGCACCCGCCCGGCCCTGCTGGCCGGGGTGCTCCTCGTGGTAGTGGCGGTGCAGCTGGCCTCGCTCGGGCTCATCGCCGAGCTGCTCGTGCACCTGCGCCGGGCCGGCCCCGACGAGCGCACCCGGTGAGCAACATCAGCTTCGCCAGCCAGGACCAGGCCAAGTACCTCGCCACCAACCCGGTGGTTCAGCGGCTCCTGCGGCAGTGGTTGGGCCAGCTGGCCGAGCTCGTCGCTGCCCACGTGCCCACGGCCACGCCGCTGCTCGACGCCGGCGCCGGCGCCGGGTTCTCGCTCGAGCGCTTCGTCGGGCACCGCCCCGTGCTGGCCGTGGACCTGCAGCTCGAGAAGGTGGTGCAGGTGCCCGAGCGGGTGCCCTCGGCCCAGCCGCTGGTGTCCGACGTGACCCGCCTCCCGCTCCCTGACGACGCGGTGGGCTGGGCCACCTCGATCGAGGTGCTCGAGCACCTGCCCCAGCCGGAGCTGCTCGTGGCCGAGCTGGCGCGCGTGTGCCGCGACGGCGTGATCGTGTCGGTGCCGTGGGAGCCGTGGTTCAAGCTGGGCAACCTGGCCCGCGGCAAGAACATGCGTCGCTTCGGCAACGACCCGGAGCACATCGGCGCCTTCGGTCCGGCCGGCCTCGCTCGGCTCCTGCAGCGCTCCTTCGAGCACGTCACGATCCACCGGCGGCTGCCGTGGCTCCTCGCCGTCGCCACCGGCCCCCGTCCCCCGGCCAGGTGAGCGCGCCGGTCGGCGTCACGTCGACAGCCTCGCGGGTGCTGCTGGTGGCCTGCGGGCTGGCCCTGCTGGCCGCCGCCGGGCGCGTCGCGCGGCACGATCCCACCGACCAGCCCGTGACGGGCGACCAGGCCTCGTTCACGTACCAGGCCCTCAGCCTGCAGGGCGGCGACCTGGCCTACGACGCCGCCGACCAGGCCCGCTGGCTCGAGCTCGGTTGGGACGACCAGCCCCACGGCCTCTTCGTGCAGCGCCGCGACGACGGATGGGCCTTCGCCAAGCCCCTCGGGTACTCCGTGCTCCTCGCCCCGGCGCTGGCCGTGGCCGGCGCGCCGGGCATCTCGCTCGTCGGCGCCGCCCTCCTGCTGGCCTACGCCGGCTGCTGGTACGGGATCGGCCGCCTGCGCTGGGACCGCGCCACCGCGGCCGTCGTGGCCACCACGGCGACCTTGGCGTCGCACGCCTGGTTCTTCGCCTTCCCCGCTCACGCCGACCTGTTCGTGGCCGTGCTGGTCGGCCTGGCCGCCCTCGGCGCCACCCGCGCCGCGTGGCCAGCGGCGACTCCGGCCCACCACCCCGACCCAGCCGACATCCGCCCCGCGTCCGCCTGGTGGCTGGTGCTGGCGGCCGCGGCCGCGGGACTGCTCGTCACCGAGAAGCTCCCGGCTCTCGTGGCGCTGGCCCCACTCCTCGTCCTGGCCGGCCTCCGGTCCCCCGGCCGGGCACGCCTGCTGGCCGCCGGGGCCGGCGTCGCGGTGGTGGCGCTGTCCACGGCGCCGTACCTCTTCTACTCCGACGGCGCGAGCTGGAGCGCCTACGGCGGCGACCGCTACTACGCCATCGACACGACCCCCTGGAGCGGCGGCACCGACGCCGACCTCACCCCCTGGCAGACCCGCGACTCGCTCTCGCCCAGCTTCGTGCTCGACTCGATCGCCCACCCCTCCGACGACTTGCCCGCCGCCGCCCTCACCTACGCCGTCGGCCGCCACACCGGGGTGGCCACCTTCATGCCCATCGTGCCAGCCCTGATGGCGGCCGCGGTCCTGCTGCACTGGCGACGTCGACGGCACGGTCGACGGCACGGTCGGCGGCACGAGCAGGCACCCTCGGGCTCGGCCGACGGCGCCGTCGCCCTGGCCGCCACGGTCGGGCTGGCGGCCTACATCGGCCTCTATCTCGTAGTGTTCACCGACAACTACTTCGGGGGCGGCCAGTCGGTGGGCAACCGGTACTTCCTCCAGGTGTCGCTCCTCGTGCCCATCGCGGCCGTCGCCAGCGGCATCACGCGGCGGGCCGCTCGCTGGTGCGGCGCGGCGGCGCTCGGGTGGGCCCTCGTCGTGCTCGGGGCGCAGCTGCGCCAGCCCGAGGAGGCCTTCTACCGGATCGAGCGCACGTCGCCCGCCCAACGGCTCCTGCCCTTCGACGGCACCCAGGAGCACTCGTGGCGCTTCCGGTGCGAGCCGGCCACGTGCGTCGCGCCCCCGCTCGAGTCCTACGGCGAGTCGTGATGGGCACCGTCCGTCTCCGCGCCCTCGCCCGTCCGCTCGCCGCCCTGACGGTCCTGCACCTCGGGCTCCTGCTCACCTGGAGCGTGATGGTGCCCACCTTCCGGGGCGCCGACGAGCACGTCCACCACGACCTCCTCCGCCGCCTCACCGAGACCTGGCGGTACCCCGAGTACGACGGCCTCGACGTCTCGCGCCGCACCCTCGACGCCCTCGGCACGTCACCGGTGTTCCCTGCCCATGCGCCCGCCGTGGCCTCCGACGCAGCAACCCACCGCGCCGACCGACCGGGATGGGCCGACCTCGGCCCCGACGTGCGCAACGGGCCGCCCAACCAGATGCCGCAGCATCCGCCGCTCTACTACGAGTCGGCGGCCGCCTTCCTCCGGGCCGTCGACGGCGACGGATCGGCCCCTCTGGACCTCGCCGTGTGGCGGCTCCGGCTCCTCAACATCCTCGTGATGCTGCCCCTGCCTCTGCTGGCGGCCGACATCGCTCGACGGTTCACCACGTCGGCGTCGGTGGTGGTGGCCGCCGCGGCGGCCGTGCTGGCCGTGCCGCAGCTCACCCACATCGGCGCCACCATCTCCAACGACCCCCTGATGGTGCTCCTCGGGTCGGTCACCCTGGCCGGCGCCGCCCGACTGGCCACCGCAGACCGGCGCTGGGGCACGGCGGCGGTCACCGGCGTGGCCGCAGGGCTGGCGCTGTTCACCAAGGGCTTCGCCGTGCCGCTCGCCCCTGCCGTCGGCCTGGCCTGCCTGCTCCCCCTCACCAGTCGCGCACGGGGCGCACTGGGACGGGCCGCGCTGGTGGCCGTCTTGGCCCTGGCCTTCGGCGGGTGGTGGTGGATCCGCAACGTCCTCGTCTACGGCACGCCGCAGCCGGGGGTGCGCCTCCGCGACCGGGTACCGGGGGTGGAGCTCGACCTCCTGCGCTTCGCGGGCGACTTCAGCGAGCGCATCGTCAGCAGCTTCTGGGGCTACTTCGGCTGGCGCGAGGCCCACCTCCCGCTGGGGGTCAGCATCGCGATGACGGTGGTGCTGGTGGCGGCCGCTGGGGTGGCCTGCTGGCGCAGCTGGTCACGACTCGTGCTGCTGGTGCCCACCGTCGTGGCCGGCGCCATGGTCCTGTCATCGGGCTGGGGCGCCTTCAAGAAGACCGGCGTGTCCTACGCCACCCAGGGCCGCTACCTGTTCGCCGGCATCGCCGGCCTCGCCGTGCTCGCGTCCCTGGGCCTGGCCCGCCTGAGCCAGGCCCGCTCGGGCCAGGGCGGGGGGCGGTGGCAGCCGGCGGCCACGCTCAGCGCCGCCCTGGTCCTGCAGGCCGGGGGCCTCTGGGTGTGCCTGCAGCGCTACTGGGCCGGTGCCGGCCTCGACCGAGTGCACTCCCTTGTCCGCTTCGCGCCCCTGCCTGGCCCGGCGACCACCGGGATCCTCCTGATCACCGCGGCCTGCGGCGCGGCCACCCTGGTGCTGTTGCTCACCACCCACCGGGCTGAGGCCGACCAGCGCGAACAGGTCGAACCGACCGAACAATCCTCCGCCTGACGCCTCGTCCGCGGCCCGCCCGAACCGGGCTCAAGGCGGGCCCGCGGCATGCCGATCCCTGTTGTGTATGGATCGGACCGCCCCCACCCTCCTCCTCCGCCGCTTCGCTGCTTGCACCTTCGCCGCGGTCATCGCCCTCTCGACAGTCGCGGTGTCGAGCCCGGCCACCGCCGCCCCCGCCGGAATGCAGGCCCCGGCCGCCAGCGCCGCCACGGCCGCCAGCACGACCCAGACGAGCGACGCCGAGACGCAGTTCTTCAACCTGCTCAACCAGGCCCGCGGCCAGTCGGGGCTGCCGGCTCTGCAGTTCGACGGCGCGCTGGGGAACACCTCGCGCTCCTGGTCAGGGACCATGTCCTCCCGGGACCAGCTGTCCCACGACCCGAACCTGGCCGGCGCCGTCACGAGCGTCGAGCCGAACTGGCGCAGCGCCGGCGAGAACGTCGGCGTGGGCTACGGCGTCCAGCAGCTCCACGACGCGTTCATGGCCTCCCCCGGCCACCGGGCCAACGTCCTGTCGAGTCGGTTCAACCGACTCGGCATCGGCGTCGTCTACAACGGCACCAAGATCTGGGTGACCGTGCGCTTCATCGAGGGCCCGGCCCTGACCGCCACCGCCGCGCCGGCGCCCGCCCGGGAGCCTGCCCCGGCCGTGCCCCTCCAGGGCATGGACCAGGCCTGCCCGACCGAGTCGACCCCAGAGACGTCGTTCACCGACCTGGGGACCGCCGCCGCCCACGCCCGCGGCGTGACGTGCGTGACCGCCTGGGGCATCGCCTCGGGCCGCTCCGCCACCGAGTTCGCCCCGACAGCGCTCATCACCCGAGGGCAGCTGGCGACCTTCCTCGGCAACCTGCTCACCGACGCCGGCGTCGCCCTCTCGTCCTCGCCGCCCGATGCCTTCGTCGACGACAACGGCACGCTCCACGAGCTGCGGATCAACCAGCTCGCCGCCCTCGGCGTCGTGCGCGGTCGCACCGCCGACACCTACGAGCCGGGCGCCACCGTGAGCCGCGCCGAGATGGCGACGTTCCTGGTGCGGGCCCACGACCTCGCCGCCGCGACCAACCTCCCGGCCGGGGTCGACCGCTTCTTCGACGACGACAGCTCGCCGCACGAGGCCAACATCGACAAGGTCGGCCAGGCGGGCCTGGCGGCGGGCGTCACGGCCACCGCCTTCGCCCCCCGGACGCAGGTGACCCGAGGCCAGATGGCCACCTTCCTCGCCCGCACCCTCGACCACCTCGTCGAGGCCGGGGACGTCCCCACCTCCTGACCTACGGATCGGTGGCTCGGACCGCCGAGAGGCTGACCAGAGCGCCGACGGCGTCGACGGCCACGAAGATCAGGCGGGCGACCACGGCGACGGCGGCCGCGATCCCGGGGTCGAGCGAGCCGGCGGCGGCCACGAAGGCCGCCTCGCGCACGCCGACGCCACCGGGCACCGGGACCAGCACGAAGCCGACGATCCACGAGAGCGTGGCGGCGGCACCCACCTCGAGCAGCCCTGCCGAGGGGTCGAGCGCCCGGGCCACCGCCCAGGTGGCCCCGCCGATGGCCAACCAGGCGGGGACGTAGCGGCCGACCAGCCCCACCGACGACCGCCAGGGCGGCACGGGCAGGTCGATGGTGCGCCGGGTCACCCGCTCGAGCAAGGCCATCCCGAACCGGAGCACCCGAGGGTGCAGGCCGACGAGGCCGACGGGCAGCAGGAGCAGCACGGCGATGGGGCCCGATCCGTCGCCGCCGTCCACGAGGGTGGGCAGCCCGGCCACCACCACGAACATGGATGCCAGGTAGAGCGCCACGAGCGACAGCAGCACAGAGCCGTAGGCGGCGGCACGTGGGATCCCCCAGCGGCGGGCCAGCTCACCCCGGCCGAGGATGGGCCACACCCCACCGGGCACGTACTTGCCGAGCTCGCCGACGAAGTAGCGGCGCACGGTCTGACCGAGGGGGAGGTCGGCGCCGAGGAGCTGGATGGCGCGCCGCCACGGCACGGCGATGGCGGTCATCCCGACGACCGCGAGCACCGCGGCCAAGAGCAGCCACCCGGGCCGGGCCCCTTCGATGGCGTCACCGATGGCGGCGCGGTCGCGGACGAGCGCGCGCCCCACGAACACGGCCGCCGCCAGGGCCAGCGCGGCCCCGAGGACGGTGGAGGCCGTCCGGGCCCGGCCACGGGCGGCCGACGACGGCGGATCAGCGGGAACGGTCACGGTGCGCCATCCTGGCGCGCGCCCGGCTCAGGCGCTGGGCGCCTGAAGGGGGTGCGGCATGCAGAGCTCGTCGAGCTCGGCCACCACGATGCGGCCGCGGTTCTCCCAGGTGATCTCGTTGGTCGGGTCGGGGCGCACCTTGTACTCCCGGAACGACTGCTCGAGGCTGTCATAGGCCAGCAGCCGGCCCACGAGCGGGTCGCCCAGGCCGAGGATCAGCTTGATCGTCTCGATGGCCTGGATGGAGCCGATGATCCCGGGCAGCACACCCAGCACGCCGGCCTCGGCGCAGCTCGGCGCCAGCTCGGCCGGCGGCGGCTCGGGGACCATGTCCCGGTAGGTGGGGCCGTTCTTCGGATCGAAGACGGTCACCATCCCCTCGAAGCGGAAGATCGACCCGTGCACGACGGGGATCCCGAGCTTCACGGAGGCGTCGTTGACGAGGAACCGCGTCGGGAAGTTGTCGGTGCCGTCCACGATGACGTCCCAGCCGGGGAGGATGTCCATCACGTTGTCGGCACCGAGGCGCACGTCGTAGCAGACGACGTCGACGTCGGGGTTGAGCAGCGTGAGCGTCTTCTTGGCCGAGTCGACCTTGCGATCGCCGATGCGCTCCATGTTGTGGAGGATCTGGCGCTGCAGGTTCGACTCGTCGACGACGTCCATGTCGATGATGCCGACCGTGCCGACGCCGGCCGCAGCCAGGTAGAGGGCGGCCGGGGAGCCGAGCCCGCCGGCACCGAGCAGCAGCACCCGAGCATCGAGCAGCTTCTGCTGACCGGCCACGTCCACCTCGGGCAGGAGCAGGTGGCGCTGGTAGCGGTTGCGCTGGTCGGCCGTCAGGTTGCGGGGCGCCGCCCAGGCGCGGCCCTCGTCCTTCCACTTGTTGAAGCCACCAGCCATCGAGGCCACATCCGTGTAGCCGAGCTCGGTGAGGGTCTTGGCCGCGAAGGCGGAGCGCACGCCGGAGGCGCAGTGGACGATGACCGTGGTCGACTTGTCGACGATGCGCGACTCGATGGCGCCCTCGAGCGTGCCGCGGGCGATGTGGAGGGCACCCGGGATGGCGCCCTGCTCGTGCTCCTCGGGCTCGCGCACGTCGAGCACGACCGTGCCCGGCCGCTGACGGGCCTCATCGGTCGCCGCCGTGTCGACCTCGCGGATCTCGGCCTTGGTGGCAGCGAGGAGCTCTCGGAAGCTGGGCATCGCGTGTCATCCTTGTCATCCAGGGGCTACGTCATCCAGGGGAGGGTGAAAACCCTACCGGTTGGGTCAACAATCAGGCCAACGCCGGGATTCCCGCCACCAGCGCCGGGAGCACCTCGCTGATCGAGCCCTGCACCACCACGTCGGCCAGATCGTCCATGGCGGTGGCCGAGCCGTTCACGATGACGACGTCCGCCCCGGAGGCGGCGGCGAGCGGGACGACGTCGGCAACGGGGTACACGGCCAGGGTGGTGCCCACGGCCAGCAGCAGATCGCAGGCGCGGGCGGCCCGACCTGCTCGCTCGAGATCGTCCTGCACGAGCGACTGCCCGAAGCTGATGGTGGCGGACTTCAAGATCCCGCCGCAGCGCTGGCAGGGCGGGTCCGCCTCCCCGGCAGCCACCCGATCGAGCACGTCCCCCATGGGGCGCCGATCGCCGCAGGCCATGCACATCGACTCTCGCATCGTGCCGTGCACCTCCACGACGAGCGACGGGTCGGAGCCGGCGGCCTGATGGAGGCCGTCGATGTTCTGCGTGATCAGGCAGGCCAGCCGGCCCGTGCCCTCGAGCTCGACGAGGGCGCGGTGACCGGCGTTGGGCACGGCCTGCCAGGCCGGTGACGCGGCGCGGGACTGCCAGGCCCGTCGTCGCACCTCGGGGTCGGCCAGGTAGTGGTCGATGTGAGAGGTCTTCTCGGCCGCTGGATCCTTCGTCCAGAGCCCGGCCGGCCCTCGGAAGTCGGGGATCCCGCTGTCGGTGCTGATGCCAGCGCCGGTGAGCACCACCACCCGGCGGGCGGCCTGCAGACGGGCGCGAACCTGGTCGAGGGCGGCCTCCATGGCCGACAGGCTAGCCCTTGACCTGAACATGACGATGCATGAAAGTGCATGAAACGACTTCCCTCCGCACGTCGCCACGAGCCGAGGAGGCACCCATGCCCGTCCCGCAGCCCCAACCGCAGCCCATCACTGCGCCCACCCTCCAGATCCGCCCCTGGGCCGATCCGGTGATCGACGAGGTCGGTCACGATCCCCGCTCGCCCTACGTGGAGCAGTTCTGGCTGGGCGTGCTCGGGCCCACAGCCACGTGGCTCCTGCGCCGCCTGGCCGCCGGCTTGGAGGACGCGCCGGCGGGGTTCGACCTCGAGCTGGTCGAGGTGGCCACCCAGCTCGGGATCGGCCACACGCCCGGCCAGCACTCGCCGTTCGTGCGCTCGATCCACCGGTGCTGCCGCTTCGGTGCCGCCGAGCTGGTGGCCGACAGCACGCTGCGGGTACGGCGCAAGCTGCCCCCGCTCACCCGGACCCAGATCGAGCGGCTGCCCGAGACGCTGCGGCGCTCGCACGAGACCTGGACGGCGGCCGCCACCAGCACCACCGAGGTGCGCGTGGAGCAGCTGCGCAACCGGGCCCGGCACCTGGCCCTCTCGCTGCTCGAGCTGGGCGAGGACGGCGAAGCCACCGAGCGCCAGCTGCACCGCTGGCGCGTGCACCCGGCCATGGCCCACGACGCCACCGCCTGGGCGCTGGCCCGCCACCGCAGCAGCATGGCGGCCGCCCAACCTCCCAGCCCGCCACCAGCGGCCGCCTAGCGATCCGAGTTGCTAGGGGACGGCGATGTTGCTCTGGGCGGCGTTGGGGTGGCCGTCTGCGTCAGCCACGGCACCGGCGCCCAGCGCCGCCTTGCAGGTCGAGCCGTCCGCCGGGACGGTGCCGTCGAGGCCCACCTTCAGGGTGTCGGCATCGACCCGTGAGATCGAGGTCCCCGTGCCCGAGAAGGTGGTGCTTGGGATGACGACGATCACCGTCGTGCACACCACCGTCACCTTGGCGGCGGCACCGTCGAGGGCGGTCACCGCCTCCGAGAAGTCGAGCAGCAGCTGCGTTCCGGGCCGTCCCCCGTTCACGGCCGCGGCAAGCACCGTGGGCGCTGCGGCAGCGGCCGTGGTGAACCCGGTGTCGGGGCCGGCGGTGGTGAACTTGGGCTCGGATTCGCCCCCGTCATTGGTCTGGGTGGCGTAGAACTCGTACGACGTCGCCGCCGTGAGGCCCGCGAGGCGCACCTGGAAGCCGTTGGCCATGGGGTCGGCGTCCGTGGCCGAGGTCGCCTTCAGGGTCGACGCCGAGAAGGCGGCGCCGTCAGGCCCGAGGTACACGTTGGCGGTGGCGTCGGTGACGAGGTCGTCGAACGTGACCACCGCACTCTGCTCGGTGATCGAGCCGATGCGGGCCGTGGGCGGGGCGGGTGGGGCGGGCGGCGCAGGCAGCGGGTCGATGGC
>JBKJIL010000209.1:0-3563 GCA_046598435.1 Acidimicrobiales bacterium
CCGCCCCGGAGCGGACCCTCCCGCAGCTGCGGGCCGAGCATTTCGGGTTCATCTTCCAGGACTTCAACCTCCTCGGCGCCCTCGACGCCGCCGAGAACGTCCAGCTCGCCGCCAACCTCGGTGGCGTGACCGGATCTCCCGCCCGTACTCGGGCCGACACGCTGCTCGACGAGGTCGGTCTCACCCACCGCCGTCACCACCGACCCGACCAGCTCTCCGGCGGCGAGAAGCAACGCGTCGCCATCGCCCGAGCCCTGGCCAATGACCCCACCGTGATCCTCGCCGACGAACCCACCGCCAACCTCGACTCCAGCATGGGCCGCGACATCGCCCGTCTGCTGCGCCGCCTCGCAACCGACGAGGGCCGTAGCGTCGTCATCGTCTCCCACGACGCTCGCCTCCGCGAGATCGCCGACCGAGTGCTCTGGCTCGAGGACGGCACGTTCCGGGAGCTCACCACTATGGCCACCGACCCTGTCTGCCGCATGCCCGTCGAAGCCGCCGGCAACCCCTCTTCGACCCACGGCGGCACGACCTGGTGGTTCTGCTCGCCCCATTGCCGAGACGAGTTCGACGCCGATCCCGACACCTTTCTCATCGCCACCTCAGCCACATGACGAATCAGACCGCTGCGCAGCGAGTCGAGGCCACGTTTGGTTTCATCGACCTAGCCGGCTTCACCGCGCTCACTGAGGCCCACGGAGACGCTGAGGCCGTCGCACTCCTGGATCGGTTCGAGGCCATCACCACCGGCGCGCTCGGTCCCGACGACCGCCTTGTGAAGACCATCGGCGACGCGGTCATGCTGGCCTTCGCCGGGCCCGATGCGGCCATCGCCGCCACGACCCGGCTGTTCACCGCGCTGGCGGAAACCGACCTGCCGGTCGCCCGTGCCGGTCTGCATCACGGCAGCGCCATCGAACACAACGGCGACTACCTCGGCGCCAGCGTCAACCTCACCGCCCGGGTCACCGGGCAGGCCCACGGCGCCCAGGTGCTGGCCACCACCGAAGTGGCCGAAGCTGCCCGCCGCCACGGTGTCACCGTCGTGGACCTCGGCTGCTTCGAGCTACGAAACATCACAGAACGAATCCAGCTGTTCCAGATCGAGGTCTGTCCCGACGCCGCCGGATCCGTGATCGATCCCGTCTGCCGCATGCAGGTTCGCCGGGCCGACGCCGCCGGACGGCTTCGCCACCGTGATCACGACTACTGGTTCTGCAGCCTCGATTGCGCCGCCGCCTTCACCGCCGACCCCGACCGCATCGCCGACGGGTTCGTAGGGTGAGGGCGTGAAGATCGAGGTGCTGACGGTGCCGGACTGCCCCAACCGCCTCGACACCGTGACTCGATTGCGCGAGGCCCTCACGATTGTGGGCGTCGATGCCGAGATCGCCGAGCTGGCGGTCGCCGACGTCGATCAGGCCCTGGTAGCCGGAATGGCTGGCTCACCGACGATCCTGATCGACGGACGCGATCCTTTCGACGGCGGTGCAGAGCCGTCGATGTCTTGTCGCCTCTACGCGACGCCGGACGGGTTGCGCGGGTCGCCAACCGTCGACCAGCTCGTGCGAGTACTTCGGTGACTGACCGGTGTCAGATCGAATGGGAGGAACGGCCATGCTCTGCTCTTGTTGCGGCGAAGAACGCGATCACCTCGTTCCCTTGCAGTGCCACGACGACGTCAAGGTCTGCCGTGTGTGCATCGGTTGGCTCCATGCCAAGGCCGGCGTCGTCGACACCACCCCGATCCTGCCGGTCCTCGACATGGCCGCCGCCGTCCGGTTCTACGAGAGCGCCGGCTTCGCCGTCAGACGCTACGAAGGCGGCGGCTACGCGTTCGTCGACTACGACGACGAGAGCGTCTTCGACCTCGATGTCCCCGAGCCCGCCCTCGAACGACCGGCGAACAGGTCCGGCTGCTACCTCACCACGTCCGAGGCCGACCCGTGGCATGCCCGCCTGAAGTCGGCCGGGCTCCCTGTCAGCGAGCTCGAAGCCAAGCCCTGGGGGATGACCGAGTTCACGCTTACCGATCCCGACCACAACTACATCAGGATTGGCCGACCCACCGACGATTGAGTGTTTGACGCCGAGGCGTCAACACTCCTGGCCGTGCAGACTGACCCGCAGAGACGGCCATGACTGACCGAGGAGCGCGGAGCACCCCATCACCCGCATGACCGACGAACAGCTGCCGCCGACGAACGCCGCCCAACGAGGCATGGTGCGCTGTGCGGCGGCTGCGGCCCTGTTCGGGGCGACGATCCCCCTTGCCGGTCGCCTGGCCGACGACACATCCGCGCCGGTGCTGGCGGGCTTGCTCTATCTGGGGGCCGCGTTGGCGGTGGCCCCGATCGCAGCCCGCAGGTTCGATCCCTCCTCGATGCGTCGCGGTGTCGGCCGTCTGGCCCTCGCTGTCATCACGGGCGGGTTGCTGGGGCCGTTGCTGCTCGTCGCTGGCCTTGCCCGCACGCCGGCGGCCACCGCGTCGCTGCTCCTCAACCTCGAGCTGGTGGCCACCACGCTCTTCGCCGTGGTGTTCTTCCGGGAGCACCTCGGGGGTCGCGTCTTGACGGGCGCTGCGGCGGTCGTCGTCGCTGGCCTCGCGCTCGTGTGGACCGATGCCCCGGACCTTCGCCTCGGGGCCGTCTTCATCGTCGGCGCTTGCCTGTGTTGGGGGTTGGACAACTGCGTCACTGCCGGCCTCGGCGAGGTGAGCCCGCACCACATCACCCTCGCCAAGGGCGTGATCGCCGGCACCACCAACCTTGTGCTGGGCCTGGCGCTCGGTGCATCGCTACCACCGGCGGGCGTTCTCGTCGCCGCTCTGGCGATCGGCGCGGTCGGGTACGGCGTCTCCATCACCCTGTGGGTTTCAGGGGCCCGAGACCTCGGAGCCGCCCGCGGGCAGCTCGTGTTCTCGGCCGCCCCCTTCGTCGGAGTGCTCATCGCGTGGCTCGTGTTCCAAGACCCGGTGCGACCAGCGGAGGTACTTGCCGTTGCCATCGCGGCGTTCGGTGTATCGCGAGTGCTCGGCTCTGATCACGAGCACCCTCACCGCCACCGTGCGGTCGAGCACGACCACGAGCACGACCACGACGACGGTCACCACGACCACACGCATGACACGACCCGTGAGGGCTCGGGCCGGCACGCTCACCACCATCGCCACGATGAGCTCGTCCACGCGCACCCGCACGTCCCCGATCTGCACCACCGCCACGACCACGACAGCGACGAGTAGCCGGGATCTCCGCTCGTGTGCCGGAACGAGCAGATCTGCTCTGATTCGGTCGCACCCCTCAAGCGAGGACTCGGCGGACAGCCCTCCCGCGTCCGATGAAAGGGGGCGTGGACGCGACGGCACGCCACGGACGAGCACCACAACCTTCTCCGGCCCTCGTCGGCGCGCAACGCTGTGACCAGCATGTTCGCGATCGCGTAGTAGAGCCGATCTACCACGCGGCCGTGCGGCCTCGAACAGAGAATCCCCTGCCTGAGCAGGGCATTCTTTGGAGCGGACGACGGGATTCGAACCCGCGACCCCAACCTTGGCAAGG
>JBKJIL010000211.1:0-4759 GCA_046598435.1 Acidimicrobiales bacterium
TGCGCTCTTACCGCACCCTTTCACCCTTGCCTGTGCCCGAAGGCCATCGGCGGTCTGCTCTCTGTTGCCCTGAACCGACAGGTCACCCCGTCCTGGCTCTCACCAGCACCCTGCCCTGCGGAGCCCCGACTTTCCTCGACGTGGTCGAGCCACGCCGCGGCCACCGGGCCAGCTCACCGTCGGCTCGAGCATAGGCCGACAACAAGAAGAGCCGGCCCCCAGGCGGACGGGGGCCGGCTCTCCTTGCCATGGGAGGTGGAATTGGGCTAGCCGGCCAGCACTGCGCCGTCGATGCCAGCCAGCGGGTTGTCGCCCGGGAAGAAGGCACGCCCGTCGGGGAACACGTCGAGCGGCGAAGCAGCCTGAGCGGCCACCTGCAGCACGGCGGCGTGACGGGCCTCGATGCCACCGATCGTCATGATCGTCGACCGGAGGGCCGGCACGCTGAGCGCACCACCGGCGAAGGCGTAGGTCTGCGCCGCCGCCAGCTCGAGGTCGAGGGCCAGCTTCACGATGTCGGCCTCGGCCTTCGCGGCGCCGACTGCCGGCTCCACGAGGGCCTTGAACACGGCCTCGTTCTGGGTGGTGACCTCTTCGCCGCCGGCGTCCTTGATCGCCCCGTTGAGGGCGTCGAGGTGGGCCTGGTGGTGTTGCTGGAACAGCTTGGCAGCGTCGCCGATGGCCATGGTGGTCACGAGGCCGGAGTCGATGCCGACCTGGTAGACGTCGACAGCCAGCTTCTCGAGGGAGGCTGCGGTCCGGGCCAGGGCCAGGTCCATGTTGCCGCCGTCGCCACCTGCGGTGGTGGTGGTGTCGCCACCGCCACCGGCGCTGCTGTTGTCGTCGCTGCCGCAGGCGGCGAGCACGGCGGCGCCCATGATGGTGGCCCCGCCGATCTTGAAGAACTGCCGGCGGCCGGGAGCGGGCACGCCCAGGAGGGCGGCCTTCTCGTCCGTCGACATCTTCGTGCCGCCGCCGACGATCTGGCGGAGGGCGTCATACCACTTCGGCATGACTGCCTGGTTGTCTGCATCGATCGCTCGCAGCTCTCGACGCAGCTCGTCACGGTTCAGATCCATGTGGTGCGTAGTCCTTTCGTGTCGGTGCGTCGCGCTCAGGCGAAGACAGCGGGGTCGAAGCCGGCCTTGGGATCGGTTCCGTCGCCGAGGGCGGCGGACTCGAAGGCGCCGGTGGGGAACCACTCGTCAGGACCTTCGCCGAGGGCGAGGGCGATGACGGTGGCGTGCTGGGCCTCGATGGGGAGGATCGTCGAGGTGGCCGCGGCGTAGGCCGGGTCCGTCAGCAGGGTCAGGGCGGCGGCGTAGGTGTACGCCGCCTGGTTCTCGACGGTCTTGGCGAACTTGAGCACGTCGGTGGTGACGTCGGTGCCGGCCTTCACCGCGTCAGCGACGGCGGTGAGGGTTGGCGTGACGGCGGCGACGAGCTTGGGGTTGGCCTCGGGTCGGGCATCATCACCAGCGACGGCGCCGAAGGCGTCGGCGTGATCCTGGTGATGGCTGAGGAACAGCTGAGCCACAGCCAGCACGTCACCCTTGAGGGCGGGTGCCGCGGCGGTGTAGGCCGCTACTGCAGCCAGCTCGACGCTCTGGGCGTAGCCGGCGATGACCGTGTCGGTCAGCCCGCTGTCCTGAGCGCTGGCGAAGCTGCCGAGCTTGGTGAACGGCACGAGGCCGCCACCGATCGTGAGCAGCGAGCCGCCCACGCCGGCGAGGCCGGCGGTCTTGACGAAGGACCGACGGGAGTTGCGAGCGGTGCTCAGGTGGAGCTCCGCTGCCTCTTCCTTGAAGTCCCGCATCGCTTCGTGGTGCATGTCGTCGACGTCGCTCGCCATCTGGCGGAGCTCCTTGGCGCTGATCTGCACGCCGTACCTCCTGGGTAGTTGGGATCTCTGGTTGGTGGATGGGTGGCTTGGGGGGAGGGACCGGAGGTCAGGAGACCTCGACGGTGCCCTTCATGAAGGGGTGCAGGGCGCAGATGTAGGCAAACGAGCCGCTCTCGTCGAAGAGCACGGGCTCGGAGCTCTCGCCGGCTGCGATGTTGTCGGTCGACCAGGCCTTGTCGCCCTTGCCGGTGGAGGTGTGGGCCTGGGTGTGGGCGTTCTCCCACACGACCGAGTCGCACGCCTTCACCTGCACCGGAGTGGGATCGAAGGCGAACTCGGGGATCGTCACCGTGACCGTCTCGCCCGGGTTGGCGGCGCAGTCGACGACGCCGGCTGCTTCGCCGGCAGTCTCGCCGGCGGGCTTGTCAGCGGTGGTGTCGCCGCAGGCCGCGAGGCCGATCAGGCCGACGACGGCGAGGGCTGAGCTGGTGAGGATCCTGGTGTGGCGTCGCATCGGCATCACTTCGGTGCCGACCTGCCATCAGGATGACGACACCGGTGAAATTCTTTGCCGGGTGCCTCAGAAGCTGAGGGCGCTGAGCTCCGGGAACCACTCGGCGGCCCGGTCGACGGCGGTTCGCCAGCGATCGCGATCGAGCGCCCCGATGGGCTGCACGACCTGGCGAGGGGCCCAGCTGGCCGCGATGTCGTCCCAGCCACCCCAGGTGCCCACGGCCAGGCCGGCCAGGAAGGCGGCCCCCAAGGTGGTGGCCTCGCGGACCGGTGACACCTCGACCGGGCGCTGGGTGGCATCGGCCAGGGCCTGGAGGAAGGTGGGGTTGTCGCTCATGCCCCCGTCGACGCGCAGAACGGGGATGGTGAGGCCGGTGTCGGTCTCCGCGGCGTCGACGAGGTCGGCGCCCCGCTGGGCGACCCCCTCGAGCACGGCGCGCACGATCTGGGGTCGTTCGCTGCCTCGGGTGAGGCCGAAGAGGGCGCCCCGGGCGCCGTAGTCCCACCGGGGGGTGCCGAGGCCGAGCAGGGCGGGCACGTAGACGACGCCATCGGCGGTCTCGCAGCGGCTGGCCACGTCGTGGCTCTCGGCGGCGGTGGCGATGAGGCCGAGGTCGTCGCGGAGCCACTCGACGTTGGTGCCCGCCGAGAGCATGATGGCCTCAACCCCCCACGCCGTCGCGCCCTCGCGCCGCCAGGCCACGATCGGGAAGCAGCCGCCCTCGCCCTGGCGCTCGAACCGCGGGCGGGCGTCACCGAGGTGCAGGTCGAGCATGCCGCCCGTGCCGAAGGTGATCTTGGCCATGCCCGGCGCCACACAGCCCTGGCCGACGAGGCTCGACTGCTGGTCGCCGACGAGCGCCGCGATCGGCGGGGCGCCGTCGAGGGCAGTGGCGGCGCCGACGATCCCTGAGGTGTCGACGACGGTCGGGAGGCTGGCCCGGGGGATCCGGAGGGCGTCCAGCACCTTGTCGTGCCAGCCGCTGGCATCACCGGTGAGCAGGCCGGTGACGGCCGCGTTGGAGGCATCGGTGACGTGGACAGCACCCTCGGAGAGGTGCCAGGCCAGCCAGGAGTCGACCGTGCCGATGCAGAGGTCGCGGGTGCGGTCGGGGTCGTACGTGTCGAGGAGGTACCCGATCTTGGTGCCCGACGCGTTGGGGGCGAGGTGGATGCCGTCGGCCTGCAACACGAGACAGGTGCCGACCGTGCGCAGGTCCTGCCAGCCGATCCCGGGGCCCACCGGCTCGCCGGTGGCCCGATCCCACACGACCGTCGACGCCCGCTGGTTGGTGATGCCCACCGCCTCCACCGGCCCGGCCTGGGCCAGCACCGACCGGGCCAGCTCGAGGGCGGTGGTGGCCATCAGGCCGGCATCGAACTCCACCAGCCCGGGCTCAGGGGACGATGGCAGCAGCGGTCGGTGCTCCTCCACGGCGATGGACGCATCCGGGCGCACCACGGCCGCCCGCAGCCCGCTCGTTCCGACGTCGATGACGAGGATGCTCATCTGCGCGTTCTAGCAGGCCACCGAGGCCCCACAGCGCCGCCGACGATGCCGAGCAGGGCACCGGCCCCGACGGAGGTGGCCAGGAGGGCGAGATCGGTGCTCTCCCCGGCGACGCTGGTGCGAGCGGCACCCAGACCGCCGATCAGGGCCATCACGGCGGCACCGACGAGCGCGGCCAGCGCCCAGGCGCCGCCGGGTCGGCGCCGCACGAGCGCTCCGCCCACAAGGGCGCCGGCCAGGGCGACGAGGGCCAGCGGCACGGCGACGAGGGCGGACAGATCGTCGTCGGCCATGGCGTCGAGGACCTGCGCCAGCAGGACGGCAGGGAGGGCCACGGCCAGACCCCCACCGAGCGCCGTGGCGAACGCAGGGGCAGAGGCCATCAGTACCCGGAGGGGCCGAACGGCGACGGCAGCCCCAGCTTGCCGGGGTTGAGGATGCCGTGGGGGTCGAGGGCGGCCTTGGTGGCGGCCAGCACCTCGAAGGCCGGGCCCAGCGCCTCGGCCACGAACCGGCTGCGGTTCAGGCCCACGCCGTGGTGGTGCGACAGCGCCCCGCCGGCGTGCAACACCGATCGCGAGCCGGCGTCCCACACGGCGCGGTAGTAGCGGTCTCGGTCGTCGGCCTCCACCTTGGCGGCGAAGGTGAAGTACAGGCATCCGCCGTCGGTATAGCTGTGCGACTGATGAGCGGAGGCGGAAACCGTGCCTTCCACCGCGTTCAGCGCGGCCACCCCCGCCTCGTAGATCGTCGGCAGATCGCGCCAGCGGCCCACCACCTCCATCGTGTCGACCACGTAGCCCCGAGAGATCAGCGCCTCCAGCGCGCTCACATCGTTGCGGCGGTCGAGCCAATGCGCTACGTGCTCTACGCCTTCTCGTTGCGCATCGCGG
>JBKJIL010000304.1:0-4470 GCA_046598435.1 Acidimicrobiales bacterium
GGCGCTCGTGGTGCTGTTCCTGGTGCGCCTGGCCGCCCGGGTGACCGCCAAGGACCGAGCCGCCCCCAGCACGCCGGGGTGACCTCAAGCTTCGTGCCGAGGTGCACCTCCGTGCACGACTGCACCCGTGGGGTCGAACGCGCCACGAACCGGCAGGCAGGTCGGCGCCATCGCGTCCGTGACCTCGGCTCCGAGGCACGGCTGCGCGCCGGGTCAGGCCGGTGGGCGGTGCTCGGCCAGCCAGCGCAGGGCGACGGCTGAGTAGGTGGCGATGCCGGTGGCCATGGCGGCCTCGTCGAGCACCATGCGGTTCGAGTGGTTGGGGGCGACCTCCCCGGGGGCCATGCCCGGCGGCCGGGTGCCGAGGAAGGCCATGGCGCCGTCGACCTCCTCCAGCACGTAGCTCCAGTCCTCGGCGCCCATGACGGGCTGCGGGAGCTCGACGGTGTGCCGGGCGCCCAGCAGCGCGCTGGCCGTGTCGAGGGCGAAGCGGGCGGCACCCTGGTGGTTGACCGTCACCGGATAGCCCGGCTGGAGCACGACCTCGGCGACGGCCCCGTGGGCCGACGCGATCCCGTGGGCCATGCGCTCGACGTCGGTCATCACGGCCTCGCGGGTCCTGGCCGACACGGCCCGGATCGTGCCCCACATCGTCGCCGTCTCCGGGATGACGTTGGTGGTGGTGCCGGCGCGGAGCTTGGCCACGGTGACCACCGCGGGATCGAAGGCGTCGACCCGACGGGTGACCATGGCCTGCAGCGCGGTGATGATCTCCGCCGCGATCGGGATGGGGTCGCCCGCGTGGTGGGGCATCGAGGCGTGGCCACCGCGGCCCCGCACGGTGATCTGGAACTCGTCGGCCGATGCCATGATCGACCCGCCCTTGGTGGCGATCATGCCGCTCGGGATGGTGGGGGACTGGTGGAT
Organism: Acidimicrobiales bacterium; assembly: GCA_046598435.1. Taxonomy (GTDB): domain Bacteria; phylum Actinomycetota; class Acidimicrobiia; order Acidimicrobiales; family VFJN01; genus VFJN01. The sequence continues at coordinate 928 of JBKJIL010000304.1, forward strand.
GGCGAAGGCCATCGACACGGGCTCCGCGCCGGCTCCGGCGGTGGCCAGCAGGCCCTCCTCGAGCATGTGGCGGGCGCCGGCTGATCCCTCCTCGCCCGGCTGGAACATGAACACGACCCGACCGGCGAGGGCGCCCCGCCGGGCGCTGAGCACGGTGGCCGCCCCTGCCAGCATCGCCACGTGGGTGTCGTGGCCACAGGCGTGCATGGCGCCGTCGACCCGGCTGGCGTAGTCGAGCCCGGTGTCCTCCGGCATGGGGAGGGCGTCCATGTCGCCCCGCAGCAAGACGGTGGGCCCGGGCTCGTCGCCATCGAGGATGGCCACCACCGAGGTCGAGGACCGGCCGGTCGTGACCGTGAGGGGCAGCCCGTCGAGGGCCTCCAGCACGGCTGCTTGGGTGGCCGGGAGCTCGAGGCCGAGCTCGGGCTGCTGGTGGAGGCGGCGCCGCAGATCGATGGCCGCGTCGAGGCCTCCGCCCGCCGCGTCCAGCACCCCGTCGAGCACGTCGGTCGTCATGGGCCGACCGTACCCTGCCCACTTCTCGGGCGGATGGCCCAGCGGCGTCAGCGGCGCGGGTCGAGCAGCACCTTGAGCACGCCGTCGGTGCGGGCGTCGAAGATGCGGTAGGCCTCGGCGGCCTCGGAGAGGCCCATGCGGTGGGTGAAGACGTCCTCGGGGTGGAGCCGCCCGCTGGCGATCAGCGGGATGAGCGCGGACCACGTGGTGGGGATGGACGCGAGGGTCACCCGGAACGTGAGCCGCTTGAACAGGGCGATGGGCATGGGGAAGGGGTGGGCCAGGTCGAGGCTCACGCCGATGACCGAGATGGTGCCGCCGGGGGCGGCGCACAAGATGGCGTCGTTGATGCTGGCCTGGGCGCCCACCGCCTCGATCACCGCTGCCGCGCCCCGTCCGCCCGTGGCGTCGTACACCTTGGCCACCGTGTCGCCGCCGCGGGCGTCGATCGGCTCCGCACCCAGCTCGGCGGCGCGGGCCAGACGGTCGGGCACCATGTCGACGGCCAGGATCCGGGAGGGGCCGTAGAGCTGGGCGCACTGGAGGGCGAACACGCCCACGGGACCGAGGCCGATGACCACCACGACGTCGCCGGGGGTGATGTCGGCTCGCTGGGCTCCGAGGTATCCGGTGGGGAGGATGTCGGTGAGCAGCACGGCCTGCTCGGTGGAGACGCCCTCGGGGATGGGCAGGGCGAAGAGGTCGGCGGCGGGCACGGCCACGGCTTCGGCCTGTCCGCCGTGTAGGTCGAGGCTGGTGCCGAACACCTTGCCAGGGAGCCCGCCGGTGCACACGACGGGGTCGAGGCTCAGACACGACGGGCAGCGTCCGCACCCCACGACGCCACTCACCAGCACCCGGTCGCCGACCCGAAGCCGCCGAACGTCGTCGCCGGCCTCGGCGATCGTCCCCACGAACTCATGACCCAGGCGAACACCGGCGCCGCCGAAGGCACCGTGGTACAGGTGCAGGTCCGATCCGCAGATGGCCGTGCGTTCGACCTGCACGATGACGCCGTCCGGTCCGGTCAGCTGTGCGTCGGGCACGTCCTCGACGCTGACCTCACCGGGACCCTGCAACACGACGGCTTTCATGTCTTACCTCTGGCTTCGGGAGTTCTCAGCTTCGGCCGAAGGTTCCTTGGGGAGGCCGAGGGCCCGCTCGCCGACGATGTTGCGCTGGATCTCGGCCGTGCCGCCCCAGATGGTGCCCGAGCGCGAGCCGAGGAACATCTGCATCCACTCGTTGGATCGGTAGCCCTCGCCGTCGGGGCGGATGGTCGACTTGATGCCGGCGACGTTCATGGCGATCTCCCCGAAGCGCCGGGTGTACTCCGACCACAACATCTTGCCGATGCTGGCTTCGGGCCCGGGCTCGAGTCCCTTCGACGCCAATGCGTCCATCCGCTCGGACTGGAAGCGGATGATCTCGATCTTGGTGTAGGCCCAGGCCAGGTCTTGGCGGACGTTGGCGTCGTCGATCTTGCCGTTGGATCGGGCCTCGTCGACCACGAGGTCCCACTGCTTCTTGAACACGGTGTGGCGCCCTCCGCCTCCTCGTCGCTCGTTGCCGAGCGTCGTGTTGGTGACCCGCCATCCGTCGTGGAGCCCACCGATGACGTTGATGGGCGCGCGGGCGCCGTCGATGAAGACCTCGCTGAAGCCGCTGCCGCCGGTCATCTGGCGCAGGCCCCGGATGTCGAAGCCGTTGTCGGGCATCGGCACCAGGACGTAGGAGATGCCCTTGTGTTTGGGCGCATCCGGATTCGTCCGGCAGAGGCAGAACATCATGTTGGCGAACTGGGCGCCGGAGGTCCAGACCTTCTGTCCCGTGATGATGAGTTCGTCGCCGTCGACGAGTCCCTTCGTCTGCAGGCCGGCGAGATCCGAGCCTGCTCCCGGCTCGGAGAAGCCCTGGCAATAGCGGTGGGTCCCGTCCAGAATCTTGGGCAGGAACTCCTTCTTCTGTTCGTCGGTGCCCCACACGATGATGGCGGGCGACACCAGCGACTCGCCCATGCCCCGATTGGTGCGCGGGTAGCCGGCCTTCCCGAACTCCTCCGACACGATGCCGTTCTGGAAACTGTCGAGACCCCGACCGCCGTGCTCCTCCGGCCAGTGCGAGCAGATCCAGCGGCCCTCGACGAGGCGCGCTTCCCACTCCTTCATGGCCTGCTTCTGGGAGTCGGTGCGACTCCCAGCGCCGGGTCGCACCATGGCCGAGACGCCTTTCACCTCTTCGATGGCGTTGGCCCCTATCCAGGTGCGCACTTCTTGACGCAGCTTCTCATCGCTGTCGATCACCGACATACTTCCCCCTCGATTGTTCGATCCTCGAAGAGATTATCCACCCTCAGCCCGGGCGGCGCCGGGCCGCCGACACGGTGGCGAGCATCTCGTCGCGTGGTGGCCCCGCCGGGGGGCGGGATGTTTGCATCGCCTGGGCGAAGAGTTCCTCGATCCGCGACTGCATGATGGGGTCGTCGTCGAGCACCGAGGTGGAGTCGAGCAGACCCATCCGGCGCAGGTACATCCGGAACACCGCCGGGTCCATCGACGAGGCGGCGCCGCCCGCCACGAGCGAGAACAGGGCATAGGCACCGGTGCGTCGCGTGAAGTCGACGGGCTCGCCCATCCAGAGCCGATGCCGTTGGTCGTCGAGCGACGAGGCCAGGTCGAACCGCTCGCGGAGCGAAGGCGCTACGGCCTCGACGTAGCTGGCGAGCCCGGCGATCGGATCGGCGGAATTCGCCAGCGCGCCGGCGAGCTCGGCCGCCTGGACGAAGGCGAAGGCGAGTCCGTGGGCGAGGACGGGGTCCGTGTGGCTGTGGGCGTCGCCCACCGGCACGAGGCCGGCCGCCGCCGCCGTCTCGGCCCGGCGGAAGCTGTTGGCGAGACCAGCCATCGGCATGACGGCGGTGATGGCCTCGACGCCCCCGGGATCGACCCATTGTCGTAGACCGGGGATGGAGGCGACGGCGGCCTCGAACGCCGACTCGTCGGACAGGGCCCGCCACTCGGGAACCCC
>JBKJIL010000107.1:0-9322 GCA_046598435.1 Acidimicrobiales bacterium
GGCGCTCGTCGTCCCCTCCAGCCCGTAGGCCTCGTCGGCGAGGCGTGCGTGCAGGGCATCGCGATCCTGGTCGGCGTAGACGGCGACGGAGAGGATGCCGCTGTCCTTCGCGGCGCGGATCACCCGGACGGCGATCTCGCCCCGGTTGGCGATGAGGACCTTGGTGAGCACGGCCATATGGTTACAGGGGTGTCGGGGCAACGTGCCAGATCAGCGCTCACCAGTGGACGGGGGGCTCGCTTCGCCGACGTCCGGTGGGTGCCCGAGACCGGGTCCACCAACGCCGACGCGATGGGGCTGGCGAGAGCGGGCGAGCACGAGGGGATCGTGCTGGTGGCCGATCACCAGACCGCCGGTCGGGGTCGGGCCGGCCGGTCGTGGACGGCTCCGCCGGGCGGCTCGCTGCTCCTGTCAGTGCTCCTGCGGCCGCCGGCGGGCGTGATGGATCAGACCACCATGGCGGTGGCTCTGTCGGCGTCGGAGGCCATCGAGGAGCTGGCCGGCTTTGCCCCGTCGCTCAAGTGGCCCAACGACCTCGTGTGGCCGGGCGACGGGTCGTCCCCCGATCGCAAGCTGGCCGGGATCCTCGCCGAAGCCGACTGGGCGGCCGGCGCCGACGAGCCCACTGCGGTCGTGGTGGGCATCGGCATCAACGTGCTGTGGCCCGACGACCTCCCAGAGGACCTCGCCGAGATCGCCGTGGCCTGCAACCACATCAGCCCGGTGCCCGTCGATCGCGAGGACCTCCTCATCTCGTTGCTGCGTCGACTCGACGTCCACTACGCGGCGCTGCTCGAGGGCGATCGCGCCTCGCTGCTGCTGGCCTGGCGATCCCGTTCGGCGACCCTCGGGCGCCGGGTGCGCGTCGATCTGGGTGCTGAGGAGGTGGAGGGCGTCGCGGCGGACATCACGGTGGCCGGCCACCTGGTCGTGGAGACGGCAAGCGGGCCCCGGCACCTGGCCGTGGGCGACGTCGTGCACCTGCGCCCGGCCTGAGCCAGGCGGTCAGGGGTCGTCGGTGGTGGCTGCCAGTGCCGCCAAGGCCTCGGCTGCGGCCGCCGTGCGTGGCCCGGGTGCGTCCAATGGGCGGTCGTCGACGCGGTCGACGGCCTGGACGTCTCGTCCCGTGCTGGTGAGGAAGACCTCGTCAGCCGAGAGGAAGTCGACCATGGGGATGTCCTCCTCGACGGCATCGGTGGTCTCGAGCACCAGGGCGCGGGTGACCCCGGCCAGACATCCCGACCACAGCGGCGGGGTGACCAGGCGGCCCCGCACCACGGCGAACACGTTGGAGCCCGTGCCCTCGCAGAGCAGGCCGGTCGTCGTGGCGAAGATGGCCTCGGAGCAGCCCCGGCGCTTGGCGTGGGCCAGCGCGACCACGTTCTCGGCGTACGACGTCGTCTTGATGCCCGCCATCGCCCCACGCTCGTTGCGGGGCCACGGCACGGTGCAGATGGCGGTGGTGGCTGCCGCAGGGGCGAGCGGCCCGGCCGCCACCACCACGGTGGGCCCGGCCTCGCCGCGCTCGGAGCCGAGCGGCGCCACGCCGCCCGTGACCGTCACCCGGACGCGGGCGAGGGGCAGCTCGCTGGCCTGCAGCACCGCAGAGACGGCGCCGCGGAGCTGGTCGTCGTCGTAGGGCACCTCGAGGCCGAGCCCGGCCGCCGACCGACGCAGCCGATCGAGGTGACGACGCACCGCGAACGCTCGTCCGTGGGTGGCCTTCAGCGTCTCGAACACGCCGTCGCCCACGGTGAGGCCGTGATCGAGCACCGAGACGGTCGCCGTCGCGGCGGGGAGGAGCGACCCGTCCAGCCACACGAGGTTCTCAGCCATGCCACGATCCTGACGCGACGCGCAGCAGGTGGCGAGCCTTGAGCTCGGTCTCGGCCCACTCGTCGTCGGGGTCGCTGTCCCACGTGATGCCGCCACCCGTACCGAAGCACAGCCGGTCGTCTTCCAACCAGAAGGTCCGGATGGCCACGTTGAGGTCGCCCACCTGCCGATCGGCGTCCACCCACCCCACGGCTCCGCAGTAGACGCCCCGGGGGAGCTCTTCGAGGGCGGCGATGCGCTCGACGGCGGCGATCTTGGGGGCGCCGGTGACCGAGCCGGGCGGGAAGGTGGCGTCGATGGCGTCGGCCCATCCCATGGTCGGTCGCAACCGTCCCGTCACGGTGGACACCAGGTGCACGAGCCCGGGGTGCTGCTCGAGGGACAAGAGGGCGGGCACCTCCACCGAGCCGAACTCGCACACCCGGCCCAGGTCGTTGCGCACGAGGTCGACGATCATCACGTTCTCGGCGCGGTCCTTGGCGGTGAGGCCCGAGGGGTCGCTGGCCGTCCCTTTGATCGGGGCCGAGCTGACCACGCGGCCGTCGCGTCGCAGGAACCGCTCCGGCGACGCGGAGGCCACGTGGCAGCCGATCGAGGGGAGCCGCACGACCGCGCTGTAGGGCGCCGGGTTGCCCTCCGCGAGGGCGGCCCCAAGGGCGGCCACATCGGCCCCTGCGGGTGCCGGCGCCGACAGCCGCCGGGTGAGGTTCACCTGGTACACGTCGCCCGCGGCGATCGACGCCCGGATGGAGCGCACCCCGCTCTTGAAGGCCTCCTCGTCCATCGACGACGACCACGACTCGGCGGGCGGGCCGCACCACGGTCGTCCGGGCCACGGCCGGGCGGGGCGCACGCTGGCGAAGCGAGCACAGATCGGCTCGCCCTCGAAGGGGAGCACGACCGCCCAGAACCCCGACGAGTCGAGCGCGGCGAGGTCCGAGGTGACCTCGACCAGTCCGGTGGCCAGCCGGCCGCCCACCACGGCCAGAGCCTCCGAAGGTGACGCCGGGCCGGACATGGCCGCAGCGTACGATCAAGCCCGGCATCTGCCGCACCCCGTTCACCCAGGAGGGTCGACCCCGCCGTGCACGTCGAGTTCACCGAGGAGCACGACGCGCTGCGCAAGCTCGTGCGCGACTTCGCCGAGGGCGAGATCGCCCCCCACGCTGAGGCGTGGGACCGCGACCACCACTTCCCGACCGATGTGGTGCGGGCCATGGGCGACCTCGGGCTGTTCGGCATCCCCTTCCCGGAGGCCTATGGCGGTGGTGGCGGCGACCTCACGATGCTGTGCATCGCCATCGAGGAGCTGGCCCGCGTCGACCACTCGCTGGCCATCACCCTCGAGGCGGGCGTCGGCCTCGGCGCCAACCCGATCTTCCAGTTCGGCACGGAGGCGCAGCGACAGACCTGGCTCCCGGACCTGTGCGCCGGACGGGCGCTGGGCGGGTTCGGGCTCACCGAGCCCGAGGCCGGCAGCGACGCCGGCGGCACCCGCACCACGGCGGTGCTCGACGCCGCCGCCGGGGAGTGGGTCCTCAACGGCGAGAAGGCCTTCATCACGAACTCGGGCACCGACATCACGTCGCTCGTCACCGTCACGGCCCGCACCGGGCCTGGCGAGATCAGCACGGTCATCGTCCCGTCCGGCACCCCGGGCTTCGAGGTGCAGCCGGCCTACCGGAAGATGGGCTGGCACGCCTCTGACACCCACGGCCTGACCTTCACCGACTGCCGCGTGCCAGCGGACAACCTGCTCGGCGAACGCGGGCGTGGCTTCGCCCAGTTCCTGCAGATCCTCGACGAGGGCCGGGTGGCCATCTCCGCCTTGGCCGTCGGGTGCATCCAGGCCTGCCTCGAGCACAGCCTGCAGTACGCGCAGGACCGCAACGCCTTCGGCCAGCCGATCGGCGCCAACCAGGGCGTGGCCTTCCAGGTGGCCGACCTGGCCGTGATGGCCGAGACGGCCCGCCTGCTCACCTACCAGGCGGCCTGGCTGCACGACACCGGGAAGCCGTACAAGCAGGCGGCCGCCATGGCCAAGCTCCACACCACCGAGGCGGCCGTCAGCGCCACCCGCATCGCCACCCAGATCTTCGGCGGGTACGGGTTCATGGACGCCACCCCGGTGGCCCGCTTCTACCGGGACGCCAAGATCCTGGAGATCGGCGAGGGCACGAGCGAGATCCAGCGCCTCGTGATCAGCCGGGAGCTGGGCCTGCCCGTCCGGTGAGCCGCCGCCAGCCGCGCCCGTGGGGCCAGCGAATCGTGCTTCTCATCAGCACGGCGCTGGTGGCCGGACTCGTCGTGAGCGCGGCCGGCCTCGGGTACGCCTATGCCAAGTACAGCCGTCTGGCCAGGGTCGAGCTCGGCTCGGTCCTGACCGAGCGCGCCTCGAGCTCCGCGCCCCAGAACTTCCTGCTCGTGGGCGTCGACAGCGCCGCCAACCTCGACGCCGACGACCCAGTCCGCGACGGCCGGGCCGACGTGGGGGGGCTGCGCTCCGACACGATCATGCTGCTGCGAGTCGATCCCGGCTCGGCTCAGGCCTCCCTGCTGTCGCTCCCGCGCGACCTCTGGGTGCCGCTGGCCAACGGTGGGCACCAGCGCATCAACGTGGCCATCGAGAGCGGAGGCCCCGAGGAGCTGATCGCCACCATCGAGTCCTACCTCGGGATCCCGATCAACCACTACGTGCAGGTCGACTTCGCCGGCTTCCGCGACCTCGTGTCGGTCATCGACGGCGTCGAGGTGTACTTCGACCGCGCCGCCCGCGACCGGAACTCGGGCCTGGCCGTGGAGGAGCCGGGCTGCGTGATGCTCGGCCCCGATCAGGCCCTCGCCTACGTGCGCTCCCGGCACTACCAGAGCTACGTCAACGGGCGGTGGCGCACCGATCCCACGGGTGACCTCGGCCGCATCAGCCGCCAGCAGGACTTCATCGTGCGGGCGCTGCGGCGGGCCGTGGACAAGGGGGTCCGCAACCCCGTCACGCTCGACAACCTGGTCGACGCCGCGCTGGGGACCGTGACCGTCGACGACCTGCTGCAGGCCGACGACATCGTCGAGCTGGCGGCCCGGTTCCGATCCTTCGATCCGGACCGCCTCGACCTGTACTCCCTGCCGGTGGAAGATGACACGATCGGGGGAGCGGCGGTGCTCCGCCTCGTCGACACGGCCGCCCAGCCCATCCTCGACCTGTTCAGAGGTACCCGAACCGACAGCCTCACCCCCAAGGGCGTACGGGTCAGCGTGCTGAACGGCTCGGGCCGCACGGGCCAGGCCGGCGCGGCCAGCGAGGCCCTGGTGGCGGCCGGCTTCACGGCCGCCGGCACGGGAGAGGCCGAGAGCTTCGACATCTCGCGGACGGTCGTGCGCTACCCGGCCGGACAGGCGGTGGCCGCCGATCTCGTGGCGCGCTACCTGGTCGCCGGGGCCGAGCTCGAGGAGGTCGCCGGCTCCGTCGGCGCCGACGTGGTGGTCGTCACGGGGGCCGACTTCGCGGGCGTGCGGGACACCCCGGTGGCGTCGACGTCGTCGACGTCAGCGACGGTGCCGTCGACGAACGCGCCGACCTCCACCACCGTGACCCGTCCGACGACGACCAGCAGCGTGATCGGCCAGGTGCCGACCCCACCTCCCGGCGCGGACTGCTGACGGCCCGGTGCGGCGAACGGCGCGAACCGCCCGTCGTGTCAGAATCGGCCCCGCCATGCCCGCCCGAACCGCCATGCCCCCCCGAACTGCCATGCCCCCCCAGGCGCCTGCTGCCGCGGTGTCTCGATGAAGGGCATCGTGCTGGCCGGCGGACGGGCCACTCGGCTCAGCCCGGCCAGCCGGGCCCCGTCGAAGCCGCGCATGCACGCCTACGCCAGGCCGCTCGTCTACTACCCGATCTCCACGCTGCTGCACGCCAAGATCGACGAGATCCTGGTCATCTCCAGCCCCGAGCAGCTCCCGTTGTTCGAGGCGCTGCTGGGGGACGGCTCGCAGTGGGGCTGCACCTTCGCCTACGCCGAGCAGCCCGAGCCCAACGGCATCGCGGCGGCCTTCCTCATCGGTGAGGACTTCATCGGCGACGACGACGTCGCCCTGATCCTCGGCGACAACATCTTCTACGGTGCCGGCCTCGGCGAGCAGCTCCAGCGGTTCACGGCACCCGCCGGCGCCGTCGTCTTCGGGCTGTGGGTCCCCGACCCCGAGCGCTACGGCGTGCTCGAGCTCGACAGCGCCGGGGCCGTCGTGGCCGTCCACGAGAAGCCGGCCGTGCCGCCGTCGAGCTACATGGTCCCGGGCCTCTACTTCTACGACAACAGCGTCGTCGAGATGGCTCGTACCACCCCGCTCAGCACCCGCGGCGAGCTCGAGATCAGCGACGTGAACAACCGCTACCTGGCCGAGGGCCGCCTCGAGGTGTCGCGGTTGGCGTTCTCCACCGAGTGGTTCGACGTGGGCACGTTCGATGCCCTCCTCGACGCGCAGTCGTGGGTCGCCGGCCAGCAGCGGCGCAAGGGGCTGCTGATCGGCGCGCCCGAGTCGGCCGCCTACCGCGAGGGCCTGATCACCGAGGACCAGCTCCGCGCCCTGGCCGCGGCGCCCGACCTGGCCGCCAGCGGGTACGGGGAGCAGCTGCTGCGCGTCCTCGACTTCGAGGCCGGGGAGATCGAGCGCTGATGACCACCGTGGTGGACCTGACGGCGGCCGGCACGGCCATCGAGGGGCTGTTCCTCATCACGATGAAGCAGGTCACCGACGAACGCGGGACGGTGCGCGAGTTCTACCGCGAGTCGGCCTTCGCAGCGGCTGGGCTGCCCTCGCTCGGCCCGTGGCTCCAGGTGAACGTGACCGAGACCCACCGCGGCGGCCTGCGAGGGCTGCACGCCGAGGACATGGACAAGCTGGTGGCGGTGGTGGCCGGCGAGGCCTTCGGTGCCTACCTCGACACCCGCCCGGGCTCCCCGAGCTTCGGCGCCGTCGTGACCGCCACGCTGCTGCCGGGCGCGCAGGTGCTGGTCCCGCGGGGCGTCGCCAACGGGTTCCAGGCCGTGGCGCCCGGCGTCACCCAGTACCTGTACTGCTTCGACCAGGAGTGGGCGCCGGGGATGGCCGGCGTCGCCTGCAACCCGCTCGACCCCGCCCTCGACATCGCCTGGCCGCTGCCGGTGGACCCCGACGACCGGGCCCAGATCTCGGCCAAGGACGTCGCCCTGCCGGTCGCTGGGGCCCTGGACGTCGGCCCCCGATGAAGCAGCTGGTCACCGGCGGCGCCGGGTTCATCGGGTCCAACTACGTGCGCTACGTGCTGGGTCACACCGACGACGAGGTCGTCGTCTACGACGCCCTGACCTACGCCGGCAACCGCTCCACGCTGCGCGACGTCGACGACGACCCGCGCATGTCGTTCATCCAGGGCGACATCTGCGATCCGGCCCCGCTGGAGGACGCCATGCGAGGGGTCGATGCCGTGGTGCACTTCGCGGCCGAGAGCCACGTGGACCGGTCGATCGTCGGATCCGACGACTTCGTCGTCACCAACTGCTTCGGCACCAACGTCGTCATGGACACGGCCCGTCGCCTCGAGGTCGGGCGCGTCGTGCACATCGGCACCGATGAGGTCTACGGCTCCGTGGAGGCGGGGTCGTCGCTCGAGACCGACCCCCTCGAGCCGCGCTCGCCGTACTCGGCGTCCAAGGCGGGCTCAGACCTGATTGCGCTGAGCTACCACCACACCCATGGCCTGCCCGTCACGGTCACCCGCTGCACGAACAACTTCGGGCCCTACCAATACCCCGAGAAGGCCATCCCGCTGTTCACGACCAACCTCCTCGACGGTGGCACGGTGCCCCTCTACGGCGATGGTCTCAACGAGCGCGACTGGCTCTACGTGGACGACCACTGCGCGGGGGTGCACCTGGTGCTCGAGCGCGGCGAGCCGGGGGAGATCTACAACATCGGCGCGGGGAACGAGACCCCCAACCGGGTGCTCGTCGACAAGCTGCTGGCGCTGCTCGGCAAGGACGAGCGGTCGGTCACCTACGTCGAGGATCGCCTGGGCCACGATCGCCGGTACTCCGTCGACATCGCCAAGATCACCGCCCTCGGCTGGCATCGCCAGCGCACGCTCGACGAGGCGCTCGAGGCCACGGTGGCCTGGTACGGGGCCAATGCCTGGTGGTGGCGACCGCTGAAGGAGGCGGGCTAGGCCATGCGGGTCCTCATCACCGGCGCCGGCGGCCAGCTCGGGCTCGACCTCGTGCGCACGTGCACCGAGGCCGGTGACGAGGTCATCGCCTGCGACCGGGCGCGCCTCGACCTCACCGACCGCGACGCCGTCTATCAGGCCATCACCGCCACCGGACCCGACGCCGTGCTGCACGCCGGTGCATGGACGGCCGTCGACGACTGCGAGAGCGATCCCGAGCGCGCCTTCCTGACCAACGCCGTCGGTACCGAGTGGGTGGCCGACGCCAGCCGCCGGGTCGGGGCCCATCTCGTGGCGGTGTCGACCGACTACGTGTTCGACGGCGCCCAGGCGGCTCCCTACCAGGAGTGGGACCGCCCCAACCCGCAGTCGGTCTACGGGCGGTCGAAGTGGGCTGGTGAGCACGCCGTGGCGATCCACGCGCCGGGCTCGACGGTCGTGCGCACCTCGTGGGTCTGTGGTGCGGGAGGGCGCAACATGGTGCACACCGTGCTGGGGTTGCTCGACCGTCACGACCTGGCCTTCGTCGACGACCAGCGGGGTTGCCCCACCTTCACCCGCGACCTCGCCCCGATGATCCGGCGACTGGCCGTGGAGCGCCGGGTGGGCATCCACCACGTCACCAACCAGGGCGAGACCACCTGGTACGGCTTCGTCGGCGACATCCTCGAGGCCGTCGGTCACGACCGGGCCCAGGTCCGTCCCATCAGCACCGCTGAGCTCGACCCGCCCCGGCCCGCCCCCCGTCCGGCCAGCTCCGTGCTCGACAACGCCATGCTCCGGGGCTCGGGCCTGCCCCTGCTTCCGCACTACCGTGAGTCACTCGCCGCCCTGCTCCGAGAGCTCGGAGCCACGACATGAGGTTGCCTCGATGAGCAAGATCGCCGTCATCGGCACGGGCTACGTGGGTCTCACCACGGGGGCCTGCTTCGCCCACATCGGTCACGAGGTGGTGTGCGCCGACATCGATGCCGACAAGGTGGCTCGCCTCCAGCGGGGCGAGGTCCCCATCCTCGAGGCAGGGCTGGACAACCTCGTGCGGGAGGGCATCGACGGGGGCCGGTTGAGCTTCGTGCTGGGTGCGGCCAGGGCCGCCGCCGACTGCGAGTTCGCCTACCTGTGCGTGCCCACCCCCCAGGGCGCCGACGGCTCGGCCGACCTCTCCTACATCGAGGACGCCGCCCGCGAGATCGGACCGGTGCTCTCCAGCGAGGCCATCGTCGTCAACAAGTCGACCGTCCCCGTGGGCTCCACGCGGGTGGTCGAACGAGCCCTCGATCGAGC
>JBKJIL010000165.1:0-13997 GCA_046598435.1 Acidimicrobiales bacterium
CAGCCAACACCTTCGTGATCGCCGCCGTGAGCGTCGTCTTCCCATGATCAATATGACCCATGGTCCCCACATTCAAATGAGGCTTGTTCCGCTCGAACTTCTCCTTGGCCATGATGGCTCCTGTGCTCTCTTCTCGCTGAGGTCTGACTGCTGGCGGGTGCGCTGGTGGCGGCGCCCGGACTCGAACCGGGGACAACTCGATTATGAGCCGAGTGCTCTAACCAACTGAGCTACGCCGCCTCGGATGCGCGTGGGGGGCCTCGGTGGTACCGCGACCCATCCGAGCCCTCTGTGGGGATTGAACCCACGACCCCTTCCTTACCATGGAAGTGCTCTACCACTGAGCTAAGAGGGCGCACTGCTGACGCCCCACCAGGCGGTGGAGCGACCCGCGAGCATACGCACGACGGCCTGTCGCGGTCGAACCGCCGACCGGAGCGGGCTCAGCGGGGCCCGGTCACCCGAGCGACGACCAGCGCGATGTCGTCCCGCACCTCCCGCGGGTTCAGATCCACCACGGTGTCGAGGATCAGCTGGGCGACGGCATCGGCGTGCCTCGCCGAGAGCATGTTGCGCACCAGGCGGCCCAGCTGCGCCTCGTCGAAGAGCTGCGGCTGGCGGCGTTGCTCGGTCACGCCGTCGGTGTAGAGCAGCAGGACCTCCGACAACCCCAGCTCCACCGCGCGCTCCACGAACACCGGATCGTCGAACACGCCCAGCAGTGGCCCTGAGGTGACCAGCTGCTCGACCGTGCCGGTGGGACCGACCACGATGGGAGGCGGGTGCCCGCCGCTGGCCACCACGGCCCGGAACCCCGTGGGCGTCGGGGACAGCCCGACGATCGACGCCGTGACGAAGCGCACCGAGGCCTGCCCGGTGGCCACGGTTCGCTCCGCCTGCCCGTAGAGCAGCGCCTGGTTGAGCCGATGGAGCATGCTCGCCGGGCTGGCCCCGTCGAGGGCCGCTGAGCGCAGCGTGTGCCGGGCCGTGCTCGTCAAGGTGGCGGCCTCCACGCCCTTGCCCTGGACGTCGCCCACCATGAGCACCGCTCCGCCGGACGGTGACTGCACCACGTCGTAGAAGTCGCCGCCGACGGCCTGGCCCTCCGTGGCGGCGAGGTAGCGGGTCGCCACCTCGAGGTTGGCGACGGGGAGGATCGCCTCCGGGAGCATGCTGTGCTGCAGCGTGTCAGCGGTGCGCACCTGCTCGGAGAACCGCACCGCGTGGACCAGCGCTCGGGCGGCCGGCTCGGCCAGCATGGCGAGGGAGCCGCGCTCGGTGTCGCTCACCGGGCGTGCGTGGCGGAAGACGGTGAGCTCGCCGACGGGCTCGCCCTGGGCAGTCAGCTGGATCCGGTGGGCGTGGCCGTCGGGCTCGGCCGCAGCATCTGCCCGGTCTCGCCCACCGGGCTCCGCCGCGCCGCGCCGCACCACCCGCAGCGAGCACGTGTCGGCCAGGGTCGGCACCACCAGCTCCTCGATGGTCGCCGCGATCTGCTCCGCATCGAGGCTGGCCGCCAGCGCCGGGGACGCGCGGGCCAGCAGCTCCAAGTCGGCCCGAGCCTGGCGCTCGGCCTCCTGCAGGCGGAGGCGGACCAGCGCTTGGGCGCATTGATCCGCCACCGATCGAGCGAAGGCGGCCTGCTCGGCCCGCATCGCTCGCGGCACGAGGGTCCCGCGGACCGCTCGATCGCCGGCCGCGTCGACGAGGGCCTGCGCGTCAGGCGATGCCGTGACGTTGGCCAGCTCGTCGGTGAGCACCTGGAGGCGCTCGAGCCAACCAGAGCGCAGGCGGGCCCGGGCTCGGAGCTCCCACATGGCTGACAGGGCCAGGGCCAGCGCGACGCCCGCAGATCCGACGGCGAGCGCCATCGTCCACGAGGCCCCCGTGACCGCCGCGCCGACGGCGCCGGCCAAAGCAGCCGTTCCGATCGACCAGCCAGCGATCCGGGCCGGTCGGCCACGAGCGGCGATCTCACCATCGCCCTGCGTGCTGGTCACTGCGGCGATGGTAGGCGCCATCGAGTTGTGCCCGCAGGCCCGTCGGGCAGGCAGGGAGGCGCAAGCCCTCGGTACGATGGCCCGGGTGATGCCACGGGTCTGCACGGACACAGCGGCACGGACACAGAGGACGAGGTGATGGACGAGGTCTGGTCGATCGAGCAGGCAACGGTGGACGGACGCACGCGCCTGACCGTGACGGGCGAGCTCGATGCCCACACGGCCACGGACCTCCGCCAGCACCTCGACTGCGGCGAGGGCGACCTCGAGCTCGACCTGAGCGGGGTGGCCTTCATCGACAGCTCAGGGCTGGCCGCCCTCATCGACGGACACCGCCGCTTCGACGCCCGAGGCCGCCGGCTCGTCATCGTCGAGCGCTCCGACGCCGTGCAGCGGGTGCTCGAGCTGTCCGGGGTGGCAGGGCGATTGGACCTCGAACCGCGCTGATCCGAACTGACCAGTCGTGCTGATTCGAAATGACGTCGATGTAGTCCGTCTTGCCCAGTTCGTGCTTCAGGAACCGGTCGAAACTGCCGATGTTGCAGCATGCGAGTCGAGCGGCTGGTCATCGAAGCCGGCGAGAACACCTTCACCTTGGACCTCCACCCGCGACTGACCGTCGTCGCTGGGATGGGGCGGGTGGAGCGCGAGAGCCTGATCGGCGAGATCCTGGGCGCGCTGGGCGGGAGCCGCCCGGGCGTGCACGTCGAGCTCGAGGAGCGCAGCGGGCGCCACCTCGCCGTCTTCCGGCCCACCATCGGCCGTCACCGCATCGTGGACGTCGACCGAGCCCAGGACATCACCGCCCAGCTCGGCGACGAGCACGGCGACTGCGACCTGCTCGATCACCTCGGTCTCGACGCCGCCGCCGCTCGACGCACCATGCGCTTCTCCCCGGGCGACCTGGTGACCAGCAGCAACCGCGGCAAGGCCATCGAGGTCCTCGCCGGGCTCGACCAGCATCAGCTCTGGGCGGCCGCCGACGCCCTGCATCAGGCCGAGGACGACCTGTCCGCCGAATCCGAGGCCCTGGGCTCGGCCCCCGAAGACGCCGCCATCATCGACATGGTGGAGTCCCGACACGCAGCGTCGGAACGAGCCGCGGCGCGGTTCGAGTCCACTCGCCAGCACACCTTCTACATCGGGAGCGTCGCTACGGTGGCCACCCTCCCAGGGGTGATCTTCGGGGACCGGGCCGGCTTCGGCTTCCTCGGTGTGGCCGCCCTCTCGCTGATCGCCTCGCTCCTGGCCCGCACCCGCATGATCCGAGCCAGCCGCGCCGAGGAGGCCGCCCTGCGAGAGGCCGGGGCCCACACCTACCTCGGGTTCCAGCTCGAGCGGGTGAACGCCCTCCTCGGCGACGACTCCAACCGAGTGGCGCTCATGGGGCGAGCCGGCACCAGGCGCACGGCGCGTGACGAGTGGCAGCACCTCGCCGGCGAGATCCCCGTCGAGTGGGCCCTCGAGCGCCGTGAGGAGATCCAGGCGGCCGCCAGGCTGCGTCACGAGGTGGACGCGCTGGGCTCGGTCTCGACGACGAGCCCTGACGTGAGCGACGACCTGACCGATCGCCTCACCCACGCGCTCGTCACCCGCCTGGCCCAGGCGCGCTCGATCGGTGGCGAAGGCGTGCCGCTGCTGCTCGACGACCCGTTCCACGATCTCGACAGCTCGGTGAAGCCCCTCTTGTTGGAGCTGTTGGGCCGCTCCGACGGCGAACCCCAGATCGTGTTCCTCACCGAAGACGAGGACGTCGCCTCTTGGGCCCGCCTCGAAGCCCTCACCGGAGAGGTGGCGCTCATCGAGCCGACACCCACTCACGACGAGGTCCACGCCAGCTCCGCCGTCGCGTAGAGCCGACCGGTGCCGAGATCGTTCGGCGCCCGGCCCGGGAGCCTCTAGGTTCCGGGGCATGCTCCTGCGGCTCGCCACCCTCGACGACGCCGAGGCCATCCGGGGGATCTACAACCTCGAGGTGACCACCTCCACGGTCACCTTCGATCTCGTGCCCCGCTCGCTCGACGACCAGCGCCGTTGGCAGGAGGCCCGTTCGGGTGCCCACGCCGTGCTCGTCGCGGAGAGCGACGGCGTGGTGGCCGGGTTCGGGTCGCTGTCGAAGTGGCGCGACCGACCGGCGTACTCGACGACGGTGGAGGACTCGATCTACATCCACCGGGACCACCAGGGCCAAGGCCTGGGCAAGGCGCTCCTCGCCGAGCTGGTCTCCACGGCGACGTCTCACGGATTCCATGCCTGCATGGCTCGCATCGTCGGGGGCCACGACGCCTCCATCGCCCTCCACCGCAGCTGTGGCTTCGAGATCGTGGGCACCGAGCGCGAGGTGGGACGCAAGTTCAATCGCTGGCTCGACGTCGTCCTGATGGAACGGATGCTCACCTGATGCCCACGGCCGACTCGTTCCCACGGCAGAGCGCCCGCACCCAGCGCTTCACGCTCGGCGCCCCGCGCGACGTCACCGTCGCCGTCGACGGAAGCCTCCTGGCCTTCCTCCGCTCGGCCGGCCCCGAAGACCCAGCCACCGCCCTCTGGGTCATGTCCCTCCCCGACGGCGACGAGCGATGCGTTGCCGATCCCCGCCAGCTGCTCGCCGAGGGGCTCGATGACCTCCCCGCCGAGGAGCGGGCCCGGCGCGAACGAGCCCGCGAGAGCGCCAGCGGGATCACGGGATATGCCACCGACCACGCCCACCACATCGCCACGGCAGCCCTCGCCGGCCGCCTGCTGGTCGCCGACCTGAGGGCCGGCACGGCCACGCTGCTCGACGTCCCCGGACCCGTCGTCGACCCCCGGCCGGATCCCACCGGCGAGCGCGTGGCATGGGTGCGGGGCAACGCCCTCTGGGTGGCAGACCTCGCCGACGCGTCCACCGCGCGGCCCCTCGCCGACGACCACGATCTCGAGGTGCGCTGGGGCGTGGCGGAGTTCGTGGCGGCCGAGGAGATGGACCGCTACCGGGGCTACTGGTGGTCGCCCGATGGCTCGTCGGTGCTCGCCGCCCGGGTGGACGACGCTCCGGTCCAACGATGGTGGATCGCGGACCCGGCTCGACCGAGCGTGCCGCCCACCGAGGTCGCCTACCCGGCCGCGGGCACGGCCAATGCCGACGTGTCGGCGTGGCTCCTCACCCTCACCGGCGACCGCACCGAGCTGACCTGGGACCGGGCCGCCTGGCCCTACCTCGTGCACGCCACCTGGGACGACCACGGCCCGATGATCACCCTCGAGACCCGCGACCAGCGCGCCATCGAGGTGCGCGCCGTCGATCCAGGCGACGGCGCCACCACCGTGCTGTGGGCGGACAGCGACCCCACATGGGTAGAGCGCTGCTCGGGCACGCCGGCCCGGTTGCCCGACGGACGCCTCGTCGTGGGCGCCGATCGCAACGGGACCCGAGCACTGCTCGTCGGCGGCGCCCAGGTCACACCGGACGACCTCCACGTGCGCGGCGTCAGCCACGTCAGCGGCACCCAGGCGGGTGGCACCCACGTGCTCTTCACCGCCAACCCGCTCGACGATGCCACGGTGCTGGACGTGTGGCAGTGGTCCGATGCCGGCCTCACCAGGCTCACCGCTGGCGACGGCGTGCACACCGCCGTGGCCGGAGGCGATGTCGTCGTCGTGCGCGGCGCGACGCTCGACCAGGCCGGTCCGACCACCGCCGTGCTCGGCGGCCCCAGCCTGACGAGCGTGGCCGCCACGCCGTTGGTCGATCCGGTCGTGAGCGTGCGCCACCTGGGCCCGCGCCGCCTCGCCACCGCACTCCTCCTCCCCCACGACGCTCCCGCAGATGCCCGGCTGCCCGTGCTGCTCGATCCCTACGGTGGTCCGCACGCCCAGCGAGTGCTCCGGGCCCACTCCGCCTTCCTCTCGTCGCAGTGGTTCGCCGACCAAGGGTTCGCCGTGGTGGTCGTGGACGGGCGGGGGACTCCTGGGCGCGGCTCGGCGTGGGAGCGCGCCATCCACGGCGACCTCGCCTCCCCGGTGGTGGAGGACCAGCTGTCCGCGCTCCACGCCCTTGCCGCCGACGAGCCGCGCCTCGACCTCTCCCGCGTCGCCATCCGCGGTTGGAGCTTCGGTGGCTACCTCGCCGCCCTGGCCGTGCTGCGCCACCCGGATGTCGTGCACGCGGCCATCGCGGGCGCGCCCGTGACCGACTGGCACCTCTACGACACCTTCTACACCGAGCGCTACCTGGGCCAGCCGGACACGAACCCCGACGCCTACGCCCGCAGCTCAGTGATCGCGGACGCCCACCGTCTGGAGCGGCCGCTGCTGCTCATCCACGGCCTGGCCGACGACAACGTGGTGAGCGCCCACACCCTGCAGCTCTCCTCGGCGCTGCTCTCCCACGGGCGACCGCACCAGGTGCTGCCGCTCACGGGTGTCACCCACATGGCGTCCCAGGAAGACGTGGCCGAGAACCTGCTGCTCCTCCAGCGCGACTTCCTCCGCCAGGCGCTCGACCTGCCCACCTGAGCGTCCACCGCGGGGCGGGCGGTCAGGCTTCGGGGGGGCGCACAGCGTTCAGGGCCTCGAGCGCCTCGGGGGCCGGGCTGGCGGCATCGCGGTTGGCCTTCGTCAGCTCGGCCAGCACCTCTTCGCGGTGCACGGCGACCGACTTGGGGGCGCGGATCCCGATGCGCACCTGGTCACCTTTGACATCGAGGACGGTGACCACGATGTCGGGGCCGATCATGATGCTCTCGTTGGCACGGCGGGTCAGGACCAGCACCCGGCCAACCTACAGCGGGGCGGGGACCGGCGTGATGAGGGGGCACCGGGCGTCGTGCTCGTCCGGGGACAGCACGGCCTGCGCGGCCCGGTGCGTGTGGCGATTCACGACGATCGGACCGAGGAGGTTCGCCGTCGAGCGCTCGACCGGGTCGCCGACGGTGACGATCACCAGCACCACCGCGTCGTCGGCGTCGGTGAGCTCAAGATGGGCCACGAGGTCGTCGTCCACGACGGGCGCGTAGTCCGGGAAGAACACCGACGGCGGCACCACCACGAAGGCCAGGTCCTCGGCGTCGAGGGCCCGGAGGAGGGCGTACGGGCTGTCCTCTCCACCCCAGCGGGTGAGCGAGAACTGCTGTGCCTCGGGCACACCGACCAGCCCGGTCGGGACCTCCAAGGTGGCCAGGGCGTCCATCTCCTCGAGCGCGGCGGGGGCGCTCATCGCAAGAAGTCCACGAGCGAAGGCTGGATCACGCGGGCGGTGGCCGCCAGCGCGGCCTGGTAGGCGACGCTCTGGAGGTTCAGCTCGGTGATCGCCTTGGGCAGATCCACCGACTCCACCTCCGCAAGTGCGTTCTGGGCATCCAGACGGGCCGTCTCGGTTCGCTCTCGCATGGCCTCGACCTGATTGTACCGAGCACCCACCTTGGCGAGGCTCGTCTTGATGACGAGGGCGCGCCCGTCCAGTGCCGCGATGTCGCCGTCGAGCTGGCTGGGGTCGGTGCGCAGGTGGTTGGAGATGTCGGCGAGCACGGCGAACACGTCCCCGGGTGCGGTGCCGAAGGCCTCGGGTCCGGTGAGGTTGACCTGCACGCTCATCCCCTCGAGGACGGTGCGGTCGATCGTGCCGGCGTCGCCCTGGTAGGTGCCCGTGCCGTCGTAGGCGGCCACCGCCGCGCTGGTACCGGCGAACAGCGGGCGCCCGAGGTGGGTGGTGTTGGCGATGCCGAGCAGGTGCTCGCGGAGGGCATCGACCTCACTGGCGATGGCCTCGCGGTCCTCGGGGCCCATCGAGCCGTTGCGGCCCCGCAGGGCGAGGTCGCGGGCACGGGTCACCGTGTCGATCCCCTGGGTGAGCGCGGTGTCAGCGGCGGCCAGCCAGGCGATCCCGTCGCCCGCGTTGCGGGTCAGCTGGTCGCTGCGGCGCAGGTCGGCTCGCAGGCGCAGCGCGGACACCGTGCCCGTCGGCGAGTCCGACGGTCGGTTGAGCTGGCGCCCCGAGGACAGCTGCTCCTGGATCTGCTGCATGTGGGCCAGGTTGCGCTGGAGGTTGGCCGACGTCGTCGTGCTGATCGTTCGTTGAGTGACCCGAAGGGACACGGCTACACCATCCCGATGAGAGTGTCGAGCAGGTCGTCCACGACGGTGACGAAGCGGGCGGCTGCCGAGTAGGCGGTCTGAAAGGCGACGAGGCTGGTCATCTCCTCGTCGAGGTTGACGCCCGCCTCTGACTCGCGGGCGGCATCGAGCTGCTGGACGATGGCGTCCTGCACGTCGACCCGTCGGTTCACGGTCTGAGACGACACGCCGAGGCGCACGATCATCTGCCGGTAGAGACCGTCGGGACCCTGCTGGGCGGCCATCCGCTGGGCGATCGATCCGTCGATGGCGCCGGCCGTGGCCGAGGCGGCCACCAGTCGGGTGTCGGCTGCCACTGCGGGGTTCACCTCGATGCCGGTAGCGCCCATGACGAAGAACGCCACGCCGGCACCGCCGTTCTGGTCGAAGCCCGTGGCGTGCACGGCGTTGACATCGTCATGCAGCTGTTGCGCAACTGCGGCGAGCTCCGCCCGCTGGCCCGGCACGACCACGTTGTTGGTCTCGAGCAGCCCTTGGGCCTCGCCCCCGACCACCGCGGTGAGCCCGTCGTCGGCCCACACCACCCGGGCCGCGAACGCCGGACCCGCGCCGACATCGAGGGCCAGCTGCTCCGAGGTGGAGGAGCGCACGAGGGCCATGGCCCCGACGTAGACATCGAGCGAGCCGGCATCGCCAGGACGCACCGTCGCGCCGACCTGGCCCGCGAGCTGCATGACCAGGAGGTCGCGCTGGTCCATGAGGTCGTTGGCGCTCAGACCCGACTCGGTCGTGGAGCGGATCGTGCCGTTCAGCTCGGCGATTCGGGAGGCGACCTGGTTGACCTCCTGCACCATGGCATCCAGCTGCTCCACCGATGCCGCACCGAGGGCAGCGAGACCACCGTCGATCTGACGGAACGACGCGGTGAGCGTGGCCGCCCGCTCGAGCAGCTGCGAGCGCGCCGCCGGGTCGGCCGGGTTCAACCCCACGTCGTCCCATCCGGCCCAGAAGTCGGCCAGCTGCGATGCCAGCCCCGTGTCGGATGGCTCCGAGAAGGCGAGCTCGACGCGCCCCATGGTGACCTGCAGGCGATCGAGATAGGCACCGCTGGCGTGCTCCTGGTGGGCACGGGCCTCGAGGAACTGGTCGCGCATGCGCAGCACGTCGACGCTGCGAACACCCTGCCCGGTGCCTTCGTATCGGCTGAACAGCGCCGGCGCGATGGGGCCCGATGCGGCCACCATCTCGGCTCGCTGCCGCGAGTAGCCGTCGGTGTTGACGTTGGCGATGTTCTGGCCGGCCACGTCGATGGCCCGACGCTGGGCGTAGAGCGCGGACAGGCCGATGTTGAGCCCGTCGAAGGTGCCCATGGCCTAGACGACCTCGTCGACCAGCACGGAGGACACCCGTCGCGCGGTGCCGTGGCCCGGGCGCGCGGCGTCGAACGGATCGGTGAAGGTGCCATCGGCCACGAGGTCGAGGACCTCGGCAACGGCGCGCTGGCCGTGGGTGACCAGCTCGCGGTTGGCTCGAGCCACGACACCGATCTCCTGGGTGAGGGCGAGGAAGGCGGTGCGATGCTCGGTGAAGATCCCGTCCCAGGGCGTCGGCGCGACCGCGGCCAGCTCGCGCAGGCTGCACCCAGGGGCCAGCCCGAGGCCCGAAGCGATCTCGTCGATGGCCACTGCACGGGCCAGCTCGGTGGCGCGGATCTCGTCGAGCACGAGCTCGACCTCGTTGGTGGCACGCGCCAGCCAACGCAGCCGCCCGGCCGCCAGCAGGGTCTGCTCGACATCGAGCTTGAACAGCAGCAGCTCCAGCAGGTGCCGTTGCCGCCACAGGATGTTGGATGCCTCGGACAGTCCCATCGGCATGATGTGCCTCCTCAGTGGGCCCATCGAGCCAATCGGCACCTCGGGCTCGCAGTTGAGGGCTCGGCGCCCGGAGGCAGCTCAGCTCAGGAGCCGGCTCCCCAGGCCACCAACCCCAGCTCGATCCCCTTGGCCACTGCCTGGTGGCGGTTGGCGACACCGAGCTTCACGTAGGCCGACGCGAGGTGGGACTTCACCGTGGCCTCACCGATGAAGAGCCGGGCAGCGATGTCCCGGTTGGTGGCGCCGGTGACGAGCCACGACAGGATCTCCCGTTCGCGCAACGTGAGCGAGAGGGCGGCGGACACGCCGGGCGGCAGGGGTGCCGCCTGGCCGGGTTCGATGGCGCCCACAAGCGTGTTGATCACCTCGTTGGACAGGACGCGCTCCCCCCGCTGGACCCGCTCCATCGCGTCGAGGACCTCGCTGCCCTCGGCCAGACGGCCCAGGATCCCCGCCACCCGCGCGCCGAGCAGCGCGTCGATGCACGCCCGATCCGGCTGGTCGGCCAGCACCAGCACCTTGGCGCTCGGGGCCTGCTCGGCCAGGGCCACCGTGAGGTCGACGAGGTCGACGTCGTCAGTGGTGCCGGCGATGACGAGGTTGAGGTCGCGCGCCGCCGCCACCGCGTCGAGGCCCTCCTTGCCGGATGCGGCAGCACTCAGGACGGGATAGCCAGCCTGACCCAGAACCGCCCGCAAGCCGTGCCGAAGGATTGCCCACCGTTCGATGATGATCGCCCGCATCTGCCCTCGTTCGCCCGGGAGAGCCCAGCCCCCTCCAATCCAACCTCGGCGCTCAATGTAGGCCCATCGCAGCGTCGAGCGGTAGGTGCCAAATGGTCCTGCGAATCGGCCCCAGATGGTCCGACGGGGTGGTGTCTGTCTAGGTGACTAGTCCGGATTCCGGGCCATGTGCGTCATCCCGATGGGGGAGTATCGATGCACGTGATCCGCCACCTGGCGGATGGTCTCAACCTCAGTCCGTAGCGATGCTCTCACCATGAGTGACGCAGACGGGCGCAGCTTCGAGAAGGAACAGCCGAGCGGAGACGACCTCGTTCGAGCCGGTCTCCCCCTGGTGCAGTACGCCGTGAGCGACCTCGCCGGTCGCCTCCCGCGCCACGTGCACCGCGATGATCTGGTGTCGGCCGGCATGCTCGGCCTGGCCCAAGCGGCCAAGTCCTGGGACCCGACGCGAGGCGTCACCTTCGATCGCTACGCCCGCACCCGCATCCAGGGTGCGCTGCTCGACGAGCTGCGCAGCCGCGACTGGGCGACCCGCTCGGTGCGAGCCAATGCCCGCCGGCTCCAGGCCGCCAGCGACGAGATCACGGCCCGCACCGGTGTCGCCCCCCAGCCGAGTGAGCTGGGCGCCGCCATGGGCCTGAACGTCGACGAGGTGGACAGGCTGAACAACGACATCCATCGGGCGACAGTCCTCCACTACGACGCGCTGTTCACCGACCTCGACGAGACTCCCATCTGCACCGCCGGTGACGACGAGACGCTCGACACGCTCGTGCAGCGTGAGCTCGTCGGCTACCTCCGGGACGCGGTGGTGACGCTGCCCGAGCGGCTCCGCAAGGTCGTGGTGGAGTACTTCTTCGAGGAGCGCCAGATGCAGGACATCGCCAACGACCTCGGCGTGACGGAGTCGCGGGTGTCCCAGATGCGGGCGGAGGCCATCGTGCTGCTGCGGGCCGGCGTGGACGCCGCCTTCGATACGCCCGCCCCCGCGGTCGCCCCGACGGGCCGGGCCGCCAAGCGGACCGCCGCCTACCTCGCCGAGGTGGCCGCCGCCTCCGACTTCAAGATGCGCATCTCGGCCGACGCTCCCAGCGTGGCCGCCCGCGTCGCCGCCACAGCCTGACGTCGGCACCCTCCCCCGGCTCGCACGCCGGGCCGGGCGTGACCGGCGTGACCCGCCTGCTCGTTCTCACCGGCGCGAGGAGACACGACCGCTCCGTGCCGCCAGACGGCCCGCCCCGTGCGGCAGGTCGGGGGTGCAACCGCTCGAGGCAATAGGTTCCGGCCTGGCCAGCACGAGGCAATGGGTTTCACATGCGGAACTCATCGCCTCGAGAGTGGCCCGGCGGAACCTATTGCCTCGCCGGAGCTGGCGCGAGATGCGCGGCGGGGGGCGCGCTCCTGGGCGCCCGGCGTCTCCACCGACACCACCGCTGACGAAGTTTTTCGGTGGAGCGCTCAACTCGAGGCCCGCTCCTCCGATCCAGAGACCGGGTCCCACGGATGGGACCCGATCGACCCGACAAGGAGGACATCATGGGTCTTCGCATCAACCAGAACATCGCAGCGCAGAACGCCTACCGGAACCTGTCCGTCACGGACGGCCAGATGGCCAAGTCGCTCGAGAAGCTGTCGTCTGGCTTCCGGATCAACCGGGCCGCCGACGACGCCGCAGGCCTCAGCATCAGCGAGGGACTGCGGGCCCAGGTCGGCGGCCTCAAGGTCGCTGTCCGCAACGCTCAGGACGGCATCTCGGTCGTGCAGACCGCAGAAGGCGCCATGAACGAGGTGCACGGGATCTTGCAGCGCATGCGTGATCTCTCCGTGCAGGCCAGCTCGACCGGTGCACAGGACACCAACGCCCGCACGGCTGCCCAGACCGAGCTCACCCAGCTCAACGCTGAGCTCGATCGCATCGGCAGCACCACCAAGTTCGGGAGCCAGGCCCTGCTCAACGGCTCGGCCGCCAAGACCGCCGGTGCTGTCACCGGAGGCTCGGTGACCATCGCCGCGGCCGACACCTTCACCATCGCCGGCACCTTTGGTGGCGTCGTGGTGGCCGCCACCGCGGTGAACCCCACGGACGGCGTGTACAACTCGGCTGGTTCCTACCAGTCGGCCCTGCAGAACGCCCTCGACGCCACCCTCACGGGTGCCGGCGCCACGGCGGGCAGCGTGCAGGCCTCCGTCACCGACCAGGGTGGCGGCGTGTGGAAGGTGGAGCTCGCCAGCTCCCAGGTCGGCAACGGTGGCACCTTCACCATCGCCGACGACGGCACGGCCGGCGTGGCCGAGGGTGTGCTCGTCGGGGCGTCCAGCGCCCAGGCCAACACCCTCAGCTCGGTGTTCCAGATCGGCGCCAACGCTGGCGAGACCCTGAGCGTGTCGTTCAACGGCATCTCCTCGGGCATCCTCGGCACCAGCGGCCTCGACCTGGTCAACAGCGCCTCGGCTGCGATCAGCTCCATCGACTCGGCCATCGGCACGGTGTCGACCAACCGAGCCAACCTCGGTGCTGTCCAGAACCGCCTCGAGCACACCATCGCCAACCTCTCGGTGGCGGCGGAGAACCTGGCGGCGTCCGAGTCCCGGATCCGTGACACGGACATGGCCCAGGAGATGGTGTCCTTCACCCGGTCCCAGATCCTCACCCAGGCCGGCACGGCGATGCTCGCCCAGGCGAACCAGGCGCCCCAGAGCGTCCTGAGCCTCCTGCGCTAGCACCACCTGCAGCTCCAGAACTGATCGGGGGCGGCGTTCGCGCCGCCCCCGATCGCTTCCCAGCCACCCACCCCGATCTGAGACACGGAGCGAGCGATCATGGCGAACACGAGCGTCGACGGCCTGGTCAGCGGCCTGGGGACGAGCGACGTCATCAACCAGCTGCTGCAGCTCGAACGGCGGCCGCAGGCGCGCCTCCAGGCGCAGCGCAAGGCCCTCGACGCCACGACGGCCGCCTACCAGAGCCTCAACTCCCGCTTCGACGGCATCCTCCAGTCGGCCAAGGCCCTCGCCACGGCGAGCAGCTGGCAGGCGATGAAGGCCACCACGACCGACAGCAACCGCCTGACCGCCTCGGCCTCCACAACGGCCCTCGCCGCCGACCTCTCCGTGAGCGTCGAGCGCCTGGCCACCGCCCACACGATGGTGTCGGAGGTGGCCGTGGCAGGGCTCTCGACCGTCGTCGCCACGGGACCGATCACCTTCACCATCGGCGGCACGCCAACAACGCCGATCGACATCGGCGACGGCACCCTGTCGAGCGTCGTCACCGCCATCAACACCGCCAGGGTCGGCGTGAACGCCGCCGCAGTGCAGGTATC
>JBKJIL010000266.1:0-7969 GCA_046598435.1 Acidimicrobiales bacterium
TGAAGTCGGTCAAGGAAGGCTCCGGTGGCCGCCTCCAGGGCTTCGGGCACCGCGTCTACAAGAACTTCGACCCGCGAGCCACGATCATCAAGGAGATCGCCCACGACGTCTTCGAGGTCACCGGGAAAAACCCGCTGCTCGACATCGCCCTCAAGCTCGAGGAGGTGGCGCTGGCCGACGACTACTTCATCAGCCGCAAGCTGTACCCCAACGTCGACTTCTACTCCGGGCTGATCTACCAGGCCATGGGGTTCCCGATCGAGATGTTCACCGTGCTGTTCGCCATCCCCCGCACTGCCGGGTGGCTGGCGCACTGGCAGGAGCTGCTCCAGCAGGGCCAGAAGATCGCCCGTCCCCGCCAGCTCTACACGGGTGTCGACGTGCGCGACTACGTGCCGATGGACCAGCGCCGCTGACGCCCCGATCCAACGACAGGATGCCGTGATGCACGCCGTCACCATCGTCGACCAGTCCCTCGCGTGGCGGGAGCACCCCGACCCGACTCCCGGCGCGGGTGAAGTCCTCGTCGCCGTGCAGGCGGCCGGCCTCAACGGCGCCGACCGTCTGCAGGTCCTCGGGCTGTACCCCGCGCCGCCCGGCTCACCCACCGACATCCCCGGCCTCGAGCTGGCCGGTGAGGTGGTGGCGCTCGGTGCCGGCGCGACGCGCTTCGCGGTGGGCGATCGTGTGATGGCGGTCGTGGGCGGCGGCGGCCAGGCCGAGCTGCTGACGGTCCACGAGCGACATCTCCTGCCCGTGCCGGACGGGGTGGCCTGGGACCAGGCGGGCGGGTTCCCGGAGGTCTTCACCACCGCCCATGACGCGCTCTTCACCCAGGCCCAGCTCCAGATGGGTGAGCGGGTGTGCATCCATGGCGCGGCCGGTGGCGTGGGGATCGCGGCGGTCCAGCTGGCGGCCGCCACCGGGGCCCACGTGACCGCCACCGTCCGCCGAGAGGACCTCTGGGCGCAGGTCGCCGACCTCGGCGCCGACGACGTGATCGCGCCGGACGACGTGGCGGGCCGTGGCCCCTTCGACGTCGTGCTGGAGCTGGTCGGAGCGCCCAACCTGGCCGACGACCTCCGGTCGCTCGCCCCCGGCGGACGGATCTCGGTCATCGGGGTGGGTGCCGGGGCCAAGGCAGAGCTCAACCTGCTCGAGCTCATGGGCAAGCGAGCGCGGATCCACGGCTCCACGCTGCGGGCCCGTTCCCTCGAGGACAAGGCCGATGCGGCCCGCCGGGTCGAACGCCACGTGCTGCCGTTGCTGGCCGCCGGAGCGGTGCGCGTCCCGGTCCACGCCGCGTTCCCCATGGCCGAGGCGGCCGCCGCCTACGAGGCCTTCGCAGCAGGCGGCAAGCTGGGCAAGATCGTCCTGACCCGCTGACCCCCGCCCGGTCTCCCCTCGATCTTGGCTAGGTTCGGCGCCGTGGACTTCGACCTGTCGCCCGACCTGCTCGACCTCCGGGAGGAGGCGCTCGAGGTGGGTCGGGCCGCTGCCGCCACCTCGGTGCTCACCGAGGAGAGCTGGATCGCCACGCCAGACCGCACCTTCTCGCTCGAGCTGGCCAAGCGGGGCTGGCTGGGCATGACCTGGCCGACGGAGGTGGGCGGCGGGGGTCGCAGCCCGCTCGAGCGCTTCATCGTCTACGAGGCGCTGCTCAGCACCGGCGCCCCCATGGCCACCTCGTGGTTCGCCGACCGGCAGATGGGCCCCACCCTCTTGCAGTTCGGCACACCCGACCAGCAACGCCAGCACATCCCGCGCATCCTCGACGGCACGTCGGCCTGGAGCATCGGCATGTCGGAGCCCGACGCCGGCTCCGACGTGGCGTCGATCCGCACCCGCGCGGTGCGCGACGGCGACCACTTCGTCGTCAACGGCCAGAAGATCTGGAACTCCGGTGCGGCGTCGGCCGACTTCATCTACCTCATCTGCCGCACCGACCCCGACGCCCCCGCCCACAAGGGGATGAGCGAGCTCATCGTCGACATGCACTCGCCCGGGGTGACCATCACCCCCATCGAGGACATGACCGGCAGCAAGCACTTCTGCGAGGTGTTCTTCGAGGACGTGCGCGTGCCGGCCGAGAACCTGGTGGGCCAGCTCAACGGCAGCTTCGGCCAGGTGATGCGCCAGATGGAGCACGAGCGAGGGGGCCCCGATCGGCTGCTCTCCAACCGCAAGCTCTACGAGGACTGCCTGGCGGTGGCCGACACGGCCAACCCGCTCGTGCGCCAGGAGATCGCCGACCTCGAGACGGGCTACCGCATCGGCCGCCTGCTGGTGCTGCGGGAGGTGCTGGGCCAGGCGCCCAAGCAGTTCTCCGCCGCCACGAAGACCTTCTGCACGGAGCTCGAGCAGCGCATCGCCCAGTTCTGCGCGGCCACCCTCGGCCCGCACGCCATCCTCGCCGAACCCGGCCTCGGGGGCCGCGTCGCCCGCAACGTCTGCTACGCCCCCGCCTACACGATCATGGGCGGCACCTCCGAGATCCTGCGGAACATCCTGGGCGAACGAGTCCTCGGGCTCCCCCGCTGACCAGATGGCTGACCGGCGACGCAACCCCTCCGCGAGCGATCGCAAGAGATATGCAGCAGGGGTTTCGGCCTGGGACCCCGAACCTCACCCCGTGCCTCGTCGACTTCGGACCGCCAGTGCCCGCATCGCGCTGGCCACCTTGACGACGGCGCTGGGCGTGACCATGGGGCTGCAGATCGCCCAGGCCGAGGCCGGCGACGGCATCTCCGCCACCGGCGCCACGGTGGACAAGGTCGGGTGGTGGCACGAGAAGAACGTGGCCACCAGCACCCCCGCCGCCAACGTCACCGTGCCCCCGCCGCCCGGCGTGCCGGCCGGCACGCTCGCCGTGGGAGCCGTGAACGGCGAGCCGGACCGGATCACCGCCATCGGCATCCTCCCCGAGGCCACCGTCGGCGACACCATCAACGCGTTCACCCTCACCATCAAGGAGGCCGGTCCCCCGGCGGCGGGCTTCAACGGCGAGGCGGCCAAGATCGTGGCCTGTCCCATCACCGCCTTCTGGGTGGGCGGCGAGAACGGCACCTGGGACGCACGGCCGAGCTTCGACTGCGACCTCGCCAAGGCCCCCGGCAGCCGGGCCCTCGACGGCACCTGGACCTTCGATCTGCTGCCCATCGGCCAGGTCTGGGTCGACCCCGCCGCCACCGTGGCCGCCGACGGCGTCGTGCTCGTCGAAGAGGCCACCAGCCCTGAGGGCTTCCAGACCGTGTTCGCCACGAGTGGCGAGGGTGCGATCGTCGTCACCGTGGACAGCACCCCCGGCTCCGGGGCCGCCGACGGAGGCACCGACGGCTTCGCGCCGACCGACCCTGGGACCTTCGACCCGGGCTCCTTCGACAGCGGCTCCGGGAGCTTCGACGCACCGGCCATCGGCTCCGGCGACATCCCGGTGGGGGGCCTTCCGGCACCCGCCGTGTCCACCCCTGAGGCGGGGGAGACCCCGCAAGACGCCCCGCCCGTCGCCCCCACCGCCATCGCGGCCGTGCACCCGGAGATCCTGGGCAACTTCCCCGGCGGGCTCCTCGCCGCCGTCCCGGTCTTCCTCGCCCTGCTCGGCCTCTTGGCCTACTCGCTCGGCCCCGCCGGGGAGCCCACCGCGGCGACCCGCCAGGGCGGCGTGAGCCGCGCCTTGGCCGCCCGTGCCCGAGATGGGCACGCACCCTCACCGACACCTGTGGAGAAGCCCTGATGCACCACCCCCGCCCGCGCGCCATCGCCGTGGTGATCGCCCTCCTCCTGATCGTGGCCGCGTGCGGCCAGAAGCCCGACGTCGCCCAGGTGGCGACGGGCAGCGGGCTCGGGCCCGGCGCCGGCGCCGTCGATCCCGCCACCGGCGAAGCCCTCGAGGGTGGCCTCGATCCCGCCACCGGTCTTCCCGTCGAGGGCGCCATCGATCCGGCCACAGGTGAGCCCACGAGCGGCGATACGGGCGGCACCACGGGCGGGACCACCGGCGGCACCACCACCGGCGGCACCGGGGGCGGCACCGGCGGCGCACCCGTGGCCGGCGACCGCACCGGCATCACCGACACCGAGATCCGCATCGGCATCCACGCACCCGTGACGGGCGCGGCGCCGATCCCCCAGAACTCCTTCTCCGAGGGCAAGGACGTCTACTGGAAGTTCCTCGACGGCAAGGGTGGCGTGTTCGGCCGCAAGGTCACCGTCTTCTTCGAGGACGACAAGTTCGATCCCGCCACGGCCGTGCAGAAGTGCAAGAAGATGGTGGAGCAGGACAAGGTGTTCCTCCTCATCGGGGGCGGCGGCGCCGACCAGATCACGGCCTGCGCCAAGTACGCCCAGTCGGTCGGGGTGCCCTACCTGTCGGCCGGCGTGAACGAGGTCGGCCTGGCCAACCTGCGCTCCTACTTCGCCCTCTCCATGACCTACTCCCAGCAGTCCCCGCTGCTGGCGCAGCTGATCACCAAGCGCTTCCCCGGCAAGAAGGTCGGCATCGCGGTGGCCGACTCGGGTTCCTTCAACGACGCCCACGCCAGCATCACCAAGGCCTTCCAGGACGCCGGCTTCCAGGTCGTCTACAACAAGCGGATCCCCAAGAGCGCCAACGCCGGCGACGGCGCCAACATCGCGGCAGCCATGCAGGCCAGCGGGGCGGAGGTCGTGTACTTCCTCTCCAGCCCCACCACGTTCCTCTACGTGGCCGCCGCCCTCAACCCCGCCTACAGCCCGCAGTTCGTCGGACCCGGCATCACGAGCGGGCTGGGCACCGTCGCCACCGTGGGCTGCCAAGGACGCAAGGGCGTCGACAAGGCCATCTTCCTCAGTCCCTTCCCGCAGCTCGACGCCATCGACCGCATCGACCCCGACTACCAGCGGGCGTACCAGCAGCAGCTCGGCAAGAAGGGCGACGACCTCGGCCTGGCCCTCTGGGGCCTCAGCAAGCAGCTGAAGACGATGTTCGATGCCGCTGGCAAGGACATGAGCCGCCAGAGCTTCGTGACCGCCATCGAGAGCGGGAAGCCCTTCGCCGGTGGCGTCTACCCGCCCGTGACCTACACCGCCCGCAGCCACTTCGGCGGGTCACAGGTCCACGCCGTGCAGGCGGACTGCGCCTCGAGCACCTACAAGACCATCGCCACGTTCGTCAGCGGCTTCTGACCATGATCCTCGCCGTGTCGCTGAGCGAGCTCAGCCGCGTCCTCGTCCTCGGCGTCATCAACGGGGCGATCTACAGCCTGATCGCCATCGGGCTCGTGCTCGTCTACAAGGCCAGCGGCGTGTTCAACTTCGCGCAGGGCGAGTTCGGCACTGTCGCCATCTACGGCGCCTACATCGCCTTGACGATCTTCGATCTGCCCTATGGGATCGGGATCGTGGTCGGACTGGCCAGCGCCCTGGCGATGGGCCTGCTGACGGAGCGGTTCGTGATCCGGCCCCTCTTCGACGCCCCCCGAGTGACGCTGCTGGTGGCCACCGCCGGCGTGGCGCTGCTCGCCCTCGGCATCGAGTTCTGGCGGACGGCCAACAACCCGTTGCGCTTCTTCGATGCCATCGTGGCGTCGCCCCAGAGCCTCGACCGCGTCTCCCCGTTCGGCGTGGCCGTGTCCGACCAGCGCCTGATCACCCTCGCGGTGCTGGTGATCGCCGCCGTGCTGCTCTACGTGTTCTTCCGCTCCCCCCTCGGCCTCGCCGTCCTGGCGGCCAGCCAGGAACCGGTGGCCTCGGAGCTGGTCGGGGTGAGCGTGCGACGGATCTCCACCATCACCTGGGGCCTGGCCGCGTTGCTGGGCGGGGCCGCCGGCCTGCTCTACGCGGGCGGCTCCCAGTTCAGCCCTGGGCTCATCACCGGCGCCGTGCTCATCCCCGGCTTCACCGCGGCCATCGTCGGCGGAATCACCAGCCTTCCGGGGGCGGCCGCCGGTGGCATCCTCGTGGGCATCCTCCAGGCCCTCGGGAGCCTCAGCACCTTCGAGTCCGTCAAGGGGGCCTCCTTCGTGTCGGTGTTCGTGGTGCTCCTCGCCGTGCTCCTCATCCGCCCGCAGGGTCTGTTCGTGAGGAGAGCCTGATGGCCGACGCACCGCCGACAGCCCCGACGTCAGCCCCGACGACCACCACGGGCGGCTGGGCCCTGCGCGCAGCGGTGGGGCTCGCCCTGCTCTGGGCCGTCCTGTGCTACCCGGCCAACGTGCTGTCGCCGTTCACGGTCGGCGGCGTGGAGGCCAACGCGGCCAGCGAAGCGGTGATCTTCGCCGTCATCGGCCTCTCGCTCAACGTGCTCATCGGCTACGTCGGCACCATCTCGCTGGGCCACCAGGCCTTCGTGGGCATCGGGGCCTTCACGTCGGCCTACGTCGTCACGGAGATGGGCCAGGAGTTCTACGTGGCCGCGCTCGTGGCGGCGCTGGTCGGCGCGGCCCAGGCGGCGCTGCTCGGGGCTGTGTCGCTGCGGGTGACGGGCCTCTACTTCGGTCTCATCACGCTCAGCTACGGGATCATGACCCAGGAGAGCATCTTCCAGATCGAGTCCCTCACGGGTGGCACCGCCGGCCAGGCCGCCCCGCGGCCGCTCGGCTTCGAGAGCGACTTCCGCTACTACTACCTCTGCCTGCTGGTGCTGGGGCTGGTGGTCTTCCTCGACTGGCGCCTCATGGCCACCAAGGGCGGCCGGGCCCTGCTCGCCCTCCGCGAGAACCCGCGGGTGGCCGCCACCTGGGGCATCAACGTCAAGGCCTACACCGTGCTGGCCTTCGCCGTGTCGGGGCTCTTCGCCGGCCTCGGCGGCGCGCTGCTCGCCCACCGCGACACCAACGTCGTGGCCAACCCCTTCGACTTCCGGCTGGCCCTCGTGTTCATCATGATGACCGTGATCGGCGGCCTGCGGAACCGAGCCGGCGTGGTGGCCGGCGCCGCCTTCTTCGCCCTGCTGCGCAACGGCGAGCTGCTCGAGCTGCTCCGGGTCGACAACCTCTTCGCCAAGGAGCCCATCAGCCTCACCGCAGAGGTGATGCCGCTGGTCCTCGGCCCAGTGCTCCTCCTGCTCACCATCACGCTGTTCCCCGGTGGGTTCGGCCAGCTCACGAGCACGGTGGGTCGCTGGCTGCGGGGCGGGCCCTTCCGCTTCGCCAAGGTCGACAAGGAGGTGCAGATCGTCGATGTCCGAGCCTGAGCTGCACCCCGACGAGCGCACCACGCTGCTCGAGACCCGCGACGTCAACATCCGCTTCGGCGGCGTGCAGGCCCTCCGGGACGTGAACATCCGCATCGACGAGTGGGAGATCGTCGGCATCATCGGGCCCAACGGGGCCGGCAAGACCACCCTGTTCAACTGCATCACCGGCTTCTACGCGCCCACCTCCGGCCGGGTGCGCTACCGCGACCAGGACGTCACCGACCTGTCCGTGCACAAGCGGGCCAACCTGGGCATGGGCCGCACCTTCCAGAACGTCGGACTCGTGAAGGGCTCCACGGCGGGCGAGAACCTGAAGACAGCCCAGCACCTCGAGGTCGGCTACGACCCGCTGGCCGGGATCTTCGGCTCCCCGCGCACCTTCGAGGTGGAGCGCCACATCGCCGAGCGGGCTCGGGCCATCCTCGATCTCATGGGGCTGGCCCACCTCGAGCACACCCGGGTGCAGGGGCTCCCCTACGGCGTGCTGAAGCGCCTGGAGCTGGCCGCCGTGCTGGCCACCGATCCCGACATCCTGCTGCTCGACGAGCCCGGGTCGGGGATGGGGCCCGAGGAGGCCGAGGAGCTCGGCGATCTGCTGCTCAAGCTCAGGGAGGAGTTCGAGCTCACCATCGTGCTCATCGACCACCACGTGCCGCTGGTGACCCGCATCTCGGACTACATGTACTGCCTGAACTTCGGCGAGGTGCTCACCGAGGGCCTCCCGGACGACGTGCGTCGCCATCCTGAGGTCGTCCGTGCCTACCTCGGCGACGACCCCGACGAGGTGATCGACTG
>JBKJIL010000203.1:0-7725 GCA_046598435.1 Acidimicrobiales bacterium
GTCCATCGACGGACTCGTCACGTCGTTCGCGGAGCCGGCTGAGGACGAGCCGGTGCACCTGGCCCTCACCCCTGCCGATGCGCGCTCCATCGTCGAGGCGGCCGGCTGGTGGCCGTCACCCGTCGGCGAGCACGGTGAGGCCCAAGCCGGCGACGTTCGGCCACTTGTCGAGTGGCTCATCGGTCACCTCCCCACGGGCGGGATCGTGCCGCGCCGGCCCTCCACCACCGAGGAGGAGCGCCGGGCGATCCGGGATCGGTTCCTCGACTCCGCGTGGGGGCGGGCCCTGGACGTCCTCGGGCGGAGCCACGTGGTCGATGCGTTGCTCGACGTGGCTGCCGACGGCGACGACCCCCTTCGCTGGAGTCGTACCCGACTCGCCCACCTCGACCTCGGCGCGCTGGCCGACGATCCATGGTTCGAGCCGGAGGACCTTGCCGCGGTCCCCGACCTGCTCCGGGCTCTGATCGGGTTCGCCCACGAGCAGCGTGGCGTCCCTCGGCACCACACCGACTCGGCCATGGCCGGGGTCGCCCGAGCGTGCTGGGCGCTGCGCGCCACCCCCGACGTCGGGACGAGCCCATCGATGTCGGCCGAGTGGTGGGAGGACGAGCCCCTCGATCGACTGGCCGGCCAGGTGGGCTCACGAGCGGCGCTCGCCTCGCTCGACCTCACGCCCCTTCCCGACGAGCCCTTCAACGCCGAAGGCATCGTCCCCGAGGCGCTCCCCGCCGTAGAGGCCGTCCTCGCCGTCGTCGACGACGTCTGCGACCGCTTCTTCGATGTCGAGCTCCGCACCGCCGGCCGTCGACTGCTCGCCGCGGTGGCTCGAAGATCGGCCAGGGCCGTGCGCGACGCTCGCCCCGACACGACGGCGGCCGGGATCGTGTGGCTGGTCGCCACCGCCAACGGCGCCTTCGATCGCCACGGAGTCCGCCAGAAGGACGTGCGCGCCCACCTCGGCCTGTCGTCGGCGCTGTCGTCGCGGGCCCACTCCCTCCGGCTCGTGCTGACCAACGGCCGAGCGCCCTGGCACAACGAGCTCGGCGATGCCGCACTGCTCACGAGCGCGCGGCGACGCTGGATCGTCGGCGAGCGCGATCGCCTGCTGGAGGAGCGACGAACGCTCGCCGAGCCGGTCGGATGGTGATGGGTATGCTGGCATACATGAAGCGGACGACGGTGAAGCTTCCCGACGATCTCGACAGCCGGCTACGGCACGAGGCCGCCCGGCGGGGCATGACCCTCTCCGAGCTGACCCGCGAGGCCATCGAAGCGCACCTCGGCGGGGCTCGTCGCACCTTCCGATCCGCCGCTGCCGGCGCCAGCGAGCACGGCGACCTGTCCACCCGGATCGACGAGCTGCTGGCCGAGGACTTCGGTCGCCACCGGTGATCGTCGACGCCGGGCCCCTCGTGGCGCTCGTCGATGCCACCGACCGCCACCACGCCGCCTGTCGCGAGCTGCTCGAGACGCACCCCGGGCCCCTCATCGTGCCCACCATGGCGCTCGCCGAAGTGGTCCATCTCGTCGGCACCCGGCTCGGTCCGGCACCGGAGATCGCCCTGCTCGGTGACCTCGCCTCCGGGCGGTTCTTCGCCGAGCCGGTCGCGCCGGCCGACTGGCTGCCGATCGCCGAGCTCGTCGCGCGCTACCGCGAGCTGGGCCTCGGCACCGTCGACGCCTCGGTGGTCGTGACCTCGAACCGCCTCGGCGACCACACCGTCGCCACGCTCGATCGCCGCCACTTCGAGGTCCTGCGACGCGAGATGCCCGACCTCGAGCTGCTCCCGTGACGCGCCCGCAGTCGCGTCCAACCCGGGCAGCAGACCGCGTCGAGATCGGCGAGCGACGAGTCGTTTCGTGACCCTCGACGTGGCGTCCACGACCCGCCTCGAGGAGCGGGTCGGGCACGTGCGGATGCACGTCCCACGTGATGCCAGACTCCCCGCGTGGCTGAGCTCGCCGTCATCACACCAGCGGTCGTGACGTCGTGATCGTCGAGCGCGACGTCGACTGCGCTGCCCTGTACGAGGCCAGCCGCGTCGAGCTGCTCGAGCTGGTGCGCTCCCTGTCGGCGCCGGGGCGCGCCACACCGGTGCCGGCGACGCCGCTGTGGTCGGTCCAGGACGTCGTCGCCCACGTGGTGGGGATCACGGCCGACCTGCGGACCGCCAACTACGGACCGGGCGACCAGGACGCCTGGACGGCCGCGCAGGTGCAGAGCCGGCGCGGCCACTCGATCGACGACCTGGCCGCCGAGTGGGACGCCGAGGCGCCCGGCTTCGAGGACGGCCTGCGGCTGTTCGGGTACGAGATGGGCAGCCACTTCCTCGGCGACCTCCTCCAGCACATCGCCGACGTGCGCCACGCCCTTGGCCTGCCGCGCATCCCCGACGACGAGACCCTGCTCGTCGCCCTCGACTTCTACCTGGACTCGTTCCACCACGACCTCACCGCCGCGGGCGTGGGTTCGGTCACCGTCCGACCGGGCGAGGCCGAATGGACGCTCGGTGAGGGTGACGTCGTCGCCACGTGGGCGGCCGATCGGTACGACGTGCTCCGCGCTCTGGGCGGTCGCCGCAGCGCGCCCCAGATCCTCGCGGGGACCTGGACCGGAGCCGCCGAGCTCATCGTCCCCCTCGTCAGCCGCTACGGCCTCCCCGCCACCGGCCTCGTCGAACCGTGAACCCGCGCCTCTGCGGGCGGCGTAGCCCAGCTGGAGCACGAGCGCGACGGTCATGCCCGCGAGGCACCACCGGTGGTCGGCGTAGATCGTGCGGGCGAGCCGGCTCTGGCCCGCCGCATCGTCACGGCGGGAGCCGAGGCGGACGGCCGATGGGAACGTGCGCGTGCCTGCCAGGCCGATGGCCGTTACCGCGAGTGCGAGTGTCGTCCACGGCAGCCACGCCGGGGTGAGGCCGCCCGCGACCTCGACGACGATGCCCGCCAGCGTCGCCAGCATCGTGAGCGCGATGAGGCGATTCATCGGCCGGGCGCCGGTGGTCACGCGGGCGTAGTAGGTGGCGATCGACGCCAGCACCGGCTCCGGCAGATCTGCGCCGTCGTCGTAACCACGCACCTGCACGTCGTGCATGAGGTCGAACCACAGCACGGCGAGCAAGAACCCGATCCCGGCCGCCACGAACGCTTCCACGCCCGCAGCGTGACGCAGCCCGACTTCGTGTGGACGAGTCGGCCGCTCGAGCTCCGGGTCGACATCGAGGACAAGGACGCTCTGTGGCGGGCGCTCGACGAGCGATGACCACCACGGTCGACACCAACGTCCTCGTCTACGCATCCGACACAGATGCGCCCGAGCACGAGCGCGCCCGGGCCCAGCTCGAGCACCTCGCCGCCGGGCCCGATCTCGTCGTCGTCCTGTGGCCGACGCTGCTCGGGTACCTGCGCATCGTCACCCATCCCGCGATCTGCACGGCCCCGCTCCCGTTCGAGGTGGCGCGAGCGAACGTCGACGCCCTCCTCGCGCTCCCCCACGTGCGCGCCGCCGCCGAGACGGCCGAGTTCTGGCGCGCTTTCACGACCGTGGTCGACGACGTTCCCGTGCGGGGGAACCCCGTGCCCGACGCGCAGCTCGTCGCCCTCATGCGCACCCACGGCGTCCACCACATCTGGAGCTGCGACCGCGACCTCCGACGCTTCGGCGCGATCACCGTCACCGACCCGTTCGATGACCGCTACGCCAACGGCTTCCCTCGCCGATGACCGAACCGCTCGCCGGCTGGCGCCGCGCCGGTCAGTCGGCCGACGGGTTCGAGGTGTCGCGTTGGTCGCGGTCCATCCGCACCCGGCCGGGCGATCCGGACATGGCCTCGTACTCGGCGTCACGCTGCTCGTCGACAACCGTGAAGCCGTGGCGCTCCTAGAGCCGCCGCGCCGGGTTGTCGATCGTGGTCGTGAGCGACACGAGCGGTCGACCGAGCGCGCCGGCTCGCGCGAGCGCAGCATCGAGGAGGGCGCCGCCGATGCCGACTCCGCGTTCGCTCGGATCGACATGGATCTCCGCGATGTAGAACGCGTCTCGAGGCACGGGCGTCTCGACGCGCGCCCGCGCACGCATCTTGCGAGGGAAGCGCGCTAGGTCGCGCACGCCGACCATGCTGATCGCATCGAGCACGTCACGCGGCCCTGCGCTCGACGTTGCCGATCGACCACTGCACGAACCCCACGACGCGCTCGCCCCGGCACGCCGAACCGCTGTGCTCGCTCGACCGACCCGAACAGCCCGACGAGCTCCGAACCCGGAACACCGTATTGGATCTCCGCGACGCGGGCCGCGTCGCCGCGTCGCGCGTCGCGCACCTGCACCGCGGTGTCGCTCACCCCGCTATCCGAGCGATCGTCACGGAGCACATGGGTCGGATTGTCGCGCGGTCGATCGTCGGCACGACCAGGCCGTGTACACCGACGCCCCGCGACACAGGGGTTGCGCGCGAGTCAGCTCAGCCAGCTGAGGACGAGCTCCGGTCGTCACTGTGCTCGCGACGGACCGTTCGGACCGTCCGGTCTACGAGGTGCGGTGGTGCACCCACCAGAAGCAGGCGGCGACAAGGGCCATCGTGAGGGCGCTGAACGCGGCGGCCTCCCAGAGCTGCAGGCCCCAGAACTGGCTCGAGGGATGGCCCCGCACGACGTCGTGCAGTCCGGCCTGACGCGCGCACCTTGCCCAGGCGTCGGGTGTGCTGTCTCGCGTGAGGTTGCAGGCCCGCGCGAGGAGGTTGTCGACCGACGATCCCGAGACGGCGTGCCCATTGGCGTCGACGATCCGGCTGGACACCACCCACGCACCGTCGCCGGACGCCGATTCCCCAGATCCGAACATCGTCGTCGGCCGGTTGAACACGATCGTCTCGACGAGGTGAGGGCGGACCAGCAGCTGGAAGCTGAAGCGGGCCACGAAGAACCCGACCAGCGTCACCGCCATGGCGGGCAGCGTGCGACGGAGGATCGCTCCGGCCAGGGTCCCGAGCGCCAAGGCGAAGAGGGCGTAGGCGACCGGGACGATGCCGCGCTGCCCGAAGTTGGCGGTGCCGATGCGGTTCCCGGTCGCGTCAAACGTGCGCGACCACCAGGTGAAGGTCGCGGCGAAGACCCCCGTCGCGACCGAGGCGGCCGCCCCGAGGACACCGAGCTTGGTGGCCAACCACCGCTTGCGGGTGACGCCTTGCGTCCACGCCAGGCGATGCGTACCCAGCTCGAGCTCCCGAGCGAGGAGCGGCGCACCCCAGAACGATCCGATGGCAGCGGGGACGCCGACCAGCGCCGTGCCGAACAGGCGGAGGGACTCGTAGGCCGTCGTCAGGTCGGCGACGGGGGTTCGGGCGATGTGCCCCTGCGTGGCGGCAAGCGTCACCACGACCACGGCGAGCAGCCCGGCGGCAACGATCACTTGGCCCCGGGCTTGGCGCCAGGCCAGCCAAGTCACGACGCGACCGCCGCGAGCCGACCGGGGCCGGCCATGTAGGCGAGGACCAGGTCCTCGAGCCCGACGTCGGCCACGACCCACGTCGGATCGAGGATCGGTGCACGAGTCCGGACGACGAGGGTGGTCTGGCGCTCGGTGTGGCTCTCCTGGATCACCACCTGACCCGGCGGAAGGGATCGGAGATCGCGGCGCGGACCGGTCAGCACCTTGTGGGTGGCGAGGAGCTCGTCGACCGGTCCGTCGATGGCAACGCGGCCCTGCACCATCACGATGACGTGATCGCACACCCGCTCGACGTCGGAGAGAAGGTGCGACGACAGCACGATGGTGGGGCGGTCGACGGCCACGACTCGCATGAGGTCACCGAGGAAGGTCCGGCGGGCGAGCGGGTCGAGGCGGGCGACGGGCTCGTCGAGCACGAGGAGCTCGGGCCGCTTGGCCATCGCGAGGGTGAGGGCGAGCTGTGAGCGCTGGCCGCCAGAGAGACGGCCCGCTCGCTGGTCTGGGTCCAGCTGCAGCTCGCGGATGCGCTCGTCGGCGACCTCCCCATCCCAGCTCGGGTTGGTGCGGGCGCCGAACCGAAGGTGCTCGGACACCGTGAAGGACCCGTAGACCGGCGCGTCCTGGGCGACGAACCCCACCCGGCCCAGCTGCTCCGCGCCGGATCCGGGCCGCGCGCCGAACACCGACAGCGTTCCCTCGGTGGGCTCGAGAAGCCCGACCGCGAGGTGGAGAAACGTCGACTTGCCAGCGCCGTTGGCGCCGACCAGTCCGACGACGGCGCCCTCAGGGATCTCGAGGGTGCAGTGCTGCAACGCCCAGCGGCGGCCGTAGCGCCGGCCGAGGCCCTGCGCGACGACGGCGGTCATGCCACCCCTTCCGCGGCTCGGAGGGTGCTGTCGAACAGCGCCGCGATGCTGGCGTCGTCGAGGCCGGCGGTCCTTGCCTTCATGATCCAGCGGGAGAGATCGCGCTGCAGCCCACGATGAGCGGCGAGCGATTCGCCCGCCAGCGAGCGGGTGATGAACGTGCCCACGCCGGGGCGGCCCTCCGCCAGTCCTTCGTGCTCCAGCTCGCGGTACGCCTTGAGCACCGTGTTCGGGTTGATCGCGATCTGACCGACCACGTCCTTCACCGTCGGGAGCTGATCGCCCGGATGCACCAGGCCGAGACGCAGCGCCTGCTGCACCTGATGCACGATCTGTCGATACGGCGGCATCCCGGATGTCCCGTCGAGTCGGAACTCGATCATCGATTCATCTATTCACCTAGTTCCATAGTTATATAGTCGATCATGGAAGGCCATCCGTCAAGGCACTCAGAGGATGGGGGGTTGCGCGCCGAACTACATGGTTGTAATCTGGGGGTCTTCCCCTTCGGGACCCGGGTTGAACTGGGGTCCCCGACAGTCGAATCGACGTTGTCCCGGAGGTGAACCATGGCCGACCAGCCAGTGCAATACGCGCAGTGCACCCCCGATGCGCGCGAGGTCATGCTCGATCGCCTCCTCACGCAGCGCAACGTCCTGCTCGACGAAGCGTTCCGGGTGATCCTCGCTGCTGACGGGTTGGAGGACTACCGCGCCGACGGGTGCCTGTCGATGGCCGACTGGCTCGCCTACCGCCACCACATCTCCCGGCCCACCGCGCGCCAGTGGGTGCGGGCCGCCACCGCGCTGGAAGCGCTGCCGGCGATCCGGGCCCGGTTCGTGGCCGGGCACCTCAGCTTCGACCAGGTCCGCCACGCCGTCGGGTTCGCCACACCGGCCGACGACGAGCACCTCGCTGAGCTGCTGCCGTCGTTGAGCTGCGTCGAGATCGAGCTCATG
This sequence comes from Acidimicrobiales bacterium, assembly GCA_046598435.1. Lineage (GTDB taxonomy): Bacteria > Actinomycetota > Acidimicrobiia > Acidimicrobiales > VFJN01 > VFJN01. The sequence goes on from JBKJIL010000203.1 coordinate 7,275, forward strand.
GCCACCCAGCGCCGCCGGGCCCGGCGCGACGAGCACGACGAAGCCCGCCGCCTCACCCATGTGCGGCTGCGGCCTGACAAGTCTGGCTGTGGCGCGCGCCTGTCGGGCTTCCTCGCCAACGACGACGCCGCCATTGTGGGAGCGGCCCTCGACCGGCGAGCGGAGGCGGCCGGCCCCGATCCCGAGACCGGTGTGTGGGCCCCGCACGACCGGCGTACCGCGGGCGCGCTGCGCGACCTGTGCGCCGAGGACCTCGCACGCGCCGCCGCCGACGGCTGCGAGCCCGACGCGGCCATGGTCGTGATCCACGCGCCCGCCGAGCTCCTCGCCGACGACACCATCGAGCGCAGCGCCACCATCAACGGCGCACCCATCACCGTCGACGTGCTCCGCCGGTTCCTCTGCGACACCCGCATCGAGATCCACTACGACACGCCCGACGGCCGCACCA
>JBKJIL010000241.1:0-5358 GCA_046598435.1 Acidimicrobiales bacterium
CGCCGCGCGAGCTCAGCCTGCTCGAGCGAGCCGGGGTGACCGACGAGGGCGTCGAGCCCAGGTACAACCCCAACGTCAGCCCGAAGGTGACCCATAGCGACGCCCCCTACTGCATGCAGTGCGGCGTCCAGATGCAGCGGGCCGGCTCCTGCCACGCCTGCCCCAGCTGCGGCAGCACCAGCGGCTGCAGCTGAGGTGAAACGTCAGGAAGTGTCACCGTGAAAACGTCACAAAGCGTCACCGGAACCTGGCAGCCGATGTCACCGGTCGTGTCACGGTGACATCACCACGGGGCTGACAGTCGCGAGCACGGGCCCGGGGACCACCCCGGGCCGGCCCCGACCGAGCCGTGAGAACCTCAGCGGGGGTGAGATCCTCAGGGGCACACGTGAGGTAGAGCTCGCCTTCGCTGGGCCGGCGTTCAGCCGCTCGAGGATCCGCCCGGCGAGGGCGGAGCGGCCGTCACGCTCAGGGACCCAGGACGTGCAAGGTGAGGAGGTGGCTGAAGATGGCGCGGGCCGGGCCGTGGTCTCCGATGAAGTCCGGAGGGCGGCCCATCGAGGTCGCCGCGACTCGTGCGTAGGCGACGTCTTGGGGCCTCGGCTTGAGGTCGACGAAGACGGGGAGCCCGTAGCGGACCGCGATGTGGGCAACGAGGAGTCGGGCCGTGCGGCCGTTCCCGTTCACGAACGGGTGGATCCGGACCCATTCGCCGTGTGCTTCGGCCGCGACCCCGACGACTTCCCCAAGGTGGTCTGCGGTGGTCGGTCGTGTGCCTGGGGCGATGGCGGTGTCGAGGATCCTAAGGGCCGTGTCGAGGTTGACGAAGAACGTTGCGGTTGCGGCAGCGACGTCGGTGGCCCACACACCGACTCGGAGCCGCATGCCATCAGGCTGGATCGGGCCGATGCCCACCTCGTAGTCGACGACGTCAGGCGCTGGCTCGCCTCGGAACCGTCCCAGGTAGTCCGCGGACGCGACGTTGCAACCGTCGTAGATCCGTCGATGCCAGTCCTTCAGGTCGACCTCGCTCAGGGTCGCCCGGGCGCCGCCGAGGTCGTGGGCCAGGATGGCGACGGAGCCGATGTTGGCCAGGATCCTGGCGGCGTCAGCAGGGTCATCATCGGACCAGTTCGGCCCGGCCATCTACTTCCGACCGAACGCGGCGACTGCGCCCAACGGCTCGGAGCGTTCGTCGGTGGCCCCCGGTGCGAACTCGGCGGGACGAGTGACCTTGTGGGGGCGCAGCGGCTCAGGGTTCGCCTCACCCTGCACGAACGCCACGAGGCTCTGGGCGATCATCTCCGCCGCCGCCGGGGCGGTCAGAGCCCGGAGGTGTGCGGCCGCGACCTCAAGCTCGTCGGCCATCAGGGCACCACGGATCACGACCTCGTGCTCGGCGGCCTGCTCGAGGAGCTCGTTCTGGCTGATCCCGTCTCGGTCCGCGACGGCCCGGACCATGTCCCGGAGACCGGCATGCGTGAACCGAAGCGAGAAGGTGGGACGAGGTGCCATAGGTGTCAGTGTCCGTTCCCGGGCCCATGATGTCAACTAGGCCGATGTGACATCATACCGTAGCGAGGCGACACGGAGTCCCGGCGGCTGTGCGCCTGGTGGTCGGCGACGTCCGGGTGCGGTCGGTCCGGCCAGCAACGGGCGCGGCCGCCCTGCGCGCCGGGCCCCGCCGGCCCCGACTTGCTCGAAGGAACGTCCGTCGACCGCCTCGATCCACTGCTCGATACCGAGTTGCTCCGGCTGACCGTAGGGCGCCAACGATACCCACCACCGAGCACCCTCGAAGCGGCCCGACGCGAGCAGCGTGCCGAACTCGACCACCGGCGGCGCTTGCTCGGCCTCGTCAACGAGAGCGGGCCAGTCACCCTCGACCGACGCGCGGAGGCCCGCTACAAAGCTCCGGAGCCCTGCTGCCCCACTGCAGGGCAGGGCCGCCCCGCAGCACACCCTCGTAGGTCGACCACACCATCGACAGATCGATCGGACCTTCGGCCAGCAGCACACGGTTCGCGCCCAAGTCGGCATCAGCGAGATGCGCACGCCGCAGCTCGCTGGCACCGTCGATGGAGGCCATGCCGGTGTCGAGGAGCTCGGCGCGCTCAGCGAGACCATCCAGGTCGTCCTCGTCGACTCCTCGCTCGCCAACGGCGACCTGATCGATCTCCTGATCGTCGTCTTCGGTCGGCAGGACCACCCAGCGCTCACCGGCGGTCCCCTCGTGCCACCCGTAGCCGCACCGGCCGCTCTCCGAACGACCGAGCAGGCGCGCCTCTCGGCGATGCCCGGCTCCGCGCGAAGTCCAACCGGCAGTGCGGCTCCTCACGGACAGACTCGCGCCGCGGTCCGGCAACCATCGCGAGCGACCTGCCCGACCTGGGCCGAAGCGTCACTGGTGCCGCTTCTCAGGGACACTTCGTGGAACTTCACAGCTGAGGTCACGCTGACGCGGGGCGTCACCGGGAGTGCGGCCCCCGGTGCCCCCTTGCCCCTTCACTACGGGATGGCGGCTGGCGTGTGCTCGTGCTGTCGGAACCAGTGGATGCTCACGGCGAGCACCCATGCTGGCAGCGCGAAGAAGGCCAACCCGCCGGTCAACCCGAGCAGGACGAGGAACCCGGTCACGACGAAGCCGAACCGGACGAGCCAGCGCGGGAACGATCCTGACCGGCGCGCTGCCATCGTCGCGGCGGCGACCGTGACTGCGGCGACCCAGTTGGCGAAGAGCGCGAGCACGACGTAGCCGAGCTGAGGAAGGACCGCTTGTCCCGTCGCGAACGGCGCATCGTCCGTCAGCTCGGCGAACGTCAAGGTGACTGGCACGGTGACGAGGGCAGCGGTGCCGACGAGCAGCAGTGCGACGAACACGAGCCCTGAGCTGAACGCGAGGTTTGGGAGTGATGCCGAGCACGTGTCGTCAGGCTGGAGCCGTGCGCGCAGGTGGTGAAGGAACCAGATGAAGGCGAAGGTCGAGGCCGTGAGCAATGCCCCGCCCACGATGTTGCCGATCCGGTTGCTGGAGCTGGCGAAGTAGGACACGAAGGTGGTGTCTGAGTCCGCGAAGGCGCCGAGTAGCTCGCCCAGCGGTATGACGCCGCCGATGAAGAGGACCACGAAGCACACTCCGCTCCGGGCAGCCGTGCGCTCGGGCCTGTGGGGACTGCTCGGGGAGGCGCGCACGGGCGCACTGTAGAGGGGGCGACGCGGGCCTGTGCGGGGTTCGCGGATCAGGCGGTGAGGAACGCCCGGAGGCGGGCGGCGCACAGGTCGAGCTCGTCGATCCAGGGGGCGTGACCCGCCTCCGGGACCATCTCGAGCTGTGCGTGGGGCAGGCGGGGGGCGAAGGCTCGGGCCACCGCCTCGCCGCCGTTCGGGTCCTCCTCGCCCCACAGGAAGAGCACCGGCATCGTCACCCGGGCCAGCAGATCGTCGGTCAGCAGCATGCGCTCGTTGAGCCCGCGCAGCGGCGTGATCACCTGGGGCGACGACCGGATGTCGTTGGCCATGGTGTCGGTGTCGCGCAGCAGCGCGAGGTACCAGTCGATCATGGAGGCGTCGAAGCGCCCGGTGTCGATCGCTCGCTTGAGGCCGATCTGGCGCAGGAGGGCCTTCACCATGCTCCGGGTGACGGGGAGCTTCGTCGAGAGCGTCCGCATCCCTGGCAGGGCGGCCATCCGCATGGCGGGCGGCACCCGCTCCATCGGTGCCCCCATCGGCCAGCTCAGCTCGACGAGTCGATCCACCCGGTCGGGATGGGCGGCCGCCCCCCGCAGAGCGAAGTAGCCGCCGTAGGAGGTGCCCACGACGTGGGTGCGGGGCAGCTCGAGGGCATCGAGCACGTCCGCGACGAGCGCGTCGGCGTAGGCCTCGATGGCATCGATGCTGCGCAGGGGACCGCCGACGATCGGGTCGCTGAGGCCGCAGCCGGGCCGGTCGAGGGCAATGCAGCGGAACCCGTCCAGCGCAGCCATGAGCGACATCCAGCTGGTGCCGGCATTGGAGGCGCCGTGGATGAACAGCACCGCCGGGCCCTGGCCGGTCTCCTGCACGCGCACCACCTCACCGGTGCGGAGCCGCACCCGCCGCTCCTGCGGCACCACGCCCACGGACTGCCAGAGGCGCTGCTCTGCCTGGTGGAACCGCTCGAGCTGCTCGGTCATGCCGGGCTGTCTACCGCGCCGAGGGCCGGGATACCCAGATGAGATCGGCGCGCGTCAGCTCAGCCGCGGTGGCATGGCGGGAGGCGGGGAGCGGTCGTTCGGTTGCCGATTCGGGTGACGCCGGCGGCCGGGTCAGGCGGCCGGCTCGTGTTGTCGGTGGTGCCAGCGGTGGTGGAAGGGGCAGTAGCAGCGGGCGTTGCACTGGACCGTGAGACCACCGGCTTCGTAGGGGACGACGTGGTCGATCTGGCAGCGCTCGGCCGCCACATCGCAGCTCGGATGCTGGCAGACCCGGTCGCGCGCCTCGACGGCGGCGCGGGTGGCGCCGGTGAAGAGCCGCTGGCGCACCCCGACGTCGAGCACCCGGGACGGGCCATCGAAGATCACGCGGGCCACGTCGGCCCACTGCAGCAGCGGCACAACCTGTCCGGGCGTGACGACGGCGCCGTTCGACAGCTCGCACATCCGCTCGACGGAGCGGTCGCCGGCGAGCACGTGCAGCAGCACACGGGGTTCGGTGGCATCGGCCGGCTTGGCCGCCGACCGCTGGGCCATCATCCGCAGCGAATCAGCCCGGCGCTGCTTGGGCGTGCGGCGCAGGTCGGCCGCGGTGGCCGCATCGCCGACGCGAGCGCGGGCGTCGGCCCAGTCCGCCTCGAACTCCTCCTGCTCCAACCGCTCGAGCTCGCGCAGGAAGACCTCGCCGGTGATCGGGTCGAGCATGGCGTCGACGAAGATGATGCCGTCGATGCTCCGTGAGGCGTCGACCCGCCGCTGATCGTGGGTCGTGGCCGCCTCGACCTCTGCAGCGTCGGGCTCGTGGGCGTAGGCCCAGTAGCGGATCACCCGTTCGAAGCCGCTGAAGAGCAGTCGCCCCGCCGCCTCGATCAGGCGGACCTCGTCTTCGGCGAACCCGTCGGGGTCAGCCTTCTGGGCGTGGGCGAGGAGGCGCACGTGGTCGGCGGTGAGCTGCCCGGCCGCGAACGCAGCGTCGGTGCCGGGCATGGCTCGGAGCTGACGGGCGCACTTGAGCAGGACCCCCGCCCGGCCCCTGCTGACCTGGCCCCGCCATGCCACCCAGGCGGTGCCCGAGCAGGCGCCATCGTCGGCCCAGGCCCGGGACACATCGAGGCGACTGACGGCCCGCACCTGGGCGGCGTCGGCCAGCCGGGCCACCTCCGAGGCC
>JBKJIL010000281.1:0-7689 GCA_046598435.1 Acidimicrobiales bacterium
TGGGCACACCTACCTCGGCGGCCGACCTGCCGCCGACCTGGGCGGCTGGGCTCGACCGTGCCGTCGACGGCACCTTCACGGTGCTCGGGTTCCTCGGAGAGGGCTTGACCCGCCGGATCGTCTTCGCCTCCGGCCGCCCGGCGGCCAGCGGTGACCTGGTGGTGATGCGGGAGACGTCGCTCATCGGCGCCACGGCGACCACGGCGGCTGACAGCGACACGCCGATCACGGGTCTGGCGCTCGAGGTCTACGTCGGGTCGGAGCCCGAGCAGGCCAACCTGCTCCTGTCGTTCGGGGAGCTGGGCGGCAAGGTCGAGCGAGTGGTGGCCGACATCGACGGCACAGACGTGCTGCTCCTCGTGAGTGCCACGACGGCTCTGGGCGGGGGCCTGGCGGCCCGGCTGCCGGATCTGCTGCTCGTGGGAGGTGCGGTGCTCGGACTGGCGATCGCGTCCGTGGTCGAGATGTCGCTGCGCCGCCGCGATGACGCCCTGGTCACCGTTCGCGACCTCGAGCGCCAGAACCGGCTCCTCGACGCTGCCTTCCGGCGGCAGCAGGCCAGCGAGGCGGCCCGGGCCGCCCTCGAGGCCGAGCTGGGGCAGGCGCAGCGCCTGGAGGCCGTGGGGCACCTCGCCGGCGGGGTGGCCCACGACTTCAACAACGTCCTGACCGCCATCTTGAGCTACGCCGACCTGGCCATGGATGCCAGCACCGATCCGGGCGCGCAGGCGGACCTGGGCGCCATCCAGGAGGCGGCCCGCCGCGGGGCCGGCCTCACTCGCCAGCTGCTGCAGTTCAGCCGCTCAGAACCAGGCGAGACGGTGCCGGTGCAGGTCGACGCGCAGGTGGCGGCGGTGGTCGGCATGCTCGAGCGCACGATCGGCGAGAGCATCACGCTGCGCTGCTCGCTGGCGACCGACCAGGCGATCGTGATGGCTGACCCGGTAGAGATCGACCAGATCGTCCTCAACCTCGTCGTCAACGCCCGCGACGCGGTGAGCTCGGGAGGCGAGGTCGAGATCATCACCGAGGTGATCGATCTCGGGGAGACGGCGGTGGCCAAGCTGTCGGGGCTGGCTCCTGGGCCCCACGTTCGCCTCGTCGTGCGCGACGACGGGGAGGGAATGGCGCCTGAGGTGCTCGACCACGTCTTCGAGCCGTTCTTCACCACCAAGGGCAGGGGTCAGGGCACCGGGCTCGGTCTGTCCACCGTCTACGGGATCGTGCAACGACATGGTGGGCACGTGAGCGTGCGCTCGACGCCCGGGGTGGGCACGACGATCGAGGTCTTCTTCCCCGTCCTCGCCGCCGAGGGTCCTGCTCCGGATCCGGAGTCGGTCGCGTCGATCGGCTCGAGCTGATGCCGCTCAGCGGTGGCACGGCAGCTGCCGAGGTGCTCGTCGTCGACGATCAGAGCGCGGTCCGGGAGGTGCTGCGTCGCATCCTGGAGGCAGCCGGGCACCGGTGCCGCACCGCCGACTCTGTCGCGCAGGCTCGCCTGGCCCTCGATGAGCTCGTGCCGGATCTCGTCCTGTGCGACATCGACATGCCCGGTGAGTCGGGGCTCGTGCTCGTCGAGCACCTGAGCCGCGCCTGTCCCGAGGTGGCCATCTTGATGGTCACCGCCTTCGACGACCCCGCCATCGCGGAGGGGGCCATGGATCACGGGGCATTCGGCTACATCGTGAAGCCGTTCGAGCGCAACGAGGTGTTGATCCACGTGGCGGGCGCGCTGCGCCGCCGAGCCCAGATGGTGGCGACCAAGGCCACGGTGCATGCTCTGGAGCGGGAGGTGGCCGTCCGCACCGACGAGCTGCAGGCCAGCCTGCGCAGCCTCGAGCAGACGTCCAGTGACCTCGACCGCTCCCACGAGGACATGCTCCGCCGGCTGGCCTGCGCAGCCGAGTTCCGAGACCCCGAGACGGCCCGCCACCTGGAGCGGATGAGCCGCTACAGCGCACTCCTGGGGCGCGCCGCTGGGATGTCCTCGGAGGAGTGCGAGCTCCTGCGCCTGGCCAGCCCGATGCACGACGTCGGCAAGATCGGCGTCCCAGACGAGATCCTGTTCAAGGAGGGGATCTTCACGCCCGCGGATCGCGTCATCATGGAGCAGCACCCGCTGCTCGGGCATCAGCTGCTCAGCGGGTCCAGCTCGACCCTGCTGGACCTCGCCGCCGTGGTGGCGCTGACGCACCACGAGCGCTACGACGGATCGGGGTACCCCGAGGGTCTCCGTGGCGAGGAGATCCCTCTCGTCGGTCGGATCGTCGCGGTGGCTGACGTGTTCGACGCGCTGACGAGTCGTCGGCGCTACAAGCCGGCGATGACGCTCTCCGAGGCCCGCGCCCTGATGGTCGACGGGAGCGGCTCCCACTTCGACCCGGTGCTCCTCGAGCTCTTCTTCGACCGGACCGACAAGATCGAGGCCATCAAGGACGTCTGGGCAGAATCGCCGATCGCAATGGTTTGACGGTCACCAGGTGGTGACGGCCCGGGCGGCGGCGAAGAGGTCGTCGAGAGCGGCCAGCTCCCGGCTGCGATCGATGATCGCCCGCAGGTCGCCGCCGACGCGCAGCCGGCCGGCCATGAAGGCCACCTGGGCGCTGAGCGACCCCTGCGCGATGGCGGCGGCCGTGGCCCGATCTTGGGTGAAGGTGACGCCGGCGTCGGCCGCATGGCCCGCCGCCACCGACACGCGTCCACCGGCGATGCGGATGACGTAGGCGAAGGCCACGCCCTGGTCCCCGAGCACGATCTGCTGCACCACGAGGTCGACCGGCTCGGCGAGGGGCCGGCTGGTGGCCGCCCGATCGAGCTCGGCCAGCCAGGCATCGGTGAGGAAGGCGACCACGAGGCGACGCTACCAAGGGGTCTCCGGGTGCCGAGCCGACGGGCCCCGGCTGACCACCGCTGGGCCGGGGTGCCGCCGTAACCGGTTCTGCTCATGACCGGTGTCACCGCGGGCAGGCCGGTGTAGCGTCACCATGGTTCACCCACAGGAGCCCCAGGCCTGGCGCCCTCGGCGAGCGGTGTGCGCGGAGCCCTGGCCCAGCTGATGGCGGCGGCCACCACATCGCGGATCAAGGGCTCGTGGCCCCGGCTCAAGATGTGCCCCGCCGAGGAGTGCCGGTGGGCCTTCTACGACACGTCCCGCAACCGCTCGAAGCGCTGGTGCTCGATGGAGGTGTGCGGCAACCGCAACAAGGTGCGGGCCTTCCGGGATCGCGGCCGCTGACCACAGCGCTAGGTTCCCCGAGATGCAGGAGATCGCACGCGGAGCCAAGGTGTTCGACCACGCTCCCGTGCGAGGGCGCTTCACCCCGATGGAGGGTCCCGACGACGTCCTCACGCTGATGGACGATGGCGCCGAGGGCGTCATCGCGCTCGTCCGAGACGCGGGGGCCACGTTCCTCGCGCCGATCTACCACGAGCTGACGGCCATCATCTGCACCAGCGGAACGGTGCGCAGCCACATCGGGATCGTGAGCCGCGAGTTCCAGGTGCCCTGCGTCATGGCCTGCCAGTTCGCCGGTGATGAGCCCCCGGCCGGCGTGGAGGTCGAGCTCGACTGCAGCGGCGCCGAGGCGGTGGTGCGTGTCTGACGACGCAACGTCGGTCCGCGACGCCAACCGGCTGATCAGCTACCACGGCCCGATCTCCAAGGCCCTCACCGAGGAGCGGACCTCCCTCGAGAGCGCGCTGATCCCCGTGACGGCCTACATCGTGGTGGCCTGCGCGGAGGCGTTCCTGCGCTATCCGGCCATGATGCGGACGATCGATGCTGCCCTGCCCGCAGAGGAGATCGGTCGCCGGGCCCGCCGGCCTGGCTGCCAGGTCGACGCCTGCTACCTCTGGTCGATCAGCAACTTCTACCTGCTGGGCCGCAAGATCATGGCCATGATCGACCCGGCAGGGGACGATCCTGCCGACACCGCCTTCGTCCTCGACTTCTGGGAGCGCGCCGCGCTGGCCTACCGCGGTGACGGCACGCGCCAGACGTGGGACACCGGCACCTCGACGCCCTACGACGCGGCCACCGTGGAGGCTCTGCTGGCCGGCGCGGCGCCGATCGACGACCAGCAGCGGGCCCAGGTGAAGCGGTTCAACGCCACGTTGGTGAACCACCTCTTCCTGCTCTACTTCGACACCCGCGCCGGCTACGCCGACACCGGGCCGTACGCCGTGGCCGCGCACCCCGACCAGACGCTGCTGGTGCGGGACTTCTACCGGTTGGCCCAGAGCGACTTCCCGTGGTCCGACGTGGCCGCCGACGTGCCCTACCACCACCTCACCGCGGCCATCGTGCTCGACGGCGTCCAGAGCACCTTCACCGACTTCGGCACGTCGAACCACACGCCCGAGGACTACCTCGACCACCTCGTGGGGTTCGCCCTCTACACGACTGACGGCCTCCCTCCCGGCGAGCTCCGGCTCGTCCCCCCTGCCGAGTACGACGGCATCGTGGCGGCCGTGCGGCGCGCTCAGAGCCAGCACTACCGGAACATCGCGGCCATGACCCGGGATGACAAGATCCGCGCCGGGGCCTACGTGTACTTCACGTTCCTGCGGCCCTTCGCCGAGATCGCCGGCATCGCCGACCAGCTCGACTGGACGGTGCCGCGCGATCTGCCTGAACCCATCTACGACCTCATGTCCGCCATGCAGGGTGAGAACACCGGCGTGACCGACGAGGGGGCCTACTACGAGCTCTACGAGGAGCAGACGTGACTGACCTGACCCCGGCCGATGAGCTGGCTCACCCGCCCGGCGACGAGCGGCTCTGGGGTGAGTCCTGGTACTTCGACTTCACGAACCGCGAGGGCACCCTGGGTGGGTACGTGCGACTCGGGCTGTACCCCAACCTGGGGGTGGCGTGGTACTGGGCCTGCCTCGTCGGCGAGGGACGTCCCCTGGTGACGGTGATCGACCACGAGGTGGCCCTCCCCAAGGCGCCGTCCATGGAGATCCGGGCCGAGGGCCTCTGGGCCGACCACACCGTGGAGACGCCCTTCGACCACATGACCTTGGGTTGTGAGGCCTTTGCCATCTCGGTGGACGACCCCACCGAGGTGTACGGCGACCTGCGCGGCGACCGCGTGCCCTTCGGGTTCGACCTCGAGTGGGAGACAGACCGAGGGGGCGTGTACCCCTGGATCGGCACCAGTCGCTACGAGGTGTCCTGCAACGTGCACGGCGAGATCGTCGTGGGCGACGAGACGATCGCCTTCGACGGCGTCGGTCAGCGCGACCACTCCTGGGGCGTGCGGGACTGGTGGACCGTCGGGTGGGTGTGGACCGCCGGATGGCTCGAGGACGGCACGCGCTTCCACACCACCCGGGTGCGGATCCCCGGCATGGAGGCGTTCGCGCCGGGCTACGTCATGCGTCCCGGTGAGGCCGTGGAGCAGATCGCGGTGTGCAGTGCCGACGAGGACGTCGATGACAACGGGTTCCCCATCGCGGCCCACCTGGTGTGCGGCGACCTCGAGCTGGCCATCGAGCCCGTGTCGTTCTCCCCGGTGAAGCTGGTGGACGACGACGGCACCGGACCCAAGGTGGCTCGGTTCCCCCGAGCGCTGTGCCGCTTCGAGGCCAGCGATGGCCGGCGCGGGGTCGGTTGGACAGAGTGGAACCAGCCCCAGAGCTGAGCGCCACCTGGGCTGTGCGCGAAGGGCTGAGGGATCTGACCGCTCGGCCCGGTGATCAGTAGCCTCGCCGGGTGCTCGTCTCTGTCATCCTCGCCGCCGGGGGCCTCCTCGATCCGAAGAACCTGATCGACACGTTCGGCCTGCTCGGGATCTTCCTCATCGTCTTCGCCGAGTCAGGTCTCTTGATCGGCTTCTTCCTCCCTGGCGACTCGCTCCTGTTCACTGCCGGGTTCTTGGCCTCGAGCCCGCTGAGCGTGCCCGACTCGCTGCACCTGCCACTCGTCCCGCTCCTCCTCCTGGTGTGGATCGGCGCAGTGGCCGGCGACCAGGTGGGCTACGTGTTCGGCAAGCGGGTCGGTCCGGCGCTGTTCCGGCGCCCCGACTCACGGTTGTTCAAGCAGAGCCATGTGGACAAGGCGCAGGCCTTCTTCGAGAAGTTCGGCCCGAAGGCCATCGTCCTCGCTCGCTTCGTGCCCGTGGTGCGCACGTTCGCTCCCATCATGGCCGGCGTCGGCCGCATGCCCTATCGGACCTTCGTCACCTACAACCTCATCGGTGGCACGATCTGGGCCTTCGGGGTGACGCTGCTGGGCTACTTCCTCGGCCAGATCGACGTCATCGAGAAGAACCTCGAAGTGGCCATCCTCATGGTCGTCGCCGTCTCCTGTGCGCCCATCGCCGTGGAGGTCTACCGCTCGCGCAAGGAGCGCCGGGCGGCCGACATCCACATCGACTGATCGGCTGCTACTGGCCGAGGAGCTTGCGGTTCTTGAGCTGCGCCTTCACGTAGTCGCGGTTCATGTAGGCGATGAAGTCGATCGAGATCTCCTTCGGGCACGCCTCCTGGCACTCGCCGTGGTTGGTGCAGGAGCCGAAGAACTCCTCCATCGTGTCGACCATCGCCACCACGCGCTGGTAGCGCTCGGCCTGGCCCTGGGGGAGCAGGTTGAGGTGGTTGGCCTTGGCCGAGGTGAACAGCTGGGCGGCGCTGTTGGGGCAGGCGGCCACGCAGGCCCCGCAACCGATGCACGCCGCCGCGTCCATGGCCGCGTCGGCCACGTCCTTGGGGATGGGCATGAGGTTGGCGTCGGGCGCGGCGCCGGTGGGGGCGGTGATGTAGCCGCCGGCCTCCACGATGCGATCGAACGGCGAGCGGTCGACGATCAGGTCCTTGAGCACAGGGAACGCCTTGGCCCGCCACGGCTCGATGAAGATCTCGTCGCCGTCGCTGAACTTGCGCATGTGGAGCTGGCAGGTGGCCGTGCCCTTCTGCGGGCCGTGGGCCTGGCCGTTGATCATCATCCCGCAGGACCCGCAGATCCCCTCGCGGCAGTCGTGCTCGAAGGCGATGGGCTCGCGGCCCTCCGCGTTCAGGCGCTCGTTCACCACATCGAGCATCTCGAGGAAGCTCATCTCCTCGTTGATGTCAGGGGCGTCGTAGGTCTCCATGGAGCCAGTGGCATCGGGGCCGGCCTGGCGCCAGACGTGGAGCTTCACGTGCATGATCTGCGGACCTCTACTTGTAGGAGCGCTGGGTCAGGTGGACGTTGTCGAAGCTGAGCGGCTCCTTGTGGAGCTCGGGCGGGCCGCCCTCGCCGCCCCACTCCCATGCGCCGACGTAGGAGAAGTTCTCGTCGTCGCGCAGGGCCTCACCGTCAGGGGTCTGTGACTCCTCGCGGAAGTGGCCACCGCAGGACTCCTCGCGGTGCAGGGCGTCGCGCACCATGAGCTCGCCGAGCTCGAAGAAGTCGGCCACCCGACCGGCCTTCTCGAGGCTCTGGTTCATGGGACCGTCGCCGAGCACCCGCACGTCCTTCCAGAACTGCTCGCGCAGTGCCGGGATCTCCGAGAGGGCCTTCTCCAGGCCGGTCTTGGTGCGGGCCATGCCGCAGTAGTCCCACATGATCTTGCCTAGCTCCTTGTGGAAGCTATCGACGGAGCGCTTGCCGTTGATGGCGAGGAGCTTCTTCGTCATGTCCTTCACGGCGTCTTCCGTCTTTTTGAACTCGGGATGCGCCGTGGTGGCCGGCTCGCGCTTCAT
>JBKJIL010000326.1:0-6310 GCA_046598435.1 Acidimicrobiales bacterium
CTGATCCACGGCGACGCCTCCCTCGCGGGCCAGGGCCTCGTCTGCGAGACGCTGAACCTGTCGCAGCTCGCCGGCTACAAGACGGGCGGCACGATCCACATCGTCGTCAACAACCAGATCGGCTTCACCACCACCCCCGAGTCCGCTCGCACCGGCTACTACTCGACCGACGTCGCCAAGATGGTGCAGGCCCCGATCCTGCATGTGAACGGCGACGATCCCGAGGCCTGCGTGCGGGTGGCCCGCCTGGCCTTCGCCTACCGCCAGCGCTTCCGCAAGGACGTCGTGATCGACATGGTCTGCTACCGGCGCCACGGCCACAACGAGGGCGACGACCCGAGCTACACGCAGCCCCTCATGTACGCCAAGATCGACCAGCGCCGCTCGGTGCGCAAGCTGTTCACCGAGTCGCTCGTCAAGCGGGGCCAGTTGTCGCTGGAGGAGGCGGAGCACGCCCTCGACGACTTCCACGCCCGCCTCCAGACGGCCCTCGACGAGACGCGCCAGTCGGCGCCCACCGGTGAGGTGGTCGCCCGGCCGCCGGACCCGCCCGCCGGTGTCCTGCCGGCCATCGACACCGGGGTCGAGCGCGGCGTGCTCGATCGTGTCTACGCCTCGCTGTCGAGCTCCCCCGAGGGCTTCAGCGTGCACCCCAAGCTGCTCAAGCAGTTCGACGTGCGGAATCGCATGTGGGCCGATGGTGAGGTCGACTGGGCCTTGGCGGAGGCCATGGCCTACGGATCCCTGCTGCTCGAGGGCACCGACCTGCGCATCGCCGGCCAGGACACCCGCCGGGGCACCTTCAGCCATCGTCACGCGGTGGTCATCGATCACACCAACGGCGACGAGCACGCGCCCCTCGCCCACCTCGGCCCCGACCAGGGCAAGTTCTGGATCTACGACTCGCTGCTGTCTGAGTACGCCGGCCTCGGCTTCGAGTACGGCTACTCCGTCGTGGCCAAGGAGTCGCTCGTCGTGTGGGAGGCCCAGTTCGGGGACTTCTGGAACGGCGCCTCCACCATCGTCGACCAGTTCATCGTCGCCGCAGAGGACAAGTGGAACCAGACCTCTGGCCTGGTGATGTACCTGCCCCACGGCTACGAGGGCCAGGGCCCCGAGCACTCGTCGGCACGCGTCGAGCGCTTCCTCACGATGTGCGCCGAGGACAACATCCAGGTGGCGAACTGCACCCAGGCGTCGCAGATCTTCCACCTGCTGCGCCGGCAGGTGCGCCGGTCCGTCCGCAAGCCGCTGGTCATCTTCACACCCAAGTCGGGCCTGCGGGCCAAGTCGACCCGCTCGCCGGTCGACGAGCTGCTCACCGGCTCGTTTCGGGAGACGATCGACGGCCCGCCCGCCGGCGACGCCGCCGCCGTGCGCCGGGTGGTGCTGGCCAGCGGCAAGGTGGCGCAGGAGGCCATCGCGTCCCGAGACGAGACGGGCGCGCCGGTCGCGGTGGTGCGGGTGGAGCAGCTGTATCCCTGGCCCTACGACCAGCTCGACGAGATCGTGGCCCGCTACCCGAACGCCAAGGACCTCGTGTGGCTCCAAGAGGAGCCCGAGAACATGGGACCGTGGAACTTCGTGAAGGGCCGGCTCTACGAGCGCTTCGACAACAGCCACGCGATCCACCGCGTGTCGCGCTACGAGTCGGGCAGCCCGGCCACCGGCTCGCACGCCGTGCACGCCCAGGAGCAGGCGGCCCTGCTGGCCGAGGCCCTGACCGTCAGCTGACACCACCCCTTGGAGCGTTCTCGGGCGGTCTTGTGGGCACAGTGCCCACAAGACCGCCCGAGAAGCGCGGTGGGGGGGCGCACAGTGCTGCAGCGCTGTCACACGGCGAGTGAAGGCTGTGGCGATGGACTCGATCGACGACATCATCCACAAGCGGGCGCGACTGGGGATCGTGACCCGTCAGCGGCTGCTCGACGCTGGGCTGAGCTACGACGATGTACGAGGACGACTGGATCGCGGCAGCCTTCGGTTGGTGCACCCCGGGGTGTACGCCACCTTCGGCACGCCGCTCCACTACGACGCGCGCGTGCTGGCGGCATGCCGTGCGGCTGGCGAGGGCGCAGTGGCGTCGCATCGCAGCGCCCTGTCGCTGTGGGGGCTGCTCGACGGTGAGCAGCCGATCGACATCACAGCGCCGCGGTGCTCCCACCCCGATCCGGACGGGTTCGTGCTGCACCGCCCCAACGAGCTGCGTCCCCACGACGTCACCGTGCGGCAGCACGTGCCGATCACGAACCCGCTCCGGTCGCTGCTCGATGCCGGCGCAGAGCTGCCGCGCCACGTCGTGGGCGACTGCGTCGAGCGCGCCCTCGTGGCGCGGCTCGTCACGGTGAAGGGGCTGCGGGTGATCCTGGCCGAGCTCGGCGGGCGCGGTCGCACGGGCACCGCGGCACTGCGCCATCACCTCGACCAGCGAGCGCTCGGCGATCGTCGCCCCGAGAGCATGATCGAGCCGCTGATGGCCCGCCTGATCTACGCCGACTTGGGCATCGGTCCGGTTGAGTACCAGCCCACGCTCGTGCTCGACGACGTGACGCTCCGGCCCGACTTCCTGGTCACCAGGGCGAGGGTCGTCGTCGAGGTCGATGGTCTCGACGCCCACGCCAGCCGCGACGCGCTCGACCGTGACCTGGCCCGCCAGAACCTGCTCGTGCGCCACGGCTACCTCGTGCTCCGCTACACCACCACCCATCTCCGCCGCCCGGCCAAGATCGCCACGGAGATCGTGAAGGTGTGCGGGGCCCGCATCGCCGAGCTCGAGCGACTCGGCGCTGCGTAGGACCCCCCCACCGCCCCCCCACAGTGTTCTCGGGCGGAAATGTGGGCGGTACGCCCACCAAACCGCCCGAGAACGACCTGGGTCTGGGCGTCAGCCCAGCGGGAAGCCGACGGCCTGCTCGAGCTGGGCCAGCGCGTCCGTGGGATCGATCACCTTGATGGTGGTCATGCCCATGGCAGCGGCCGGCTTGAGGTTCACGCCGGGGTCGTCGAGGAACACCGCCTCGATCGGCTCGACGCCGGCGAGCTCGCACGCGATCTCGTAGAAGCGCGGGTCGGGCTTGCGCACGCCCACCTTGCTCGACTCCACGATGTGGTCGAAGAGCGAGAACACCTCCTCGAGGTGGGCCTGGCGGTCGTCGTGACCGGGGCCGGCGTGCGGCGCCCAGTTGTTGGTGAGGCAGGCCGTGACGAGGTGCTCACCGCACCGGCGCACCGCCTGGACCATCGCAGGGCGCACCTCGCCGGACAGGAGGGGCATCAGCGCACGAGCCGACACGTCGTGACCGGCGGTGCGGCACTCGGCCTCGAAGAGGTCGCAGAACTCGTCGAAGCCGACATCGCTGCGCTCGAATCGGGCCCACGCGTTCGTGTCGGGGTTCGTGGCGTTGACCGAGCGGATGAAGTCGCGGGGGAGCCCGTTGCGCTCCTCGAAGCCGTTGAAGGCCTCGAAGGGGCTCGAGAGGATCACCCCGCCGAAGTCGAAGAAGGCAGCTCTGATGGGCACGGCTCTGATTGGCACGGCGGCATCGTAGGAGACGGCCAGCGCTCAGCCGACCAACAGGTCCTCGGCCAGGACGCCCCACATGTCGGTCGACAGGCGGAGCGACTCGACGTCGACGCGCTCGTCGTCGCCGTGGAACATGGTGCCGTAGTCCTCGAAGGACAGGTTGGTGGAGAACAGCCCGAAGCCGTACGACGTGGTGCCGAGACGCCGGAAGAAGCGAGCGTCGGTGGCCCCGACGGTCATGTACGGCACGATCTTCGAGCCCTCGTAGAACGTCTGCGTGATGCGCGCCAACGAGTGCCACAGCGGCGTGTCGACGGGCGACTCGGTGGACGGGTCGTCGTGGGAGGCGACGAGCTCCACCTTCGGCGCGAGGTCGCCCAGCGCCTCGTCGAGCATCGCTCGTACCTCTGCCTCGCCATGACCGGGCAGCGTGCGGATGTCGATCTGCAGGTCCACGCGGTCGGGGATCACGTTGATCTTCGTGCCGCCGTGGGCGATGGTCGGCGCGAACGTCGTGTGCGTGCAGGCGTGGAACTGGCGGCCCATGCCCACGGGGAGGGCGTCGCAGGCGGTGACGAAGCCGTCGGCATCGAGGAGCGGGCCGACGAGCTCTTCGGGGTAGTCCATGCCGTCGAGGAACTGGCGCCAGATGTGGTGGATCTCCGTGCGGGGCTGGTACTCGGCGATGCGCTGCACGACCTTGGCGGCGGTCACGAGCGCGTTGTCGGTCTTGTAGGGCTGTGAGCCGTGGCCGGGCGTGCCCGACACCCGCAGCTGGGCCCAGTGGCTGCCCTTCTCGGCGACGATGACGGGCAGCTTCAGACCGGTGGGGCTCGGGATCGGGATGCCACCCGACTCCGTGACGACGTAGTCGGCCCGCACGGCGTCGGCTTCGTGGTCGACGAGGTGCCCCGCGCCCATCGAGCCGAGCGCCTCTTCGTCGGCCACCGCGAGGTAGATCAACGTGCCCCGCGGCCGGAACCCGCCGCGGGCCAGTCGCTTGGTGGCCACGGCCATCGATGCCGTGAGGTTGAGCATGTCGACCGCGCCGCGGCCCCACACCTCGCCGTCGATCAGCTCCCCGCCGAAGGGGTCGTGGCGCCAGCCGTCGGGGTTCACCGGCACCACGTCGGTGTGTCCCATGAGGAGCAACGTCGGCGCGTCGGGGTCGGTGCCCTCGATGCGAGCGACGAGGCTGGTGCGTCCGGGTGCGGGCTCGAAGCGCTCGAGGTCGAGACCGTCGCCCTCGAGGTACGACTCGAGGAGGTCGGCGCTGCGCACCTCCTGACCCGAGGTGTCCGTGCCGTCGTTCACGCACGCGTTGCGGATCAGGTGCTGCAACAGATCAGTGACCTCGTCGCTCATCCGCGGGAACCTATCGGAGGGTCGCGCCCATCGCGTGGGCGCTTGCGCTGGTGCTCGCGGAGTGGCGTCGGCGGTCGATCTGTTGCACCATCCTCCGGTGCGCGCGACACCTCTGGTTGACTTGCCCTTCAGATGACTGTCAACCACGTCGTCGTCGACGGATCCAACCTGGCCACTGAAGGCCACACGCTGCCGAGCCTGCAACAGCTCGACGAAGCGGTGCGCGCCTACATCGACGAGTTCGCGCCCAAGAAGGTCACGGTCATCGTCGACGCTTCCTTCCCGAACCGCATCGACGAATCAGAGCGCGCCGTCTTCGAGGAGGCGGTCGTCGCCGGTGAGGTGATCACCCCGCCGGCCGGTGTCATCGGACGTGGTGATGCGTTCCTCCTGCAGATCGCCGATCGCGCCGACGCCGTCGTCTTGTCGAACGACTCGTTCCAGGAGTTCCACGGTCAGTACACCTGGCTGTTCGATCAGGGTCGTCTCATCGGCGGCAAGCCGGTCCCGCACGTCGGCTGGGTGTTCATGGAGCGCTCGCCGGTGCGGGGTCCGCTCAGCCGGCGATCGGTGAGCGACGCCAAGAAGGCGGCCAAGCAGGCTGCCCAACCGACCGACGCAACCTCCACCACCGAGGTGGGCGCGCCGGCCGCCAAGCAGTCGGCCCGTGGCGGACGAGGACGGGGCCGCACGGCTCCGGTGGCATCCGAGCCCACCGAGTCGTCGTCGGCTGGGTCGGCGTCGGCTGGCGGCCGTGGTCGTGGACGAGGTGGGCGAGCCGACGCCACCAGCGCCGCCGCCAGCACCAAGGTTGCACCAGCACCCGCGCACCACGCCGAGCTCGCGACCGCGGATGGCGGTGGGCGGAACCGTCGCCGTCGCGGCGGCTCGGGCAGCGGCAGCGCGGCGTCGAGTGGAGGAAGCGGCGTGCAGCCGTACAACGACGCGCTTCCCTTCATCGAGTTCGTCGCCGCTCACCCAGTGGGCTCCATCGTGACGGGTGAGGTCGAGCGCTTCGCCTCTCACGGTGCCTATGTCATGGCCGAAGGAGCGCGGTGCTATCTGCCGCTCAAGCACCTCGGTGACCCTCCGCCCCGCAGCGCCCGGGAGGCGCTGTCGTTCGGAGAGTCCTATGAGTTCGTGGTCCATGCGTTCGACACGCCCCGCCGTGGCGTCGACCTGACCATGCCAGGTGTCGTGCCGTCAGGCGCGGCAAGCGATCCCGTACCAGACCAACTGACAGAGGAGGAACGGGTGGCACCTGCCAAGAAGGCTGCAGCGAAGAAGGCTGCGGCCAAGAAGACGACAGCGAAGAAGGCTCCGGCCAAGAAGACAGCAGCGAAGAAGGCTCCGGCCAAGAAGGCTGCTGCGAAGAAGGCTCCCGCCAAGAAGGCTGCTGCGAAGAAGGCTCCCGCCAAGAAG
>JBKJIL010000332.1:0-19998 GCA_046598435.1 Acidimicrobiales bacterium
CAACCATGGGTGATGCCGGCGAGGTAGTGCACGGTGATGTCGGAGGTGACGACGATCGACTGGTCGTCGAGACCCACCATGGCCATGCGTCCGCCGACGATGTCGGCCAGCGTGGCCACCAAGCCTCCCTGGAGCGCGCCGCTCGGGTTGGTGAGCGTGTCGTCCACCTCGAGCTCGATGGCCAAGTCGGCGCCGTCAACCTGCACGTCGCGCATGTGCAGCCCGGAGAGCAGGTGCTTGCCACTGGCCAGGATCTCCTTGTGGCGGGCGATCGAGGCTGCGATGTCGGTCACGATGGGTCCTCGTCGTCGTAGGGCTCGGCGAACACGGTCTGCCCGACGGTGGCCAGGCCGTCGTACAGCTCGGTGATGGGTGTGCCGTCGGTGGGAACGGCCGCCTGGCTGGCCATGATCCCCTCGCGCTGACGGAGGGCGAGCATGCTCTCGCGTCGACCCGAGTAGCTGGTGGGCCGCTGGAGCATCCACAGCATGCCCTCGGCCGCCACCTCGCAGGGCTCCCAGGTGGAGCGGTCGGCGCCGGGCGTGTTGGCGACGAACCCCTCCGAGGCCACGGGCAGGTCGATGCGGAAGCAGTTCACGGCGATCCCGTCGGCCGCCACCTGCCGGGCGAGGTCGACGGTGAGCCGCTCGAGGGCGATCTTCGAGATGCCGTAGGACATGAGCCCCGGGTACGGCATCAGCGCAGCCACCGACGAGACGTTGAGGATGCGTCCGCCGCTGGCCACCCGCATGTGCGGCAGCGCGGCCCGCGACGCGATCAGCGGTGCCTGCAGGTTCACCGCCATCACGAGCTCGTGGCGGGCCAGCAGGATCTCGATGTCACCGACGAAGGTGATCGCCGCGTTGTTCACCAGGATGTCGAGCCGACCCAGCTCGGCGACGGTGCGCTCCACCATCGCCTCGACCTCAGCTGGGTCGGCCAGGTTGGTGGGTACGGCGATCGCTCTGCCGCCAGCCTCCTCGACGCGGGCGACGGTCTCATCGAGCGTGCCCGGCGTGCGCTGCGGAGCAGCGGCCGTCGAGCGCGCCGCGCACGCCACGCTGGCACCGGCGGCGGCCAGCGCCACCGCGACGGCCGAACCGACGCCACGCGACGCGCCGGTCACCAGCGCCACCTTGCCCCGCAGCTCGTAGACGTCCGTCATCGGTCGAGGGCAGCTGCCAGGGCCGTGACACCGGCCATCGAGCGCAGGACGTCGTTGAGGTGCGTGCAGGTGCTCGTGCCGGTGAAGTCGGACGCCACGAGCTGGCGCAGCGCGGTGGCGGGCTGGCCGACGGTGCGGCTGGCGCTGCCCACGGCGCCCGGACACTCGGGCCACGGGAGCACGCGGGCCACAGCCTCCGCGGTCAGCACGGTGAGCGTCGCCGGATCGAGGGTGGTCGCCAGCGTGTACTCGTGCAGCACGTCCTCCGGGCCGTCGGCGCCGAGGTGGCTGTCGCGGAAGTGCACGTCGAGGGCCAGCGGCTCGCCGGCTGTCAGGTCCAGCCGGCGCCGGCGCCGGACCGAGCGCGGTTGCATCGCCGGGAGGTCGTGCCAGGCCAGCGGATCGTCGGCGGCGAGCAGGTCGGGCGCCGGTGGGCCGACCGGGATGGGGAAGATGCCCGACTGCTCGAGGGCACCCAACATGGTGGCGCCGGCGGCCCAGCCGGCGCAGAGATCGGTGAGGCGCGCCCCGGCCTCGGGCGGCAGCCGGAAGACGGGCTGTTCGCGTGACGAGCCATAGCTGGAGATCAGTGCGGCCATGGGGAAGTCGTCGAGCAGCTGGAGCAGCAGGGTGCCCCCCGCCCGGTGGGTCGGCAGCAGCTCGTCGATGCGGGCCCGCATCCCCTTGCTGGCGTGGCCGCCGACGAGCTCGCCCAGCTCGGGCACCGCAGGGTCGGCCTCGATGGCGGTCAGCGTGCCGCTCGCGTCCACGGTGGCGTGCATCGTCACCGCGTCGGTCACCTCGGTGGTGCCATCGGCTCGCGTCACGAGGTCGCGCCCGTGGGCCACGATCTCCTGCGGGGTGCCGGGCTCACCGCGGCGCTGGTCGATGCTCGTGGTGCGGCGCACGGAGCCTGGCCGGCGCGGCGGTGTGCCCGTCACCGGGTCGTGCGGACCGTGCGGCAGCTCGGCCATGAGCAGGGCCCGCGTCGTCACAACAGCGTTCTCGGGCGATTCGCGTGGCGCTGTGCCCACAAGACCGCCCGAGAACGGCTGGGGGTGGGTGTCACGACTGCGGCTCGAGGCGGCGGATCATCGACTCCTGGGCGAAGCTGGCCACCACCTCGCCGTCCTCGGTGAACACCTCACCACGACCGAAGCCGCGACCGTTGGCCACCACCGGACTCGTCTGGGCGACCAGCAGCCAGTCGTCGAGACGGACGGGCTGGTGGAACCACATCGAGTGCGAGGTGACGGCCGTGTGCAGGGCGACGGTGGAGTCGGCCTGCGAGAGGCCCTCGAACGGGCGCAGCGAGGTGCCGATCAGCGTGAGGTCGGTGGCGTGGGCCAGCAGCGCCTGGTGCACGGTCGGCCGGTCCTCGCCGCTCAGCCCGGCGGCGCGCATCCACATCTCGAAGCGGGCCGGGCCGACCTCGCGGGCGGCGAGGTCGACGCCGTCCACGGCTCGTACCTCCCACGGCACCATCGGCATGTCGAGCAGCGTCGCATCACCAGGCCCGCCCACTGCGGGGAGCGGGTCGCTGCGATGCAGCCCGTCCTCAGTGGCGTGCATCGACACGACAGCGGTCGAGATCACCTTGTCATCCTGCGTGGCGACGATCTGGGTGGTCCCGAACGTGCGGCCGTCTTGGAGCTTGTCGACGCGGTAGCGCATCGGCTTGGCCGTGTCGCCCTCCCGGGGGAACAGCACGGTGAGCGACTTCACCGACTTCTCGGGCGACGCGTGGGCCGCCGCGGTGATCATCTGGGCGAGGATCTGTCCGCCGAACACGCGGTGATAGCCGATGTCGAGGTTCTGGCCCTCCACGACGCCGGGTTCGACCTCCGTCATCTGGAGGCACTCGACGAGCCCGTCAAGATCGAAGGCCACTACATCTCCTGGATGAGGTCGGCGAGGACGGCACGCCGCAGGAGCTTGCCGGTCTCGGTGTGCGGGAGCTCGTCACGGAAGGCGATGACGTCGGGCGTCTTGGAGGTGCGGAGCCGACCGCGGGCGAACTCGCGCAGCTCGTCGGCCTCCACGGTGGCGCCGTCACGACGTACCACCGCCACGGCGATCCGCTGGCCCCACTCGTCGTCGGGCAGGCCGACCACCGCGCACTCCCGGACGGCCGGGTGGGCGAGGAGCACGTCTTCGATCTCGGCGGGGGCGATGTTCTCGCCGCCGCGGATGATCGTGTCGTCGCTGCGGCCCTCGATGAAGAGGTAGCCGTCGTCGTCCACCCAGCCCCGGTCGCGCGTGGGGAACCAGCCCTCGGCATCCACCGTGGCGCCCTGGCCCAGGTACTCGCCCGACACCTGCTCGCCTCGCACCCAGATCTCGCCGTCGCGGATGTCGACCTCGATCCCGGGCACGAGTCGGCCGACTGACCCGAGCCGCCCTCGAGCCACCGCGTCGCCGGCCACGGCGGCACGGTGGTCGTCGGGGCCGAGCACGGCGATGGTGGAGCTCGTCTCGGTGAGGCCGTAGGCGTTCACGAAGTCGGTGTCGGGGAAGGCCTGCAGCGCGGCCTCGAGCACCCGCACCGGCATGCGGGCACCGCCGTAGGCCAGCGACCGCAACGTGGGGGTGACGGCCGGCTCGCCGGCGCCGAGGTGATCGACCACTCGGGCGAGCATCGTCGGCACGACCATGGCGTGGGTGATGGCTTCGCCCCGCACGGTGGACAGCCACGCGTCGGCCGTGAAGGCCGGGAGGTAGACCAGCCGACGGGCCGAGTAGACGTTGGACAGCACGTTGGCCACGCCGGCGATGTGGTACGGCGGGACGCTCACGAGGGTGGCGTCGACGTCGTCGGCGGCACCGAACTCCACGGACCCGATCACGTACGACGCGAGGTGGCGGTGCCGGAGCACGACTGCCTTGGGGGCCGCCGTGGTGCCGCTCGTGTAGAGCAGCACCGCGATGTCCTCGGCGTCGGTGACCGACGGCTCCGCCGCGACCAGCTCGCTGGTGAGCTTGTTCCACTCCCCGATCGTGATGATCGTGTCCCCTGCTCCGGCGAGATCCGTCGCCGAGGCGTCGTCGGCGATCACGAGCACGTCAGCGTGCGACGCGAGCAGCCCCCGGAGCTGCTCCCCACCCAGGCGGTAGTTCAGGGGGATGAACGGCACGCCCGCCCAGGCGCTGGCGAACAGCGCCACGGGGAACGCTTCGTCGCTCGTCCCCACGTAGGCCAGGTGCTGGGCGCCGTGGGCTCGCAGCACCTCGGCCCCGGCACCGGCCCGGTCGTGCAGCTGCTGGTAGGTGAGCCCGCGAGCGCTGGTGCCGAGGCCGAGCCGGTCACCGAAGGCCGACGCGATCATCTCGAGGAGCATGAGCAGCGTCACCGCTCAGCCCTCCCGAGTGAGCAGCATGGCGCCCGCGATGGGCCCGCCGCCGTTGGCGACGGCCGCCACCTCCACCGTCTTGCCCTGCACCTGGCGGGCACCGGCCTCGCCGCGCAGCTGGAGGCAGGCCTCGTGGATGAAGCCGAACCCGTGCAGGCGACCGGCCGAGAGCTGGCCGCCGTGGGTGTTGAGCGGCAGCTCGCCGTCGAGGGCGATCCGCTTGCCGCCCTCGATGAACGGCCCCGACTCGCCCTTGCCGCAGAACCCGAGCGCCTCGAGCCAGGTCATGGTGAGGAAGCTGAAGCCGTCGTAGAGCTCGGCGATGTCGACGTCGGCTGGGGTGAGGTCGGTGCGGGTCCAGAGGTGGGCCCCCGCGTCGCGGGCCGCCATCGTGGTGCCGTCGTCGAACTGGTCCCACGACGGGCGTCCCCGCAGCGCCGTGCCCACCGCTTCCACCCGGGCGACGGGGTGGTCGACGTTCGGCGCGTGCTCGGCGGCGGAGACGATGACAGCCGTGGAGCCGTCGACGGGGGCGTCGCAGTCGAAGAGGCGGAACGGCGTGGTGATCATGCGGGCCGCGAAGTAGTCGTCGAGCGTCATCGGGTCGCGGTAGACGGCCTTGGGGTTCAGCCCCGCGTTGCGACGGGCGTTGATGGGGATCATGGCCATCTGCTCGGGCGTCGTGCCGAACTCGTGGAAGTGCCGTTGGGCCACGAGGGCCAGCCAGTTGGCGGCCGAGTAGGCGCGGAACGGGATGCTCCACTGGAAGGTGCCGCCCATCTTCGGGGCCTTGCCGCCACCTCCGCCGCTGGGTGCGCCGATGCCCTGACGGCCGCCGTCGCCCTGGGCCGACGCCTCGGTGACGGTGCGGTACACGAGCACGTGACGGGCCAGTCCCGCGCCCACCGCCATGACCGCGTTGATGACGGCGGCCAGCTGGGCGGCACCTTCGAGACCGCCGGTGTGCCAGCTCACGTTGAGCCGTAGCGCGTCCTGCACCTCGGGCGTGCCCGGCCCGGAGAAGGCCTCGCCGATGCCACCCGAGCCCGGGTAGGTGGCGATGCCGTCGATGTCGTCGGTGGTGAGGCCGGCGTCGGCGATGGCCTCGAGGGCAGCCTCGATGGTGAGGTCGAGCCCGGTGCGGTAGAGGCGCCGCCCGATGGCCGATTGGCCGATGCCGGAGATGATCGATCGGCGCTCGAAGTCGGTCATGACGCCACCGGCTCGAAGAGCGGGAACCACACGTCGTCGCGCTGCTCGAAGGCGACCTGCACGGGCATGCCGATGCGCACGTCCTCGGGCGGGCAGCCCACCACGTTGGTGGTGAGGCGCAGCCCCTCCTGCTCGGGGAACGTGACCAAGACGATGGCGTAGGGGTCGGTGCCGCCGTCCCAGCTCTGGTGGTTGATCGTCACGGAGTACACCTCGCCCCGCCCGCTCACCGCCTCGGGCGCCAGATCCCGGCTGGCGCACTGCGGGCAGCGGGGCAGCGGCGGATGCAGGTAGTAGCCGCAGCCCTGGCAGCGCAGGAAGCGGAGCTGGCCGTCTTCTCCTGAGGTCCAGAAGAACCGGTTGGTGTCGTCGAGCGCAGGAAGGACTCGAAAGGGTTGGTCGCTCAACCCTTGCCCATCCGCTGGGCGAGGGTCATGGCCGTGACGATGCCCTCGTCCTGGAACTTGCCCGTGCCGTGCGACACCGGCGTGGTGTCGACATCGGTGGCCTGCGCCCGCAGGGCAGCCACGGTGCACTGCTCGCGGGGGATGTGGGCGAAGGGGTCGTAGGTGAAGTTCCGCATCGAGTTGAGGTGCGTGATCTTGTTGATCTCGTCGTCGGGCAGGGCGGCGAGGTACTTCATCGCCAGCTCAGGCGCGTTGGGCCAGGTGGAGTCGGAGTGGGGGTAGTCGCACTCCCAGTGGATGTGGTCGGGGTTGAGGTGATGACGCACCTCCATGCCGACGGCGTCGTCGATGAAGCAGGTGAGGATGTTCTCGTTGAACACCTGGCTCGGGAGCTTGTCGCCGAAGTCCTGGTTCGTCCACGCCTTGTGGTGCTGGTACACGTAGTCGATCCGCTCGAGGAAGTACGGCACCCAGCCGATGCCGCCCTCGGAGAGCGCCACCTTCAGGTTGGGGAACTTCCGGAACATGGGCGACCACACGAGGTCGGCCGCGCACTGCACGATGTTCATGGGCTGCAGCGTGATCAGCGTGTCGATCGGCGCATCGAGGGACGTGATGACCGTCTCCGACGACGACCCGATGTGCAGGCACAGCACGGTGCCCGTCTCCTCGCAGGCGGCGAGGAAGGGATCCCAGTGATCGGTGTGGTAGCTGGGCAGCTTGAGCTTCGACGGGTTCTCGGAGAAGGTGACCGCGTGACAGCCCTTGGCGGCCAGCCGGCGCACCTCGGCCGCCATGAGCTGCGGATCCCACAGGGGCGGGACGGCCAGCGGGATCATGCGGCCGGGGTAGGTGCCGCACCAGTCGTCCACGTGCCAGTCGTTGTAGGCCTGCAGCAGCTCGAGCGCGATGTCGAGGTCGTCGCAGGTGGAGAAGAGCTGGCCGCAGAAGCCGGTGAGGCTCGGGAAGTTCAGCGAGCCGAGCACGCCGTTGACGTTCATGTCGCGGATGCGCTCGTGGATGTCGTAGCAACCGGGGCGCATCTCGGAGAACGCCAGCGGGTCGAGGCCGTACTCCTCCTTGACGCGACCAGCGACCGCGTTCAGCCCGACGTTCGGGAGGGCGTGCCCCTCGAACATCCACACCTCACGCCCGTTGTCGAGCGTCTCGATGAATGGCGCGCGCTTGGCCGCCTTGGAAGAGAGTCGGCCCTCGAACAGGTCAGGCGGCTCCACGACGTGATCGTCCACGCTCACCAAGATCAGATCCTCGACCTGCATCGGACTCCCCCTACTCCCCGGTATGTGACAGCGATGTTAGATTAGCCGTCATGGGTCGTGACGCAACCAGCACGCCGCGACCTCCGCTGCGCCCCGCTGCGGTGGCCGATGGCGACGGCGGCCGGGGCTAGCGTGCCCGAGATGGACGGCCCCAGCGTCGTGCGGCGACCGCCCTTCGGCACCAACCCCCTCGTGGGCGAGCGCGGCAGCGACACCCAGCGCAAGATCCTCACCGCCGCCCTCGAGGTGTTCGCCGACGTCGGGTTCAACGACTCGCGCGTCGAGCTGATCACCGAGCGAGCCGGCTGCTCGCGGCCCGCCTTCTACCAGTACTTCTCCAGCAAGGACGACGTCTTCTGGCGCCTCGCCGGCCAGCTCGGCCAGGAGATGGTGGGGCTCGGCGGTCAGCTCGACCCGATCACTCCCGACGCCGCCGGCGTGACGGCCCTGGCCGCCTGGATCGACGACTTCACCACGCTCTACGGCGCCTACGCGCCGGTGTTCACCGCCTTCCAGGCCGCCAGCCGGGGCCACAAGCCCCTGGCCCGTGGCTCGAGCACGATCAGCGACCGCTTGGGCGGCGCCCTCCTGCGCGCCTTCGGTGCCGACCCCAAGGACCAGCGCACCGCCACGCTGGCCACGGGGATGGTGGCCGTGCTCATCCGGTGCAGCTTCTACTCCGACCAGATGGCCGGCGCCGTGCCCCGCGAGCGCATGATCGAGGGCGTGGCCGAGATCGTCCACCGTCTCTTCGCCGGGCCCATCGAGGGCGTCAACACCCATCGCCGCCCCGCCTCCCGCCGCACCCTGCGCGCCACCCCCGAGGTGCCGACCCTGAACGGCGACCTCGACAGGACCTTGCGCCCGCGCGGCGAGCGCACCCGTCAGCGCCTCCTCGACGCCGGCGCCGAGGTGCTCCCCGCGCGCGGGTACCACGACGCTCGGGTCGACGACATCGTCAAGGCCGCCGGCGTGTCGCATGGCAGCTTCTACCGGTACTTCGAGAACAAGGACGACTTCTTCCACGTGCTGGCCGAGGCGGCCAGTGCCCGCCTCATCGAGCTGATCGACGTGTTCCCCGCCGAGGGTGACGTCGACGCGCTGCACCACTGGCTGGAGGAGTGGTTCGCCACGTATCGCAGCAACGGTGGCGTCATCAGCACGTGGCAGGAGATGCAGTCCTCCGGGCCCGACCTGGTGGCCTTCTCGCAACAGGTCGGCGCGTCGGTCGTCGCTCGGCTCATCGCCCTGCTCGAGCGGCGCGACTTCGGCGACCCCGAGGTCGACTCGCTGGCCCTCCTGGCTCTCATCGAGCGCATCCCCTACAGCGTGCTGAGCCTCCAGTTCATCGAGGAGGCCGACGCCATCTCGGCCATGATCACGATCTTCCGCCGCGGCTTCCTCGGCCTGACCGACGCCCGCTGATCGCATGGACTTCGAGTTCACCGACGAGCAGCTCGGCCTGCGCGACAACGCCCGCTCCGTGCTGACCGCCTCGTGTCCCCCGTCAGTGGTGCGCGCCGTCTACGAGGGCACGGGCACCGGCGACGACCTCTGGACGACGCTCGTGGGCCTCGATTGGCCGGCCCTCGGCATCAGCGAGGACCACGGCGGCCTGGGCCTCGGGTTCCTCGAGGTGGGCATCGTCGTCGAGGAGCTGGGCCGGGTCGCCGCCCCCACGCCGTTCCTGGCCACGCTCACCCAGCTCGCACCGCTGCTCGAGGCCGCCGATGCCGCGGCGTGGCTCCCGCCGATCGCCGACGGCTCCTGCACCGGCACCCTCGCGCTCGCCGAGGCGGGCCGCTGGGAGCTCGGTGCGGTGGCCACGACGGCCCGACGAGACGGTGGCGGCTGGGTGCTCGACGGCGTGAAGTCGCACGTCCTCGACGGCGCCACCGCAGAGGAGATCGCGGTGGTCGCCCGCCTCGAGGGGACCAGCGGGCTCGACGGCATGGGCGCCTTCCTCGTGCCGGGTGCGGCGGTGCTCGCCACACCGCGAGCCGTCATCGATCCGACGATGCCCGTGGCGACCGTCGAGCTGAGCGGGGTGGCGGTCGGCGAAGAGCGGGTGCTGCTCGAACCGGGCGATCCCACCGCCGGCGGCGTCATCGAACGGGCGCTCCACGTGGCCACCGCCGCGATGGCTCTGTCCACCACCGCCACCTGCCGCGCCATCTTCGAGATGACCCTGCAGTACGCCAAGGATCGCGAGCAGTTCGGTCGGCCCATCGGCTCCTTCCAGGCGCTGAAGCACCGCCTGGCCGACATGTACCTGGCCGTCGAACGGGCCACCTCGCTGGCCTACTTCGCCGCCCTCACGATCGCCGAGGACGACGAGCGTCGCGCCGTGGCGGCGTCGATGGCCAAGGCTGCGGCGGGCGACTGCCAGCAGCTGGTGGTGGGCGACGGCCTCCAGCTGCACGGCGGGGTGGGCTTCACCTGGGAGCACGACCTGCACTTCCTGCTGAAGCGAGCCAAGTCGGGCGACCTCCTCTTCGGCACAGCCGCCACGCACCGCGCCGAGCTGGCCCGCCTCCTGGGGCTGGCCGCATGAGGCTCCGGTTCGACGACTCCGTGGAGGCCTTCCGAGCCGAGCTGCTCGAGTGGCTGGCCGCCAACCGGCCCAGCGGTGAGGAGATGGCGGCCGACCCGTCGGTGTCCACCGGGCACGCGCCGGCGTGGGCCCGGCGCTGGACGCGCACGATGTTCGACGCCGGCTGGCTCGTGCCCGGCTGGCCGCCCGAGCTCGGGGGCCGCAACGCGGGGCCGATCGAGTCGCTCGTCTACATCGAGGAGCTGGCCAAGGCCCGCGTGCCGCGCACCACCAACGTGCAGGGCCTCGGCATCGTCGCCCCGTCGATCCTCGACTACGGCACCGAGGCGCAGATCCGCGACTACGCCATGCCCATCCTGCGCGGCGAGGTCACCGCGTGCCTCGGCATGAGCGAGCCGGGCGCGGGCAGCGACCTCGCATCGCTCAGCACCCGGGCCGTGCTCGACGGCGACCACTTCGTCATCAACGGGCAGAAGGTGTGGACCTCGGGGGCCAACTACGCCGACTTCTGCTTCGTCTTCTGCCGCACCGACACCACCGTGCCCAAGCACAAGGGCATCAGCATCCTGCTCGTGCCGATGGACACCCCCGGGATCACGGTGCGACCGCTGCCGGAGATCATCAGGCCCGAGCACCCCGACCTCAACGAGGTGTTCCTCTCCGATGTCGTCGTGCCCGCGTCGAACCTGGTCGGCGAGCTGAACAACGGCTGGGCCATGGCCAACGGCTCGCTGGCCCACGAGCGCGGCATGGTGTGGGTGAGCGCGGTGATGGGCCTCGAGGAGGCCATGGAACAGCTCCTGCACGACGCTCCTCGGCTCACCGCCCGCATGGGCGACGGCGAGCGAGCGGTCGCCGTCGATCAGATCGTGCGCCTCGCCATCGACACCACCGCCGCCCGCTGCCTCGGCTATCGCGGCTTCGCCAAGCTCGCCCGCGGTGGCAGCGCCCCCGAGCAGGCCCTCATGAAGGTGTACGCCAGCGAGGCGCGCCAGCGGGTCGCACGGGTGGCCGCCGAGATCCAGGGGGCCGACGCGGTGGAGGTGGGCACCATCGACCCCGACGGCCATCAGAGCATCGACGAGCCCCAGGGCACGTGGCTGGAGCAGTACTTCCACTCCTTCGCCAACACCATCTCGGCCGGCGCGTCGGAGATCCAGCGAAACATCATCGCCGAGCGCGTGCTCGGCCTCCCTCGGAGCTGAGCGTGACCGGCCGCGACGCCGTCGCCACCATCGCCGAGCTGCTGGTGGCCCGGGCCGGCGACGACAACCCAGCGCTGCGCGCCGACGAATCCTGCTGGACGTGGCGCGATGTGGTGGCCGAGAGCGCGGCCCGGGCATCGCTGTTCAGCGAGCTGGCCGACGGCCGACCGCTGCACGTCGGGGTGCTCCTCGAGAACGTGCCCGAGTACGTGTTCGTGCTCGGGGGCGCCGCCCTGGCTGGGGCCGTCGTCGTCGGCATCAACCCGACGCGGCGAGGCGCCGAGCTGGCACGCGACATCCGCCACACGGACTGCCGCGTCGTGCTCACCGATCGCGCACAGGCGTCCCTGCTCGATGGGCTCGACCTCGGCAAGTGCACGGTGATCGCCGTCGACGACCCGGCGTGGGCGACGCAGGTGGCCGAGCACGCGGGCGTGGCGGTGCCCTCGACGCTCCCCATGGCCGACGACCTGTACCTGCTGATGTTCACGTCGGGCTCCACCGGGGCACCCAAGGCCGTGCGCATGAGCCAGGGCCGTGCCGCCCGCACGGCCGCCGCGTCGGCCGTCGCCTTCACGAGCGACGACGTCCTCTACTGCGCCATGCCCCTCTTCCACGGGAACGCGCTGCTCGCCAACCTCTTCCCCGGGGTCGTGGCCGGTGCCACGGTGGTGCTCCGGCCCCGCTTCTCGGCGTCGGCCTTCCTGCCCGACGTGCGTCGCCACGGCTGCACCTACTTCAACTACGTGGGGCGGGCGCTGTCGTACATCCTCGCCCAGCCCGAGGCACCCGACGACGCCGACAACACGCTCAAGTGGGGGCTCGGCTCGGAGGCCTCGCCGCGCGACGTCGAGGCGTTTCGCCGGCGGTTCCGCTGCTACGTCGTGGAGGGCTACGGCTCGAGCGAAGGCGCCGTCGTCATCCAACCCTTCGCGGGCATGCCCCCCGAGGC
Organism: Acidimicrobiales bacterium; assembly: GCA_046598435.1. Lineage (GTDB taxonomy): Bacteria > Actinomycetota > Acidimicrobiia > Acidimicrobiales > VFJN01 > VFJN01. The sequence continues at coordinate 12,126 of JBKJIL010000332.1, forward strand.
GCTCGGTCGTCCGAAGGACGGGCTCGACGTGGCCGTCGTCGACCCCCACACCGGCGAGGAGTGCCCACCAGCCCGGTTCGATGCGGCACGACGGCTGCTGAACGCCGCTGAGGCCACCGGCGAGATCGTGGGCCGCAACGGGCTAGCGGGGTTCGAGGGCTACTACGCCAACGCCGAGGCCGACGCCGAGCGGTCCCGCAACGGCTGGTACTGGACCGGCGACCTCGGCTACCGGGACAGCGACGGCACCTTCTACTTCGCGGGTCGCACCGCCGACTGGCTGCGAGTCGACGGCGAGAACTTCGCCGCCGCACCGGTGGAGCGCATCCTCGGCCGGTTCCCCGGCGTGGCCGCCGTGGTGGTCTACGCGGTGCCGGATCCCCGCACGGCCGACCAGGTGATGGCTGCCCTGGAGCTCGACGCTGGCGCCGCCTTCGACGCGGCCGCCTTCGCCGCCTTCCTCGCCCAGCAACCCGACCTCGGCACCAAGTGGGCGCCGCGCTTCGTGCGCATCGTCGACGCGCTGCCGCTCACCGCCACCCGGAAGATCGATCGCAAGCCGCTGCGGGCCGATCGCTGGCTGACCGAGGATCCCGTGTGGTGGCGCCCCACCGCCGGTGACCCCTACCGCCTCCTCACCGATGCCGACGTGGCGGCGCTGCACGACGCCTTCGACGACGCCGGCCGAGGAGGAGTGCTCACGTGAGGTTCGCCATCACCTACCCCCTGGTGACGCACCCGTACCACCCCGACTTCGTGACGGGGGCCGGGATCGCACGGGTGGCGGCCGCTGCAGAGGCAGCCGGGTTCGACGGCATCGGGTTCACCGATCATCCCGCGCCGTCGCAGCGCTGGCTCGAGGGCGGCGGCCACGATGCCCTCGACCCGTTTGTGGCCCTCGCCTTCTGTGCCGCAGCCACCGAGCGCATCCGGCTCATCCCCAACATCGTCGTCCTGCCCTATCGGAACCCGTTCGTGGTGGCCAAGGCGGCGGCCACGCTCGACGTGCTCTCGGGCGGTCGCTTCACCCTGGCCGTCGGCGCCGGCTACCTGAAGGGCGAGTTCGCGGCCGTAGGCGTCGACCACGGCGAGCGCAACGAGCTCTTCGACGAGGCGCTCGACACGATCAAGGCCATCTGGACGAGCGATGACGTCACCATCGAGGGTCGGCACTTCAACGCCCGCGGCGTGACCGCTCATCCTCGGCCGGTCAGCCAGCCCCACCCGCCGATCTGGATCGGCGGGAACAGCGCCCGGGCCCGGCAGCGAGTCGCCGATCGTGGTGACGGCTGGGCGCCGTTCGCCGCGCCCGCCGGCCTGGCCAAGACCGCTCGCACGGTGGCCCTCGGCACCGTCGACGAGCTCGCCGCGCTGGTGGACGACCTGCGATCGCGACTCGTGGCCGCCGGCCGCGCCCCCGACAGCGTCGACGTCTCCTTCGGCTGCCGCGCGGGCGGCGACCCGGCCACGCACGACTTCGATGCCGACGCCCACCTTGCCGGGCTCGCCGAGCTGGCCGCCATCGGCGTCACATGGGTGCAGGTCGGCGTGCCGGGCGACGACATCGAGCGCACCGTCGATGCGCTCCAGCGCTACGGCGAGCAGGTCATCACCCGAGCCTGAGGTCGTCTCGCCCCCAGGTTCGCTACGAGTCGTGGCGCAGCGTCGTCAGCGGACGAACAACGTGCCGTTGCGTTCGGTGACCGTGCCGCGGCCGAGCGGGAGCACCCGTGTGAGGAGCCGGAACGACAGGCCCAGGCCGGGGATCTTGGCGAACACGCCCTGGGGTCCCTGCGTCATCTGGCCCGTGCTGACGTCGTACGTGGCGCCGTGCCAGGGGCACACGAGACAGCCGTCGTCGTCGATGGAGCCATCCGCCAGGTCAGCCCGGAGATGGCGGCATCGACGGGTCACCGCGAAGACCTCGCCGTCCGAGTTGCCCACCGCGTAGGACCCGACACCGCGGATCTCGCCGGGCGTGAGCTCCGTTGCGGGCCCGACCTCGTGCTCTGCGGCCATGGCGCACCTCCGTGGTTCGTGTGCGCCCCGAACCTACTGGGCCTCAGCCCTGCCTGTTCTCGGGCGATTTCTCCGTCTCCACGACCGAGAGATCGCCCGAGAACGACTGTGGACTGCGACTACGTTCGCCGCATGCCGCTCGACCCCAGCGCCGCCCTGCTCACCGACCAGGTCGCGGTGGTGACGGGCGGCGGCTCCGGGATCGGCCGGGGGATCGCCAACGGCTTCGCCGCCTTCGGGGCGCGGGTGGCGATCTGGGAGCAGGACGCCACCACCTGCGCGGCCGCAGCGGCCGAGGTCGGCGGCCTCGGGATCACCACCGACGTGCGCGACTCAGCGCAGGTCGACGCTGCGCTGGCCCAGACGATCGCCGACCTCGGCGTGCCGTCGATCCTCGTCAACAACGCGGGCGGCGTGTTCTGGAAGCCGCTGCTCGACGGCACCGAGAATGGCTGGAACGCGCTGTACCGCGCCAACCTCGGCCACGTGCTGCTCTGCACGCAGCGAGTCGCGGCGGCGATGGTCGACGCAGCCATGCCCGGCAGCATCGTCAACATCACCTCGATCGAGGGCGTGCGGGCGGCACCGGGCTACGCCGCCTATGCCGCAGCCAAGGCGGGCGTCATCAGCCTCACCAAGACCACGGCGCTGGAGCTCGCGCCCCACGGCATCCGCGTGAACGCGCTCGCCCCTGACTTCACGCTCACGGAGGGGTTGGCGGCGGTGGCGCCCCCCGAGAGCGTGGAGCACGCCGCGGGGATGGTGCCGCTCGGGCGCGTGGGCCACGTCGACGAGATGGCCGGCGCCGCAGTGTTCCTCGCGTCGGCGCTCAGCAGCTACGTGACCGGTCAGACCATCCACGTGGACGGCGGCACGCAGGCCGCCGGAGGCTGGTACCGCGAGCCAGGCGCCGGCGACACCGCCTGGATCCTCGGCCCCCAGCACTGACCCACCCCCCACCCCCTCGCTTCTGTGCACCCGCAGCACCGCCATGCGGTGGTGGCTGTGCACAGAACGAGTGGGTCAGGCGGGTAGGACGACCTCCGGCAGCGGGTGGCGGAACAGCTTGGCCGCGTTCTCGCAGCACATGGCGCGGCGCTCGGCGGCCGGGACGTGGCCCCAGGCCTGGTCGATGACGGCCTGCGTGTCGGGCCAGGTGGAGTCGCCGTGGGGGTAGTCGACCTCCGCCATGATGTTCTCCACGCCGATGGTGTGACGGGTGTCGATGGTGGACGGGTCGTCGATCGTGCAGAACCAGAAGCTGCGACGCAGCACGTCGGCCGGCCGCTCGTCCCAGCCGAGGCCGTAGCCGGAACGGTCGATGAGGTTGTCGAGCCGGTCGAGGAGCATGGCCACCCACCCGATCCCGCCCTCGGACATGGCGATCTTGAGGTCGGGGATCCGCGCCGACCAGCCCGACCACAGCCACTCGATGCAGGCGTGCAGCGACAGGGGGCCGAACATCGTGGCCGCCAGCGGCATGATCGCCTCGCCGCAGTCGGCTGGGAACTCTCCGATGCCCGACGACCCCACGTGCAGGCTCACCACCGTGTCGGTCTCGGCGCAGGCCCGCAGGATCGGCTCCCAGTAGTCGCTGAAGATCGACGGCAGGCCGATCTGGTGGGGGCGTTCCGGCAGCGTGACCGACCGGAAGCCGCGCTCGGCGTTGCGGCGGATCTCGGCGGCGCCGATCTCGGGATCGGTCAGCCAGGTGATGCCGAGCGGGATGACGCGGTCGGGGTGCGGCTGCCACCACTCGTCGTGCACCCAGTCGTTGTAGGCGCGGGTGGTGGCCAGGCCCAGCTCGGGATCAGAGCACTGCGAGTACACCCGGCCGCAGAAGCCGGTGATCATCGAGGGGAAGCTCATCGATGCCCACACCCCGTTGATGTCCATGTCGTGCACACGGGCATCGATGTCCCAGCAGCCCTTGCGCATCTGGTCGAACCGGAACGGCTCCACCTTCACCGTCTCCGGACGGCGGCCCACCACCGCGTTCATGCCCACCTGGGAGTGCTGCTGGCCGTCGAACTCCCACACCTCGTGACCCCACTTGGTGGTCACGATGCGCGGCGCCCGGTCCTGCAGGTGGCGCGGCAGCCGACCGTCGAACATGTCGGGCGGCTCGACGAGGTGATCGTCGACCGAGATGATCGTGTTGCGGACCTCGCGGGGCTCCGGCTCCGGCAGGAACAGGTCAGCGTCGAGATCGGTCACGACGTCAATCGATGACGGAGGGATCGGCGCGCAGCTCGCGCCGAGCCATGGCCTCGAACAGGCCCGGGAACGACACATGGTCGAACGGGGCGGCGAACCGTGCGAACACCTCATCGCGCACGGGCACGCCGTGGCCGAGCGCCTCGACGTGCCACGCCTGCCGACAGCGCCACTCGAGCACCACGGCGCGGTGGTGGGCCTGCGCGATGTCGCGGCCGACGACGAGCACGCCGTGGTTGGCCAGCAGCGCCATCCGCGCGTCGCCCAGCGCCTCGACGCAGGCCCGGGCGTTCTCGACCGCATCGACCGAGCCGCCGAAGTCGTCGTAGAGGGCCGGGTCCTCCGGCACCATGGCGGAGGTCTGGTCGTAGACGGGAGGCACCCGGTGCAGGTCGGCCCAGATGGTGCCCCAGCGCGAGTGGTTGTGGACGGCGACGGTGGTGTCGGGCCGGGCCTTGTGCAGCTCGAGGTGCAGCGGGATGGCCGGCGTGACGGTCCACCTGCCCTCGAGGACGTTGCCGTCGAGGTCGATGCGCATGATGTCGGCGGCCGCCACCTCGTCCCAGGTGAGCCCCCACGGGTTCACCAGCAGGGTGTCGTCGGGCTGGCGGTAGGTGATGTGGCCGGCGAGGTGGTCGTCGTAGCCCTCGCGGAAGAGCATCCGGCACAGCAGCGCCACCTCCGCCTGGGGCGTGAGCGGTGGCAAGGGAGGTGCCATCGGGTTGCGTCGCAGATCGGTTGCGCTCACGATCGTCCCCCTCGGCTGGATGACACCAACGTTAGTAGGGTCGCACTTGATGAGCGCCTTCAACCACGTCGGGCACTGCGTCACCGACCTCGCCAGGTCCCGCCGGTTCTACGAGGAGCTCTTCGGCTTCACGCTGCGCAACGAGCTCTCCGTGCCCGACGGGCCCACGGCCAAGCTGCTGCGGGTCGAGCCGCCCGTCGGCCTCAGCGCGGTGTACCTCGAGCGCGACGGCTTCGTGCTGGAGCTGATCCACTTCGAGCGGGAGGGCAACGCGCCCCGTCGCGACCGTGAGTTCACCGAGCCGGGCCTCACCCACCTGTCGGTGAGCGTCGACGACCTCGCCACCACGTGCGCCCGGGTCGCCGAGCTCGGCGGCGAGGTGCTCGCCGACACCGACCTCGGCGGCCTGGCCGTGATGATCCGCGACCCCGACGGTCAGCTCATCGAGCTCCTGCCCATGAGCTACCGCACCGGCTGAGCGGAGCTCGTAGGCGTCGAGGAACCCGTCGAGCCCAGCCAACCGCTCGTCGTGATCGGCCGTCAGCAGCAGCGCGTCGTTGACCCACCCGCCGCACGCGTGCCGTACGTCAGCGCTTGGGGAGCTTGATGGCGCGGTCGGCGATGATGTTCTTCTGCACCTCGGTGGCACCCGCACCGATCGAGGTGAAGCGCTGCCACGGGTAGTTGTGGGCGGCGTGGCCGCCGGCCAGCGCGTCGGGGCCACCCTTGGCGAGCACGCCGATGGCGCCGAGCATGTCGACGTTGAGCTCGGCCAGCGCCTGGGAGAGGTGGCTCCACTGGAGCTTGGCGATGGGCACCTCGGGCCAGGTCTTCTCGCCCTTGAGCACCTTGGAGAGCGCCCGCGCGTTGAGCAGCCGCGTGAGCTCCACCTGCGTGTGCATGCGGGCGATGCGGTCGCGGATGCCAGGGTCGGCCAGGGCATCGGGGTTGTGCTCCCGTGCGGTGGCGATCATCTGATCGAGCTCCGAGCGCAGCCCGATGGCCAGACCGCCGGTGCCGACGCGCTCGTGGGTGAGCGTGCCCATGGCGACCGTCCAGCCCTCGCCCTCGCCGCCCAGCCGGTAGGCCATCGGCACGCGGGCGTCGGTGAACACCACCTCGTCGAACATCGCCTCGCCCGTGATCTCGCGGATCGGGTTGCACTGCACCCCAGGCGCATGCATGTCCACGATCAGCGCGGTGATGCCCTCGTGCTTGGTGCCCCGCGCGATCGCCTCGGGGTCGGTGCGCACGAGGAACAGGCCCCAGCGGGCGAGGTGGGCCGTGGAGATCCAGATCTTGGTGCCGTTGAGGACGTACTCGTCGCCGTCGGCCACCGCCATGGTGCGGAGGTTGGCCAGGTCGCTCCCCGCCTGCGGTTCGGTGAAGCCCTGGCACCAGTGCTCCGACGCGTCGAGGATGCCGGGCAGCCACTGCTGCTTCTGCTCGTCGGTGCCCCAACGGATGATCATCGGGCCGATCTGCCAGATGCCGTTGGCGTTGTAGATGCCGGGCGCCTTGGCCTGCGCCATCACCTCGGAGTAGATGACGTTCTGCATCGTGGTGGCCTCGCGGCCGCCCCACTCCTTGGGCCAGTTGATGGCCGCCCAGCGACCCTCGTGGAGGCGCCGCTGCCACGCTTGGCGCCGCGCCATCGTGCGAGTCAACGAGTCAGCGTGCTCCTCACCGATCTCGCCCTGGTCGGTGAAGTCGCCCAGGTTGGCGTCGAGCCACCCGCGCAGCTCAGCGCGAAAGGCCTCGTCCTCGGGCTCGTAGGCGAAGTCCACGAGCGAAACCTAACAGTGGCGTCACCTAGTGTGGGCCCCCGTGGACTTCACCTTCAGCGCCGAGCAGGACGCCCTGCGATCGGTGGCCCGCTCCTTCCTCGCCGCCGAGGCGCCCGCCACCTATGTGCGGGCCATGCTCGACGACGAGCGCGGCGTCACCGCCGACTTCTGGGCCAAGGCCACCGCGCTCGGCTGGCCCGGCCTGCTCATCGCCGAGACCCACGGTGGCTCGGGCCTGGGTCTGCTCGACGCCGTGGTGCTGTGCGAGGAGATGGGGGCGCGCGCGCTCCCGGGCCCGTGGTTCTCGTCCGGGCTCTGCGCCACGCTGCTTGCGCTGCGGCTCGGCGACGAGCGCGAGCTCGACGATCTCGCCGCCGGCCGCCTCCGCGCCACCGTCGCCGTGGAGGAGAGCGGAACACGCGCCCCCCTCGACGGCATCGAGTGCACTGCCCGTCGCAGAGGCGACGACTGGCTGCTCACCGGCGTGAAGCCGCTCGTGCTCGACGGCCACACCGCGGACGTCGTCTACGTCGTCGCCCGTGACGGTGACGGCTTGGCCACCTTCGCGCTCGACGCCCCTGCCGGCACGCTGGTGCCGTCGCTCGACGTCACCCGCAAGATGACCCGGCTCGTGCTCGACGGCCGCCCGGCCCGCCGCGTCGGTCCGTCGGGCGACCAACGGGCGCTGCTCGCCCGGGCCATCGACGACATCGGCATCGCGCTGTGCGCGGAGAGCGTGGGCGCGTGCGACCGGGCCCTCGACATGGCCACCGAGTACGCCAAGTCGCGTGTGCAGTTCGACCGCCCCATCGCCACCTTCCAGGTGATCAAGCACAAGATCGTGGACATGCTCCACCAGCTCGAGCTGGCGCGGGTGGCCACGCACTACGCCGCGTGGACGAGCGATCACGGCGACAACAACGCCGCGCGCGAAGCCGCGGCTGCGTCGGCCAAGGGTTTCGTGGGTGAAGCCGCCGCGATGATCACCGGTGAGAACATTCAGGTGCACGGCGGGGTTGGCTTTACTTGGGACCTCGACGCGCACCTGTTGTTTCGTCGGGTCAAGGCCAACGACGTGTTGTTTGGCCGTCAGGGTTGGCAG
>JBKJIL010000023.1:0-14438 GCA_046598435.1 Acidimicrobiales bacterium
GCCTTGCGCTCCTCGATGGCCTTGCACCAGATGAAGTCGCGAATGTCGGGGTGGTCGACGTTGAGGATGACCATCTTGGCGGCGCGACGGGTCTTGCCGCCCGACTTGATGGTGCCGGCCGACGCGTCGGCGCCGCGCATGAAGCTGACCGGGCCCGACGCCGTGCCGCCGCCCTTCAGGAGCTCGACCGATGACCGGATGCGGGACAGGTTGATGCCCGAGCCGGAGCCGCCCTTGAAGATCGTGCCCTCCTCGACGTACCAGTTGAGGATCGAGTCCATCTGGTCGTCGACGGAGAGGATGAAGCAGGCCGAGGCCTGCTGGGGCACGCCCGGGACGCCGATGTTGAACCACACCGGGCTGTTGAAGGCGGCCTTCTGCGTGACGAGGAGGTGCTTCAGCTCGGCGTTGTAGGTGTGGGCCTCGCGCTCGTCGACGAAGTACCCGCCCTCGAGACCCCACTGGGTGATGGTGTCGGCCACCCGGTCGATCACCTGGCGCAGCGACGACTCGCGCTCCGCGGTGCCGGGGGTGCCACGGAAGTACTTCTGGGCGACGATGTTGGTGGCGTTCAGCGACCAGCCGGTGGGGAACTCCACGCCGAGCTGCTCGAAGGCGACAGAGCCGTCCTTGAAGTTGGTGATGCGGGCGTCGCGGCGCTCCCACGTGAGCTCGTCGTAGGGGTGGACCCCCTCGGTGGTGAAGTGGCGGCGGATGCCGATGCCGGCCTGCTCAGGTGCGAGTGCCATCGTGCGTGGACCCTCCAGTGGAGTCGAGGTGGTGGTCGAGGATGCGTGCGCTGCCCGTGGGCGGAACCGGCCACCGGACGGACCGGCATTGGATGGCTCTGACCACTAGGTCTTGTGGCTGCTTCGCCTTTCGACGCCCCCGAGCCACAAGATGTAGGAAGAACTACAGCACTGTAACTACAGGCGTGTCAACGTGCGCGGCACTCTTTTTTTCGTGCGAGGGCCGCGGCGTGCGCTCCCAGGTGGAAAGCCTCGCCACCCGAAGCGCCCTGCGCGGGCGCACCTCGGGCTCGAGTTCCCCAAAGGAGTCGTCCAGCCCACCACAGACGTGAATCGACTGCCACCATTCCGGTCGCTCACGCCACGGCCCCATGCACGGTGGTGAAACCTACGGACCGTCCCTTGTGGACCGCTAGGGGAACATCCTGTGAATTGGAGGTGGATTTCTCCCCTCCCCGTCCACAGGCCTGGGGACGCGGACCCCGCAGCGAGAAGCTTGCCTGTGCAACTGTCGCGGTAGGATCACGGCATGACCACCGACCGAACGGGCGCAGCGATGGTCCTCGACGACCCGCTCCTCACCACCGTCGGCCTGTTCATGGAGGCCCACGCCGGCCTCTCGGCCACCTTCGAGCGCCGCCTGGCCACCGCCAGCGGGATCTCCGGCCAGCCCTTCGAGATCCTCCTGCGCCTCGTGCGCTCCCCCGACCATCGACTCCGCATGAGCGACCTGGCCGCCCAGACCACGCTCACGGCCAGCGGCCTCACGCGCGCCGTCGACCGCCTCGAGCGCGACGCCCTCGTGCAACGGGTGGCCTGCCCCACCGATCGCCGGGTCGCCTACGCGGTGCTCACCGCCGAGGGCGAGGCTCGCATCACCTGCGCGCTCCCCACCCACCTCGAGCAGCTGCACCAGGTCTTCGAGGCCGCCCTGACGGTGGAGGAGATCGAGGAGCTGGGCCGGCTGATGCGCCGGCTCCGTGATGTCGTCAACCCAGGTGCGGCCGGCGCGAGCAAGCCCGCCGACAGCTAAGCCGGCACCGCCGACACCGACACCGGGATGCCGTTGAGCACGGCGTTGCCGGAGATGGCGTCGAAGAGGGTCTCGTCGGCCAGCAGGTTGCTGTTCACGCCGGCGTGCTCGGCCGCGACGGCCATCTGTGAGCCCTCGAGGCCATGGCCCCAGCCGTGCGGGATGCTCACCACCCCGGGTCGGATGGCGTCGGTGACCTCGACGGGCACCTGCACCTCGCCCACTCGTGAGCGCACGAGTGCGGGATCCCCGTCGGCCAGACCCAGGGCGGCGGCGTCGTCGGGGTGGAGGTGCACCGTGCACCGGGGCTTGCCCTTCACCAGCACGTTCACGTTGTGCATCCACGAGTTGTTGGAGCGCAGGTGGCGGCGGCCGATCAGCACGAAGGGGTGGTCGCGCCGACCGTCGAGACCATCGTGGAGACGAGCCATGTCGGCGAGGAGCAGCTCCGGGGCGAGGGCGATCATGCCGTCGGGGGTGCGCAGCACGTCGGGCAGCCGGGGCTTGAGGGCGCCGTAGTCCACGCCGTGGGGGTTGGCCAGCAGCACGTCGAGCGACAGCCCCTCTGGATCACGACCGAAGCCGTCGCCGTATGGACCGGTGCGGAGCAGGAAGTCGAGGATCCGCTCGGGGCCCGTTCGGGGGGCGAGGGCGGCCAGGACGTCGTCGAGCTCCCATCCGAAGACGGCGCTGGTGTCATCGGCCACGCTGCCCTGCACCATCGAGGCGATCATCAGGTCATCGACGACGGCCGGATCGCTGGTGGACCCCATCCCCTGCAGCACCAGGGCCAAGCGGGCCATGACCTGCCACTCGTCGAGCTGCCCGTCATCGAGGGGCAGCACGGGCTCGCTGTAGTTGGCGACGTCGCGCAGGGCCAGCTGCAGCAGGGCGATGTCGTAGTGCCCCTTCTGAAGGGCCGAGGGCGCCGGAAGGATGACATCGGCGTGCCGGGTGGTCTCGTTGACGTAGATGTCGATGGCGACCATGAACTCGAGGCCGGCGAGGGCGGCGTCGAGGCGACCGGCGTTGGGCGTGGACAGCACGGGGTTGCCGGCCATCGTGAGCAGCGCCTTCACCTGACCCTCGCCGGGCGTGTCGATCTCCTCGGCGAGGGCCACGACCGGGAGCTCGCCCATGGTCTCGGGCAGGCCCCGCACTCGGCTGGCCCGCCGGTGCAGGCGGGTCTCGCGCCCGTAGCGCGGCTTGCCGCGCGTGTTGGCGGCGCCGGCGGCGGCCTTCGTGAACATGGCGCCGCCGGGCCGGTCGAGGTTCCCGGTGAGCACGTTGAGCACGTCCACCAGCCACGACGTCACGGTGCCGAACTCTGCGGTGGTGGTGCCGATCCGGCCGTACACGCACGCCGTCGGGGCGGCAGCCAGCCCTCGGGCCAGGCGGCGGATGTCGTCCGCCGGCAGTCCGCAGGCGTGGGCCACCGCATCGGGCGTGTAGGGCGCGCAGGCGGCCGTCACCTCGTGGAGGCCGGTGACCAGCTCCGCCAGCGACCCCAGGTCGACCAGGCCCTCGCTGGTGATCACCTGCACCATGGCGGCCAGCAGGTAGGCGTCGGCACCCGGTCGGATGGGCACCCACTCGGTCGCCTCTTCGGCGGTGCGCGACCGACGGGGATCGACCACCACCAAGGTGCCGCCGCGGGCCACGAGCCGCTCGATGCGACCAGGCCAGTCGGGGGCGGTGGCCAGGCTCCCGTTCGACGCGTACGGGTTGGCGCCCAGCATGAACAGATGGTCGGTGCGGTCGACGTCGGGAACGGGCACGTTGAGGCCGCCCCCGAACATCAGGGCCGCCGAGATCTCCTTGGGACGCTGGTCCACCGTCGATGCCGAGAAGACGTTGGTGGTGCCGAGGGCCCGCAGCACGGCCCGCCCGTAGAGCAGACCGGCCAAGTTGTGGGCGTTGGGGTTGCCGACGTAGGCCGCGCAGGCGCTGCGGCCGTCGCGCTCGAGGATGGGCAGCAGGCCCGCCTCGATGGCCGCGAAGGCTTCGTCCCACCCGACCTCCACGAAGGCGCCGTCGCGCTTCACGAGGGGACGGCGGATGCGGTCGGGGTCCTCGTGGAGCTGCTTGAGGGTGGAGCCCTTCGGGCAGATGTACCCGTGGCTGAACACGTCGGCCTGGTCGCCCCGGATGCGCACCACCTCCTCGCCGCCGTCGGCGGCGGGGCGCAGCGTGATCTCGAGGCCGCACCCCGCCTCGCACAGCGGGCAGGTGCGCACGGCAGTGCGCGTGGCCGCGGACGCGTCGGTCGGCGTGGGCAGGTCGGCGGCGAGTGCCTCGTCGGCGATGGTCATGGCGGATCCCCCTCGTGCGAGCAGGCCCATCCTGCCAGCGTCAGCCGAGGGCCGCGCCCGTCAGCTTCCCCACCAGCATGGTGAGCGCCATGGCCGCCGCGCCGCCCGCGCCCACCCGCAGGGTGGCCCGCACCCGGGGCGCACCGCCGAGCGCGGCCCCCAGCGCGCCGAGGAGCCCGAGCGCGACCAGCGCGGTGACCACGACGCCGACGGACCGGCCGGAGCCAGGCGTGACCAGGTAGGCGACCAGGGGCAGGAAGGCGCCCAGCGAGAAGGCGACGGCGGAGGTCCATGCCGCTTGCACGGGTCGGGCGGCGGACACCTCGGTGAGGCCCAGCTCGTCGCGGGCGTGGGCAGCGAGGGCATCGGCCTCGGTCAGCTGACGGGCCACCTCGGCGGCGAGCGTCGGTTCGAGGCCTCGGCCCCGCCAGATCTCGGTGAGCTCGGCCAGCTCGGCCCGGGGGTGCTCCTGGAGGGCTCGCCGCTCCATGCTGAGGTCGGCCTCTTCGGTGTCGCGCTGCGACGCCACCGAGACGTACTCCCCCACCGCCATCGACATGGCCCCGGCCACCAGCCCGGCGATGCCCGCTGTGCGCACGGCACCGAACGACGCACCACTGCTGGCCACGCCGACGATCAGGGAGGCCGTGGACACGACGCCGTCGTTGGCGCCCAGCACCGCGGCCCGCAACCACCCGGCTCGGTGCGACTTGTGCTGCTCGCCGTGGTGGTGGTGATCGGGCGGGAGCTGGGCTCGGGAGGGCTGCGCCGCGGAGGTCGTCACCTCCCCAGCCTGCACGCTGGGCCGCCCCGATGCCACGTCGGCCCCGGCGCCGGGCGCGGTAGCGTCCGCCGCACATGCGACGCCTCTGGCCCGAGCCGGGCCCCATCGACGACGTCGCCGCCCTCGTGGCGGCCGAGGCCCGCCCGGCCCCCCGCGGCCGGCCGTGGCTGCTCGTCAACATGATCGCCTCGCTCGACGGCGCCATCACGATCGAGGGGCGCTCCGGGCAGCTGGGAGGACCGGCCGACAAGGCCGTGTTCTCGGCCTTGCGGGCGGTGGGCGACATCGTGCTGGCGGGCGCGGGCACGGTTCGGGGCGAGGGCTACGGCCCCCCGAGACCCTCCGCCGACACCCGTGCCGCCCGCGTGGCCCGGGGCCAGGCCGCGGCACCTCGTCTGGCCATCGCCACCCGGTCGCTCGACCTCGATCTCGGCCAGCCGCTGTTCACGGAGGCCGAGGAGCCACCCTTCGTCCTCACCTGCGAGGCTTCGCCTGCCGATCGTCGGGCCGCCGTCGCCGACGTGGCGGAGCTGATCGTGGCCGGGGACTTCACGGTCGACCTCGCGGCCGCGCTGGCGGCCCTGCACGCTCGGGGCGTGCGCACGATCACCTGCGAGGGCGGGCCCCATCTCAACGCCGATCTGATGGCCGCCGACCTGGTCGACGAGTGGGCCCTCACCGTCGCTCCCCTGCTCGTGGGCGGCGATGCCCCCCGCTCGACGATCGGTGCCGTGACGTCGCCCCCGCGGGCGATGCACCTCGACCGACTCCTCGAGGCCGACGGGCTCCTGCTCGGCCGCTGGCTCCGCACCCGCTGACGGGCCCCGGCGGGGTCAGTGGGGTTTGGGGGCGGTGCGCTTCGAGAGGAGGGTGACCTCTCGTTCGAAGTCGGCCAGGTCGTCGAAGCCGAGGTAGACGCTGGCGAAGCGGATGGCGGCCACCGGGTCCGCCTCCCGGAGCTGCTCGAGCACGACCCGACCCACCATCTCCGAGCTCACCTCGAGGCCGCCCTCCACCCGTACGGCATCCTCGATGGCGGTGATCAGGGCATCGAGGGCGGCACCCCCATCGGCTTCGATGGGCCGACCCTTGGCCGCCAAGCGGATCCCGCTGGCCACCTTGTCGCGCTCGAAGGGCTCACGGTCACCGGAGCGCTTCACGACGAACAGCGGCGCTTCCTCGACCCGCTCGAAGGTGGTGACGCGTCGACCGCACCCGATGCAGGCCCGACGACGCCGGATCGAGCTGCCGTCGTCGGCCTGGCGCGAGTCGACGACCTTGTCATCGAGGGAGCCACAGGCAGGACAGCGCACACGCGCAGGCTACTGGCCACCACCTCCGGAGGCCCTACGGCAGCTGGAGCCGCTGCCCGACCTGCAGCGCGGCGCCGCCGTTGGCCGCCACGAGGCGATCCACGAGCAGGCGAGCGTCGGTCTCCGGGGCGATCGACCGGGCGATCGACCACAGCGTCTCGCCCGGCTGCACGATGTGCACAGCGGACGACGAGGTGCCGGCGGCGGAGGTGGGGGTGCCGCCGCCGGCGGACCTGGCCAGGACAGCACTGGCCAGGAGGAGGACCACCGAGGTGGTCAGGACGAGGAGCGCGACGGCGGCCAGGCGACGACGCCGGTAGATCGCCTGCCGGGCGACTCGGGCCGGGGCCCGGCCGCCCTCGAGCACCCGCAAGGCGGGTCGAGCGGGCTGGCCGGGCCCCGGCGGCGGGGTGGTGGGCTGACGACGGGGGGTGAGCTCGAGAGCGGCTGCGGAGGACATGGCTCGGATTCTCCTCAGGGGGTGTGACAGTCGAGCTGGGACGGCGGGCGGAACGGGTGTTCCGGGAACGCCTGTTCGACGTGTCGTCACCCTACCCCCGAACGCCCGTTCGGCGTCAAGCCCCCAATCGAACATCCGTCCGCCGAACGGGTGTTTGCCACGCCGGCATCGCTTCGGTAGGGTCCCGAACACCTGTATGGCACTGGAGGCCCTGATGGCGGATGTCACCCTGACCCCACGGCAACGAGAGATCCTGGAGGTCATCGAGCAGCATCAGCGCGATCGCGGCTTTCCGCCCTCGGTGCGCGAGATCGGCCTGGCCGTGGGGTTGACGTCGCCCTCGACGGTCCACGCCCACCTGGCCACCCTGGAGAAGCTGGGCTTCCTGCGCCGCGATCCCACCAAGCCGCGCGCCATCGAGGTCCGCTTCGATGCCACCTCAGGCGCACCGGTCGACCGGCGGCCCGTGCGCCACGTGCCGCTGGTGGGCGACGTGGCCGCCGGCACCGACGTGCTGGCCCAGGAGAACATCGAAGAGACGCTGCCGCTGCCGGCCGACTTCACGGGCGAGGGCGACCTGTTCATGCTGCGGGTGCGCGGCGACTCGATGGTCGAAGCCGCCATCGTGGACGGCGACTACGTCGTCTGCCACGCCCAGAGCACCGCGGACAACGGCGACATCGTGGTGGCGGGCATCCCCGGCGACGAGGCCACGGTGAAGACGTTCCGCCGCAAGGGCGCCACCATCACGCTGCTCCCTGCCAACGCCCGCTTGTCACCCATGGAGTTCGACGCCGACGAGGTCACCATCTACGGCCGAGTCGTCACCGTGCTGCGTCGCCTCTGAGACCCGACTACCCGCTCGGGCCCCTGCTGACGGACAATGGGGGCAGATGCCCCGCACTCCCCGCCTCCTCGGCGCGCTCGCACTCGTCCTCTTCGTCCTCGCCGCTCCTCACGCGCACGGACGGGTCAGCGTCGACGACCCCGTGTTCGAGCAGGGCCTGCAGTGGGGCCTGGCGCGCATCGGGGCCCCCGACGCGTGGGCCCTCGGAACCGGTCGGGGCGTCACCATCGCCGTGGTCGACTCCGGCGTGGACCTCCAGCACGAAGACCTCAGCAGCAAGATCGTCGACCAGACGAGCTGCATCGGTGCCGCCGGCGACGCCGCCCTGTGCCGGGGATCGGCCCAGGACGACAACGGTCACGGCACCCACGTGGCGGGCATCGCCCTGGCCGCCACCGACAACGGCCGGGGCATCGCCGGCGTGGCGCCCGACGCCGGGCTGCTCGCCGTGCGGGTGCTGGCCGACGACTGCAGCGCCTCGGGCTGCACCGCCAGCGGGACAGCCGGAGACGTGTCCGCCGGCATCCGCTGGGCCGTCGACCACGGTGCCGACGTGATCAACCTCTCCCTCGGCGGGGGCTCGATGCAGTCGACGTTGGGGTGCGCCTTCTGCGACGCCGTCGACTACGCGTGGAGCAAGGGCGTCATCGCGGTCGTCGCGGCGGGGAACGACTCGATGCTGCCCGCCGGCTTCGGCGACGAGCCCGCCATGGTCGTTGCCGCCACCACCCGCGACGACGGGCGGGCGTCGTACTCCAGCGACTCGTCGGGCCTGCTCCGCGACGCCCGCTGGCCCATCGCCGCCCCTGGGGGCGAGGCGGAGGCCGATCCCACCAACTGCGCCACGGGAGGCACCCCCGCCGGGATCCTCTCGACCTACTGGACGGCCGGCCAGCACGATCAGTACGCCTGCCTGGCTGGCACGTCGATGGCCGCCCCCCACGTGGCGGGCGCCCTGGCCGTCCTGCTCGGGATGGGGCTGTCGCCGCAGGCCGCCATCGATCGCCTGCTGCAGACGGCCGCCGATCTCGGCCCGCCAGGCCAGGATGACACCTACGGCTACGGACGCCTCGACCTGGCCCGCGCCGTCGGCCCGGCGCCGCCGGGGACCACCGCGTCCACCGGCCCCACGTCGTCGACCTCGGTCGGTCCGGCACCGACCGCCGGAGGCCCGCGGCCCGATCTCGGGCCGGCCGAGCTGCCCACGCCGTCGACCTTCCCGACCTCCAGTGGCCTCCCGGGCATCTCCATCCCCGAGACGTCGACCGCCGCCCCGTTCGCCCCCGGCTCCGCCGCCCCCGATGACCTGCCCAGCGCGCTGGTGGCGCTGGCCGTCGCCGCGGTGCTGGCCAGCGGCACAGCTGCCGCCATGACCTGGCGCCGCACTCGCCTGAGCTAGGACGCTGTTGGCGCCGCGGTGAGCACGGCGTGCAGGACGGCGTAGGTGCGATCGAGCGCCGCCCGGTCGACCCGCTCGTCGGCCGCGTGGGCCAGGGTGGCGTCGCCGGGGCCGAGGTTGCAGGCCGGGATGCCGGCCGCCGCGAAGCGAGCCACGTCGGTCCAGCCCAGCTTGGCCCGCACCGGCAGGCCGTGCTCCTCGATCAACGAGCGCAGGATCGGGTGCCCCAGACCGGGCGCGGCGGCCGGGGCCACGTCGACGACCCGCACCTCGTCGCCGTCCTCCAGCACGGGGGCGAGCAGCGCTCGCACCTCCGCCTCGGCCTCCTCTGGGGTGCGGTCGGGCGCGAACCGGCGGTTCAGGACCAGGTCGGCCCGGTCGGGCACCACGTTGCCGGCCACTCCGCCGCTGACGGCCACCGCCTGCAGGGCCTCGCGGTAGGTGCAGCCGTCGATCACCGGCTGGCGCTCGGGGAAGGCATCCACGGCTCGCAGCACGCGACCCAGGCGATGCACCGCGTTGCGACCCATCCACGGGCGCGCGGTGTGCGCTCGTGCACCGAGCACGGTCACCTCGAGGCGCATCGTGCCCTGGCACCCCGCCTCGATCTCGCCACCGGTGGGCTCGCCCAGGATGGCCAGGTCCCCGGCAAGGAGGTCGGGACGATCGCGCATGAGCTGCCCGAGGCCGTTGTGCTCGGCGCTCACCTCCTCCCCCGAGTAGAAGACGAAGGTGAGGTCGACGGCCGGTTCGGGCACCTCCTCGGCGAGGGCCAGCATCACCGCCAGGCCCCCCTTCATGTCTGATGCGCCGAGACCCCACAGCACGTCCCCGTCGATGCGGGCCCGGGCGTTGCCGTTCACCGGCACGGTGTCGGTGTGGCCGGCCAGGATCACTCGCACAGCCCGGCCGAGCTGTGTGCGGGCCACCAGGTTGGCGCCGACGCGCTCGACGGCGAGGTGGGAACAGGCGCGCAGGTCGGTCTCGATGCGATCGGTGATGGCGGCCTCGTCGTGGCTGACCGACGGGATGTCGACGAGGTCGGCCGTGCGGGCGAGGAGGTCGAGAGCCATCGCCGCAGCCTACGGGGGCCACCCCTCCCGCCAGATACGGTTGACGACCGTGACCGACGCCTCCCCCCGCCCCGCCGCCCTCGGCGCCCACGCCAGCGGCCTGGCCACGCTCAGCGCCGACGGGCGCGTGCTCGACGCCTGGTACCCGAGCCCCGCGCTCGGCGCACCCGAGACCGCCACCGGCACCACCCGACTCGACCCCGTCGGCGCAGAGGACCAGCTCGGGTCCTCGGCGGTCGGGGCCCTGGGCGCCGACCCGATTCGCGACGTCCAGGTGGTGGCGGTGGCCACGACCATCACCGACCTCGACGCCCCACCGGTCGACACCTACGACGCCTGGCTGCGCCTGCAGCTGCTGTCGCATCGTCTGGTGACGCCCAACTCCATCAACCTCGACGGCCTGTTCGGGCTCCTCGTGAACGTGGCGTGGACCCAGCTCGGCCCGGTGGCCGCCGACACGCTCACCGAGGTGCGGCTCCGGGCCCGGGCCGCCGGCACCCCGCTCCTGATCCACGCCCTCGACAAGTTCCCCCGGCTCACCGACTACGTGGTGCCCAGTGGCGTGCGGGTGGCCGACGCCAGCAGGGTGCGCTTGGGCGCCCACCTCGCCGAGGGCACCACCGTCATGCACGAGGGGTTCGTGAACTTCAACGCGGGCACCCTCGGCACGTCGATGGTGGAGGGTCGCATCAGCCAAGGGGTGGTGATCGGTGAGGGCACCGACCTCGGCGGGGGCGCCTCGATCCAGGGCACCCTGTCCGGCGGCGGCAAGGAGGTGATCCGGGTCGGCGAGCGCTGCCTCCTGGGTGCCAACGCCGGCATCGGGATCTCGCTCGGCGACGACTGCGTGGTGGAGGCGGGCCTCTACGTCACCGCCGGCACCCGGGTGACCTTGCCCGACGGCACCGTCGCCAAGGCGGCCGAGCTGAGCGGTCAGTCCAACCTGCTGTTCATCCGCAACAGCACCACCGGTGTGGTCGAGGTGCGCCCCCGGGCCAGCGGCACCGTCGCACTGAACACCGCCCTGCACACGAACTGAGCGGGGGACGCCGACGATGCACGACGAGGACGACGACGACGACACAGCGGAGCCTCCGCGCGACGTCACCAGCCTGCTCGACGCGCTGGCCACCAAGCTCGACACGGTGGCCGGCGCCACGGCCGCCGTCGCCACCGCCCAGACGGACCTGCTCGCGCGCCTGGTCGAGAGCGAGGGACACCGCAGCGAGGACGCCCGCCAGGTGGCGCAACGGCTGGAGGCCCTCGAACGCCAGGTGCTGGCCATGGCCCACCCGGCCGACGATGCCGGAGGTGACGGTCTGCCGGCCCAGCAGCACGACGACCTCACCCTCGCCCTCGACGTGCTGGCCCGTCTGGCCGAGACCGTGGAGCGCTCCGACGCCCGCATCGAAGACCGGCTGGCTGCCCTGCGGGACGCCGCAACCATCCCGGTGACCGACCTCCAGGGCCTCCTCCTCGCCCGGGCCGACCGCAGCGACGCCCTCCTCCACGACGTGGTGCGGGCGGTGGACGGGCTCCTCGAGGACGTCGACCCCGCCCGAGGTGCGGCTGCGACCGCTGACGACAGCCCGCAGGTGCGGGCCGCCACCCACCGCCTCGGCGAGCAGGTGGACGAGCTGGGCGAGGCGGTGCGGGCCCTGTCGTGGCAGCTGCCCGAGATCACGAACGAGCTGACCGCCCTGCGCGAGCAGCTCAGCGGCGCCACCGACACGCTGCGCGATCAGGTCACGGACCACACCGACCGGGCCCTGGTCGGCGTGCTGCGCCTCCTCGACGAGCGGCTGGAGGCGATGCGCCGCTCGATCACCGAGCTCCTCGACGCCCAGCCTCCGGCCGGGTCGGGTCCGATGGGCTTCGAGGCGGGGGCCGTGATGGGAGCCGCCCAGGCCACCTGGAACCGGCTCGAGCAGCGCCTCGACACCGAGTTCGACGACCTGAGCCGCCAGCTCCAGTCGATGGGCGTCCTGATCGAGCAGGCCCTGCAGACGGCGGAGGCGGCCGCCAACCGGCCCGTGGTGACCGGTGAGCAGCTGCGGCGGGCGGCGTCGGTCGTGAAGGACTCGGTCCTCGACGCCAGCCGGTCGCGCCGTTGGGGTCGCGGTGGGGGTGGCGGGCCCCGCGGCCTCGGCTCCGGTTAGGCGCCGACGGCCGCCAAGCGCTCGGCCACCAGGGCGATCCGGTCGTCCGGCTGCACGACCGCCACCCGGACGTGGTCGGCGGCATCGGGCCCGTAGAACTCGCCCGGCGACACCAGGGCCCCGCCGTGGACAGCCAGGCGACGGGCCAAGCCCCATGCATCGCCGTCTGGAGCCGGCGCCCACAGGTAGAAGGCGCCTGCGGGCATCGGGGTCGGCACGCCGATGGCGGCCAGCGCCGCGGCCATGGCCTCGAGCCGCCCCAGGTAGCGGCGTCGCTGGTCGCCCACGTGCTGGTCGTCGCTCCACGCCGCGACGGCGGCCGCTTGGACGGGCCCTGGCACCATGAACCCGGCGTGCTTGCGCAGCTCCCCGAGGTAGTGCACGAGCTCGGGGTCACCGGCGTAGAAGCCCGCTCGCACCCCAGCCAGGTTCGACCGCTTCGAGAGCGAGTGCACGGCCAGCACGCCGGCCAGCCCGTGCTCGAGGATCGTCCGCGGCGGGCCGTCCCAGGTGAACTCGACGTAGCACTCGTCGGACAGCACGGGCACCCCCCGCGCCCGGCCCCACTCAGCGGCGGCGCCCAGGTCGGCGATGTCGCCGGTGGGGTTGGCGGGGACGTTCACCCAGAGGCACAGCGCACGCCGGGCGTCGGCCTCGTCGATGTCGGCCAGCGCTCGGTAGGGCACGGCCCGGCACCCCGCCAGCGTCGCCCCCATGGCGTAGGTGGGGTAGCTGACGGCCGGGTAGAGCACCGTGTCGAGGTCGGGTCGACGCAGGCGGAGCCACTGAGGCATCCCGGCGACGAGCTCCTTCGTGCCCACGCACGCCGCGATCGCCGAGGGCTCCACCGCCACGCCGAGCCGGCGGGCCATCCAACCCGCGGCGGCCTCCCGGTAGGCGGCCGTGCCGATCGAGGGCGGGTAGCCGCGCTCGGCCCCGGAGCGGGCCATGGCCTCCAGCACGAACGGCGGGGGCGGATCGCACGGGGTGCCGATCGAGAGGTCGACCAGGCCGCCGGGGAGCGCCGCGCCGAGCACCTGCAGGTCGGCCAGGCGGTCGTAGGGATAGGGCGGGGGCACGAAGGGGACGGCCGTCGTCATCAGGCGACCACGTACTCCACGAAGTGCCCGAGGGCGGCGTCGTCGAGGCGGACCCGCAGGCGCATGGCCGTGTCGTCGGGGAGCTCGACGAGCACCTCCCCCTCGCGGTGGACGGCGGCCAGGAGGTCACCGCGGTCGTACGGGATGGCCAGCTCCACCACGTTGGTGAGCGCCCGGAGGCGGTCGCCCACCGTCTGCAGCAGCGCCTCGATCCCAGCCCCGCTGACGGCGCTGAAGGCCACCGCGCCGCTGTGGGAGGCGGCCAGCCGGGCCGCCTCCTCGGGAGCCAGGTCGGCCTTGTTGAAGGCCAGCAGCTCGGGCACGTCGTCGGCGCCGATCTCGCGCAGCACGGCGCGCACGGCATCGATGTTCCCCGTGACATCGACGGCCGCGGCATCGACGACGTGGATGAGCAGGTCGGCGTCGGCGGCCACCGCCAACGTCGACTTGAAGGCCTCGACGAGGTCGTGGGGCAGCTTGCGGATGAAGCCGACGGTGTCGGTCATGAGCACCGCCTCGCCACCGGGGAGGTGGAGGCGACGGGTGGTGGCGTCGAGGGTGGCGAACAGGCGGTCCTCCACGAGCACGCCGGCGTCGGTGAGGCGGTTCAGCAACGTCGACTTCCCGGCGTTCGTGTACCCGACGATGGCCACCCGCTGGACGCGGCTGCGATGCTGCGCCTTGCGCTGCGTCGCCCGGTGCTTGTCGATCTCGCGCAGCTCGGCCTCCAGCTTGTGGATCCGCTGCTGGATGCGGCGGCGATCCACCTCGAGCTGGGTCTCGCCCGGCCCGCGGGTGCCGATGCGGGCACCGCCGGCGGCGGACATGCCACCCGCCTGCTGCGAGAGGGCCGTGCCCTTGCCGCGGATGCGGGGCAGGCGGTACTTCAGGAGGGCCAGCTCCACCTGCGCCTTGCCCTCCTGGCTGTGGGCGTTCTGGGCGAAGATGTCGAGGATCACCGCGGTGCGGTCGATGGCCGTCCGCCCCAGCAGCTTCTCCAGGTTGAACTGCTGGGCCGGGGTCAGCTCGTCGTCGAAGACGACCGTGTCGCAGTCGGTCTCCAGAGCGACGGCCTTCAGCTCCTCGGCCTTGCCCTTGCCGATGTAGTACTTCGGATCCGGCGCGGCGCGCTGCTGGGTGACCCGGGCCGCGGTGTCGGCCCCGGCGGTGTCGACCAGGAGCTCCAGCTCGTCGAGGCTGGCCTCGGTG